>JBOIBB010000001.1:0-6790 GCA_050739335.1 Gammaproteobacteria bacterium
GCCTACGGCGGCGAGATCGTCAGGACCGAGCTGTGCCGGAACATGGAACGGGAGCCCCATGTCTTTCCAGCGGTTGAATCCGCCCGCGACCGAGCGCACGTCGCGATAGCCCATCTGCTTCAGGCTCTCGGCCGCAAACAGCGAACGCAGGCCGCTGCCGCACATGACCAGCACGCAGCGCCCGGGGTCGGGCGCAAGCTCTTCGATGCGCAGTTCCAGGAATCCGCGGCTCAGGGCCACTGCGCCCTCGGCCACACCTTGTGCGGTTTCGTCGCCTTCGCGTATATCCAGCAACAGCGCGCCCGAATTCGTGAGCGCCCGTGCCGCGCTCGGGTCGACTTCGGGAATGCGCGCGCGCAGTGCCTGCAAACGTTGATCTTTGGATTTCAAGGCCATCGATTTATCCGGACGCTTAGCCGCCGGCCACCGACGCCACGAAGGCCACGGTGTCGCCGTCGTTGAGCATAGTGTCGAGGCCATCAAGATCACGCACATCGCTGCTGTGCACAAAGGCCTTCACGAACGGGCGCAGCTCGCCGTCACGCGTGAGCAGATGCTGGGCCAGCGCTGCATGCTCGCGGCGCACCGCGTGCAGTGCCTTGCGCAGCGTACCGGCGTCCACTGCCAACTGGTCAGCACCGCCACTGTGCATGCGCAGCGCGGCAGGAATGAGCAACGTAACTTGCATTACTTCGGTCCGATCGGTGCTTGTTGATCTCCGTGCTCAGAACGAACTGCCGCCGGCGTCTGAAAGAACTCTGCAGCGGCGTACCGCGATAGCCTAGCACTCCGCATCGCCTGCGGCCTGTCAGGTATGCGCACACGACTTGCGAACGAGCGGCGACTGTACTACCGTCGTTTTAGACATGGGGTGCCCGTCCCGGCGTCTTTCCGGGGCAGGCTGAGAACATACCCATACGACCTGATCTGGGTAATTCCAGCGGAGGCACGTCACGAACTCATGCAAAGTGCGATGCTGGCGCGCCAGTAGGCGCACCACCACTCTCCAATCACAAGCCCCTCGACACCTGCTCCAGCACGCTGCCGCGGGCGCCCGGTATTCCGAGCGAGCGGTCGATAGATGGCAACGAGCGCGGATGTTCGCGTCGCTGCCGATGCAGGCCGCCAGGCCAATGCCTCTATCACGTATCCCATGAACGGCGCCCGCCACGTCACCATAATCGGCGCGGGTGTCGCCGGGCTCACGGCTGCACTGGAGCTGTCGCTGGCGGGTGCGGTCGTCGATATCCTTGAGCGCGGCCCTCGCCCAGGGCCGCAGTCCTGCGGATGGTTTGCAGGTGGCATGCTCAGTCCGTGGTACGAGCGTGCCGACACCGACCCGCTGGTCATGGAATGGGGACAGCAGGCACTCGAGTGGTGGCCAAAGTACTACCCAAGGACAGTCTTGGCTGGCACGTTGGTCGTCGCCCGGCCACGCGACCGCAGCGAGTTACAGCGCTACGCGCAACGCACCAGCGGATTCGAGTGGCTCGACGCCGACGGCATTGCGGGGCTGGAGCCGGATCTGGCCGGCCGCTTCCAGCAGGGCCTGTTCTTCGCACGCGAGGGACACCTCGATCCCCGCCAAGCCGTAACTGTGCTGGTCGAGTTGCTCACCGCCCGCGGAGTGACAATTCATTTCGGGACGACTGCCACCGACGCAGCGACCAGCGACGGTATCGTGCTCGACTGTCGCGGACCCGCTGCACGCGACGCCTTGCCCGAGCTGCGCGGTGTCCGCGGCGAAATGGCACAGGTGAAGACGCACGACATCCATCTGTCCCGACCCGTTCGGTTGCTGCACCCGCGGACTCCCATGTACGTCATACCGCGGGATGAAGACGTTTTCATGCTCGGTGGGACCGTCATCGAAAGCGACGAGCAGGGTCCGGTCACCGCCCGTTCGGCCGTCGAGCTGCTGAACGGCGCATACGCCATACACCCGGCCTTCGGCGAAGCACAGATCATGGAGCTGGGCGTGGGAATTCGTCCGGCGCTACCGGACAACCTCCCACACCTGATCCTGCGCGGGCGTCGCTGGTACCTCAACGGCTTGTTCCGTCACGGCTTCCTGCTTTCGCCGGCCATGGCCCGGCAGGCGGCTCAAACCCTTCTCGACCCAAACGGAGTTGCACTATGTACATCCTCGTAAACGGCAAACAGCAAGTGCTCGACGCCGACACTCTCGCCCAGGCCATGACCGAACTCGGCTTCAACGGTACGGGGGTAGCAACGGCGCTCAATGGTGAATTCGTCCCAGCCAGTGGCCGTTCCGAGCAAACCCTGACCGACGGCGACCGGCTGGAAATCGTTGCACCCCTGCAGGGAGGCTGAATCATGAAGGTCTATGACACTGAACTCGACTCACGCCTGTGGTTGGGAACGGCGCGCTATCCCTCACCCAGCATCGTGACCGAGTGTATCCGCGCGTCCGGCTGTGCGCTGGTAACGGTCTCCTTGCGCCGCGAAAGCGGCGAGAGTCGTTCCGGACAGCGTTTCTGGGAGCTGATCCGTGAGCTCGACGTGCGTGTGCTGCCCAATACCGCCGGTTGCCACTCCGCGTCCGAAGCCGTGACCACCGCGCGCATGGCACGCGAAGTATTCGGCACCTCGTGGATCAAGCTGGAGGTCATCCACGACGACGACACGCTGGTACCGGAAGTGATCGGCCTGGTCGACGCAGCGAAGATCCTGACGGACGAGGGTTTCCAGGTGTTTCCGTATACGACATCGGACCTGAGCGTCGCGGATCGCCTGCTGGATGCTGGTTGTCGCGTGCTAATGCCGATGGGCGCACTGCTCGGGAGCGGTCAGGGACTCAACGATCCCTGCGCCCTGCACCGTCTGCGAGAACGCTTCAGCGATACGCCCCTCATCCTCGACGCCGGCATCGGCCGGCCTTCCCACGCGGTAGCGGCCATGGAATTCGGCTACGACGCCGTGCTCCTCAACACGGCGGTTGCCCTCGCCGGTGATCCGGTCGCCATGGCTTGCGCGTTTGCCAAGGCCGTCGCCGCCGGACGGATGGCATACGAGGCCCAGCCCATGGCGCCTCGCGATTTGGCGTCAGCGTCCACGCCGATGCTGGGACGGGCATGGCTGGACTAGCCTGGCGTGACCCGTTCTATCCCATTGTTGATTCTGCGGCGTGGGTCAACAAGCTGGTTCCGTTGGGAGTGCGGCTCATCCAACTGCGGATCAAGGGCCAGCCGATCGCTCAGGTACGCAGGGAAGTGGCCCACGCACTGGCTACCTGCCATCGCTACGGTGCCCAGCTCGTCGTCAACGATTATTGGGAGATCGGACTCGAGCTCGGAGTGGACTTCGTCCACCTCGGACAAGGCGACCTCAACACGGCCGACCTCAAGGTGATCCGCCAACACGGCATCCGACTGGGCGTAAGCACGCACGACCACGCGGAACTGAAATGCGCGCTGGCTACGCGACCGACCTACATTGCCCTCGGTCCCATCTACCACTCCACGCTCAAGGTAATGCCCTGGGCCCCACAGGGGCTCGCGCGAATCCGGGAGTGGAAACGCCTGGTCGCAGCGCTGCCGCTGGTGGCTATCGGAGGTATCAACCTCGAACGTGCCAGCGCCTGCTATCTTGCCGGTGCAAATATCGTCGCCATGGTCACCGACGTCATCCGACACCCGGAACCGCTGGCGCAGGCCGCGCGCTGGCTCGACGCGACGCGCAAGTACGCGTGAACAAGCGCTGTATCCGGCAGATTGTGTTACCCGAGGTCGGGCCGCGAGTCAGCAACGTCCGGCCGAGGCGTCCATCCAAGAAGCCTGTCCGAGTAATGCGTAGTGGACGAGTCGAATCGGATTAGAGCTATCGCCATTTCAGAGAACTGCCGCCGACGTCTGACAAAGCACGGCAGCAGCGTACTGCGATAGCCTAGCACTCCGCATCCTTCGCGGCCTGTCAGGCGCGCGCGCGCGTCACCACCTCGACGATTGGATTCTCGTTGCGCATCGCGGCGACGACCACCCGGTCGTAGCGGTCGCTCAGTTCCAAGGCCACGCGCGCGGCCTCCACGGCCAACGCCCGGTAGTGCGCGTTGTCCGCCATGTTGATGATCGGGATCACGTGCGCGCTTCCAACTCCACGCAACAGGCCGTCTTCGGACGCGATCAGGCGTGCCACATGCAGGGGAGTCAGTACTTCATCGGGCTGCGCGCCCGTCACCGCCGCGACCCGTTCCGGGCGGTGCGCGTGCTGGCTCGACAGGGGCAAACCGATGGTGTGCGCGGATACCAGCGCCAGCACCGTCGTTGCGCCCGGCACCAGGCAGGGTTCGCTGTCCCCCGGCGCCTTGATCAACCGCATGCGTGCGCCGTCGGCCTTCACGAGCGTCAACACGCATCCGGTCTCGGCATGCAATGCGGCAACCTGCGCAGGCGGCAGACCCGCGTAGCGGCCCGGCTTGTCGGACGGGCAGGCGTAGGCGATCTTCAGGCTGTGCTTAGCGGCCACCAATACGGCTGCGACAATCCGCCCCGGCTGATCGATCACCATCTGTGCCGGCAAATCCGCGGGAAAAGTTCGCGTAAAAACCGTGGTCGTGAAAGCCGCCGGTCCCGGATGCGCACGCAGCAGTTGGTACAAGGTCGTCTTTTTTCCGCCGGCACCCACGGCACACACGATTCCCGTGCGCGCATGCAGGAGATCCAGCAACTCCGCATCCGTCATCTTGCGGCGCTCGCACTGACGGAAAGTATGCCCGGAAGAAAACCATAGAGCAGGCGCCAATGGTCACCACCATCGACGCTCGCGAACAGATGGCCACTCGAGGTGCCGAAGTAAAAGCCGCAGGGATTGAGCCCGTCGCTGTCCAGCCCATCGCGCAACACCGTGACAAAGGCCTGCTCCTGCGGCAAGCCTTCCGTCAGCGCCGTCCAGTGGCGGCCGGCGTCGTATGAGCGGTACACGCGCACGCGGCCATCCACCGTCGCACGGAATTGGCTGCTGCGTTCGGGAATCACGAGCACGCTGTCCGGATCGGAGGGATCAGTGGCGAGTGCGTAACCGAAATCGCTCGGCAAGCCGGCGGTAATCTCTTGCCAGTGGTTGCCGCCGTCGTCACTGCGATAGGTACCGGAATGACTCTGCTGATACAAGCGCATCGGGTCACGCGGATGCAGCAAAATCCGGTGCGCGCAGTGGCCGCTCAATGGCCGGGCCTGAGGCAGATACGGCGCACGTACGCCTTGATTGATGGGCCCAAAGCTTTGCCCGCCATCGTCACTCCTATATACACCGCCCGCCGACAAGGCCGCGTACAAACGCTCCGCAGCCTGTGCATTCACTTGGATGGAATGCACGGCAAGCCCACCCTTCGCCGGTGTCCAGGAAGCGCGCGTCACGTGTTCGTTGAAGGCAGTAATTGGGATCCAGCTCTCGCCCGCATCCCGGCTCACGAACAACCCGGGCGGCTCGATCCCCGCGTAAATCGTGTCCGGCTCGGCATCGGCCCCCGGCGCGAGACTCCACAGCCGCTTGATACTTGCCGGATGTTCGTCCTTGCGGTGGCGCGGGAGCCCCGACAACGGTTGCCAGTCATGTCCCGCATCATTGCTGCGATAGATATGCTTGCCCCAAACCGGGTGCTCCGCGAGCGCATAGCCGCGGCCCGGCACGCGCTGGTCCAGAAACGCGCGTTGGATCTCGTAACCCGCGAGGTGTGGACCTTCGAGCTGCCAGTGCTCGCGCGCGGCATCCGAGCGTGCGATGAACAAGCCCTTGCGGGTGCCAAGCAGCAAGGTTACGGGCGCACGGTAGGCTATTTCGACTTCGCTCATTTATGCTTCGTGCATCGCTTGCAACAGCAAGATATCTGCGCATCCACTCGTTGCGGCACGCAACGCCAGGCAAACTATCCTTGGATTCGCAATCGCCCGCAAGGGTTCGGCGTACATCGGTCACGCGGCGACGCTACAATGCAAGGCATGGATGTCCGCGACACCTTCGGCCGCGCAATGCGCGATCTGCGCATCTCGGTGACGGATCGCTGCAATTTCCGTTGCACCTATTGCATGCCGCGCGAGTTGTTCGGGCCCGACCATGCCTTCCTGCCGCCCGCGAGCCTGCTCACCTTCGAGGAAATCGCGCGTCTCGCCGCCTTGTTCGCACAACTTGGCGTGCGCAAGCTGCGGCTGACGGGCGGCGAGCCGCTGGTACGGCGCAACCTGGAACAGCTCGTGGAGAAGCTCGCCCCGATCCCCGGCATCAGCGACATCAGTCTCACCACCAACGGGTCGCTGCTCACGCTCGACAAAGCCTGCGCGCTTGCGGACGCCGGCCTGCGCCGTATCACCGTGAGCCTCGATGCGCTCGATGACCCAACCTTCCAGGCAATGAACGGTGTGGGATTTCCGGCCGCGCGCGTGCTCGCCGCCATTGACAACGCCACGGCAGCAGGTTTCGCGCCGATCAAGATCAATATGGTGGTCAAGCGCGGAGCCAACGACCAGTGCATTGAAACCATGGCCGAACACTTCCGCGGCAGCGGAAAAATCCTGCGCTTCATCGAATTCATGGACGTGGGTAACTCGAACGGCTGGCGCACGGACGCGGTGGTCACCGCGGAGGAGATCGTGCGCCGCATTGATACACGTTGGCCACTCGAGGCGATCGCGGCGAATTATCCCGGCGAGGTGGCCAATCGTTGGCGCTACCGCGACGGGGCCGGCGAAATCGGCGTGATTGCGTCCATCACCCAACCGTTCTGCCGTGCCTGCACGCGCGCACGTCTGTCGGCCGACGGCAAACTGTACACTTG
>JBOIBB010000002.1:0-4611 GCA_050739335.1 Gammaproteobacteria bacterium
CGGCAGACTCGGTGGCGCGCTTGGGCGGCGACGAGTTCACCGTGATCGTGGATGCTTGCGACAGCGTGGAAACGATCACCGCCGTGTGTGACCGGATTCTCGAAAAGGTCATGGAGCCGATTCTGCTCGGTCAGACCGAAGCCAACCTGAGTTGCAGCATCGGTATCAGCCTGTATCCGAACGACGGCAAGGACGTGGAGGTGCTGCTGCAGAACGCCGACAGCGCCATGTACAAGGCCAAGGATCACGGGCGCAACAATTACCAGTTCTTCACCCCGGACATGCACGCCAAGGCCATGGCCCACCTCTCGCGCGAGAACGCGCTGCGCAAGGCGCTGCAGCGCAACGAGATGGTGTTGCACTACCAGCCACAGTTCGATGTGAAGCTGGGTGGGATCATCGGCGTCGAGGCCCTGGTGCGCTGGCAGGACCCGGAGTGGGGGCTTATCTGGCCGAGCGAATTCATTCCGCTGGCCGAAGAAACCGGCTTGGTGGTGCCGCTCGGTGAGTGGGTCATGCGGCAGGCCTGCCTGCAGGCCAAGCAGTGGTCGGAGGTAATGCGCGGTCGGCAGTTCCACATGGCGGTGAACATCTCGGTGCGACAGTTCACCGTGGAAGATCTACTGGGAATCGTGCGCGAGGCACTCGACAACGCCGAGCTCGAACCCCGCTATCTGCAGCTTGAGATCACCGAAAGCATGGTAATGAGTGACATCCAGGCCAACATCAAGCTCTTGCAGCAACTGCACGATCTGGGCGTGCGTATCGGGCTTGATGACTTTGGCACCGGGCATTCCTCGCTCATTTACCTCAAGCGCCTGCCGGTCGACGTCGTGAAAATCGACCGCGCGTTTGTCGAAGACATCGCCACCAGCAACTACGATTCGGCGATCGCGCAGTCCATTATTTCTTTGGCCGAGAGCCTCAAGCTCGATGTCATTGCCGAGGGCGTGGAGACTGTGCCGCAGGTAGAGCGGCTGAAGGAGAAGGGCTGCTACAAGATGCAGGGCTTCCTGTTCAGCGAGCCCCTCGATGCCGATCAGTGCGACCGACTGCTGCGCGGGCTGCCGGATTTCGAAATCTGAGCCGGCGGATCAGCGGCCTCGAATTCAAAACGCAGCGAGAGATCCACGGCGCGCACGTGCTTGGTGAGCGCGCCGACGGAGATGTAATCCACTCCGGTTTCGGCCGTTGCGCGCAGTTGCTTCAGATCGATTCCGCCCGAGGCCTCGAGTTTGACGCGCCCCGCGGCTTGCACCACTGCCGCGCGCAGTCGCGTGAGATCGAAATTGTCGAGCAGTACGCGGATGGCGCCGGCCTGGATCGCCGCACGCAGTTGCTCAAGCTTCTCCACTTCAATTTCCACCGGCACGCCGGTGCGCGGCGCGCGCGCAGCCGCGACCGCGGCGCGCACACCGCCGGCGGCGAGAATGTGGTTTTCCTTGATGAGGATGCCGTCGTAGAGCCCCAGGCGGTGATTGGTCGCGCCACCGGTGCGCACTGCGTACTTTTGCGCGGCGCGCAGGCCGGGCAGAGTCTTGCGGGTGTCGAGGATCACCGCGTGTGTGCCGCGCGCGGCTTCGACGTAGGCCTGGGCGCGGGTAGCGGTGCCCGAGAGGAGCTGCAGAAAGTTGAGCGCGGTGCGTTCGCCGGTCAGCAACGCGCGCGCCGGGCCCGCGAGGTGACAGAGCAACTGGCCGGGGCTCACGTGCGCACCGTCTTCCGCGTGCCAGGCGATTTCAATGCGCGCATCGAGCTGGTGGAATACCTCGTCGAACCAGGCGCGGCCGCACAGCACCGCGGGCTCGCGCGTGGTCACGTGCCCATGGGCGCGCTGCTTGGCATCGATGAGTTGCGCGGTGAGATCGCCGCTGCCCACGTCTTCGGCAAGCGCGCGTTGCACACAGTCGTAAATGTCTTCGGGCAATTCGGCACTCATGGCCGCAGCATTATAGTGCGCATGCCGGCAAATCTTGCGCGCTTGCGAGCTGCGGTTTAGACTGAATCCCGCCTGGTACCGCGCACCGGATGCAACCGGGCCGTTCCGCGGCTAGCTCCCCAAAATGTTCAAGCAGGAGAACGTGATGACACACGAATTGCCCAAGCTGCCGTACGCACTCGATGCCCTGGCGCCGCACATTTCCAAGGAAACCCTCGAATACCATTACGGCAAGCACCACAAGGGTTATGTGGACAAACTCAACAACGGAATTGTTGGCACTGAATTTGCGAATTCGTCGCTGGAAGACATCATCCGCAAAGCCAAGGGTGGATTGTTCAACAACGCCGCACAGACTTGGAATCACACCTTTTATTGGCACAGCCTGAGCCCTGCGGGCGGCGGTCAACCCAAGGGCGCACTCGCCGAGGCGGTGAATAAGTCCTTCGGCTCGCTCGAAGCGCTGCAGAAGGAATTCAGCGAGAAAGCCGCCGGCCTGTTCGGTTCCGGTTGGGCGTGGCTCGTGAAGCATCCGGATGGCAAGCTCGCGGTGCTGCAGAGCGGCAACGCGGAAAACCCGCTTACCGGCCACGACAAAGCGCTGCTCACCTGTGACGTCTGGGAGCATGCCTATTACATCGATTACCGTAACGCACGCCCCAAGTACATCGAGGCTTGGTGGAAACTCGTGAACTGGGATTTCGCCGCACGCAATCTCGGATAACAAACGCTACGGAGCGCAGGCCATGGATCACAGGTTGAGGATTGTGCATCGGATGTGGCTCCCGGTCGTGCTGCTGTTCGCGGGGTTGACGCTGGGCGCTTGTTCCAGCAACCAGCCCATGGCGGGAGCGCGCGTCGGCAGTTTCATGGACGATTCTTATTTGACGAGCACCGTGAAGGCCAAGTTGCTCGACAATACTGGCTTGAAGTCCTTCCATATCCACGTCCGCACCAGTCGCCAGGTTGTGACTCTGAGTGGCACGCTGCCAAGCGCCGCGCTGCGCGCAGAAGCCGTGCGCACGGCGCAGAGCGTCGGTGGCGTCAAGAGCGTGGTGGACGACCTCGAGGTCGGTTCCGGCCGCTAAACCAGTTATCAATGCAGGTATAACGATGGACGTGATGCAACGTATCAAGCAGCAGATCGACAGTCAGCCGGTCGTGCTTTACATGAAAGGCACACCCGACCTTCCACAGTGCGGATTTTCACTGCGCACTTCGCGAGTGCTCAAGGAGCTGGGTGTCTCCTTCGGCTACATCGATATATTGGCCGACCCCGAAGTCCGCGCGAACCTCCCCAAATACTCCAACTGGCCGACGTTCCCGCAGCTCTATGTCAAGAGCGAGCTGGTCGGCGGTTGCGACATCGTGGTCGAGATGTCTCGCAACGGCGAGCTGGTCAAGCTGCTGGATGAAAAGGGCATTACCCACGCGCCCGTCGCGGAAACCGTGAAGTAACCGGCTGCCGTGCCGTGACCGGCGAGTGCCTGCGGGCCCGCCTTGCCGAGTGGTGAGCAACTCCGTGACGCGTACTCCGCGGCTCGCGCTCAAGATTGATGTCGACACCTTGCGCGGCACGCTCGAAGGCGTGCCGGCTCTCATGGCCGCACTGCAAAAGCACAATGCGCGGGCCACGTTTCTGTTCAGTCTTGGCCCGGACAACACCGGCCGCGCCCTGCGGCGTCTGTTGCGTCCGGGGTTCCTCAACAAGGTCCTGCGCACCAACGTCGCCGGCAATTACGGTCTGAAAACGCTCTTGTATGGAACGCTGCTGCCGGGGCCAGACATCGGCCGGCGTGCCGCCGCGGCCATGCGCGCGGTGCAGGCTGCGGGGTTCGAAGTGGGCGTGCATACTTGGGATCACATTCGCTGGCAGGACTTCGTGGCGCGCCGCGATGCCGCGTGGACGGCGCGCGAGTTCAACCGCGCTACGCAGCGGTTTAGCGAAGTGTTCGGCACGGCACCGCGGGCTTTTGGCGCCGCCGGTTGGCAGATCAATGCACATGTGCTGGCGCTCGAGGAACAAGCGCGCTTCGTCTGGGCAAGCGACACGCGCGGCACGCAACCGTTTCTGCCGGCGATGCAAGGGCACACCTACGCCGTGCCGCAGTTGCCGACCACACTGCCGACGCTCGACGAGCTCGTGGGCATGGATGGCGTCACGGTCGAAAACGTGGCGGAGCATCTGCTCAAACACACGGAACAGGCGCCGGTTCCCGGGCATGTCTATACCTTGCACGCGGAACTGGAGGGTAGGGCATTGCTCCCGGTCTTCGAGAAACTGCTGACGGGTTGGAAAGCGCAAGGCTATGCGCTGATTGCGCTGCGCGACATGGCGGCGCAGTTGGATCGCAACTCGCTGGCGGTGCATGAAGTGGTGATGGGTGAAACTTTCGGTCGTTCCGGCATGTTGGCGCTGCAAGGCAACCGCCTGACATCGACTCCGGTATAATTAGCGAACTGAATTTGCATAGTCCGTGGGACGGGCTGTCGCGGCCGCGATTCAGCCAGACAACGCTGGCGAGTGTCGCCACTCCCACAGAAAAATTGCAGAATCCCGGTTGGATGGCGGATCCCACCGCACTGTTACTTGTACCTTCCAGAGGGAATCATTCATGGCTTACAAGCACGTGAAATTGCAGGCGGACGGCCAAAAAATCTCAATCGTCAAC
>JBOIBB010000003.1:0-49582 GCA_050739335.1 Gammaproteobacteria bacterium
GGGCTGTATAAGACACGCAGCGTCATTGCGGACCACCAGAGAAAACGCAGGAACGCTTTTCCGGTGTCGGCCTGCATCAGGCCGCAGCCCATTGCCGGCATCTCTCGATTCCCGTGAATGTGCCTGAGAAATCTTGTCATCGCCCAGGCAACAGCCAGAAACCATATCCCTATTGGTCGTGACGACTCCAAGATGCCCGCAGCGCTACGCTTATGCGGGCCTACGACTCAACTATCGCGTGCTTCAGGGACGGGCGGGTGATCAGCGTTTTGCCGCTTGCGAACACAAGGCCTGCACGATGGGTGGGTCAGCGGGCAGCAGCTTCCACGCCGACAGTTCGTCGGGCCGGACCCAGGCGAGCGCCTGGCCTTCACGCGACGTAGCGACCCCGCTAAAACGCAGCACCCGCCACACATCGAGCGCGACGCGCCGCTCCGGATAGTCGTAGGTGAATTGCATGAACGCGCTCGCGTCGTCGACGCTGAGACCCAGTTCTTCGCGCAGTTCGCGCTGCAACGCTGCAAACGGCGCTTCGCCCGCTTCGACCTTGCCACCGGGAAACTCCCAATAACCCGCCCACGGTTTTCCGGCCGGCCGCTGATCAATGAGGACCCGGCCTTGCCCATCCATCACTATGGCCGCGACCACGAGCACCGCGGCGGACTCGCCCGGCGCACTCAATCCAACTCCAACATGAGCCATGTCAGTTCTTGGAAATCCACGCACGCAATCTTTTTGTTCGTTGACGTCCGGACGAACGCCGGGCCACGCGGCTAACTCAGCCGCCCGTGGCACTGCTTGTACTTGAGGCCCGAACCACAGGGACAAGGTTCGTTACGTCCGACCTTGCGGCCCTCGCGCACAAAGGTCGAAACGTGAGCCGGCGCGGGTGGCGCCGATTGGCCATGCGCGGCCGGCTCGCCGGCGCCCGCCGCTGCACTCACCGGGCTCTGGGCCTCGGCATGCTGGAACTGCATGGCGCGCGCACGCCGGCGCTGCTCCTCGACCGCAGCCACATCTTCCTGCGTCCGTACCTGCACCTTGGCGAGCAGGCTCACGACGTCGTGCTTCAAGCGATCGAGGAGATCGGCAAACATGTCGAAAGCTTCGCGCTTGTATTCCTGCTTGGGATTGACCTGCGCAAAGCTGCGCAGGTGAATGCCGGCCCGCAGGTAATCCATGTTCGCCAAGTGCTCCCGCCACAGGTTGTCGAGCACCTGCAGAAACACGGCTTTCTCGAACTGGCGCATGACCTCGGAACCAGTCTGCTCTTCCTTTTGCTTGTAGCCGTCGAAGAAGGTCTGCACGATCTTGGTGCGCAGGGTTTCTTCGTGCAGCGTGTCGTCGGTGTCGAGCCAACCCTGGATGTCGAGTTTCTGGCCGAACTCCTTTTCGAGTTCCTCCTGCAGGCCCGGGATGTCCCACTGCTCTTCCACGCTCTGCGGTGGGATATGGCTGCTGATCACGCCGTTGAGCACATCGTCGAAAATAGTGCGGATGGTGCCGGAGACGTCCGCCGCACCCAGCAACTCGTTGCGTTGCTCGTAAATCACGTGGCGCTGGTCGTTGGCAACGTCGTCGTATTCGAGCAGTTCCTTGCGGATGTCGAAATTATGACCCTCGACCTTGCGCTGCGCAGTCTCGATGGCGCGTGTGACCCAGGGATGTTCGATGGCTTCGTCGCCCTTGACACCAAAGCGCGCCATGATGGCTTTCACGCGGTCGCCCGCAAAGATGCGCATCAGGTTGTCATCGAGACCGAGATAAAATCGGCTCGAACCCGGATCGCCTTGGCGGCCAGAGCGGCCGCGCAACTGGTTATCGATGCGCCGTGATTCGTGGCGTTCGCTGCCGACGATGTGCAGCCCGCCGGCGGTCAGCACGGCGTCGTGGCGCTTCTGCCAATCGGCACGCAGCGTTTCGCGCTCGGATTCGGGCGCCTCGGGCACGAGCGCCTTGAGTTCCGCTTCGAGGCTGCCGCCGAGCACGATGTCGGTGCCACGGCCGGCCATGTTGGTGGCAATGGTCACGATGCCGGGTCGCCCGGCCTGCGCGATGATCAGTGCCTCGCGCTCGTGCTGCTTGGCGTTCAGCACTTCGTGCGGAACCTTTTCCTTCTTGAGGAGGTCGGAAAGTATTTCCGAGTTCTCGATCGATGCGGTGCCCACCAACACCGGCTGGCCGCGGCTGTGGGCCTCGCGGATCTCCTCGATAATGGCCTTGAATTTGCCCTGGGTGCTCAGGTACACGTGATCGGGCAAATCCTTGCGGATCATGGGCTTGTTGGTGGGGATTACGGTCACCTCGAGGCCGTAGATCTCGTGGAATTCCTGCGCCTCGGTCGCCGCTGTGCCGGTCATGCCGGCAAGCTTCTTGTACAGGCGGAAATAATTCTGGAAGGTGATGGAGGCGAGCGTCTGGTTCTCGGCCTGGATGTTCGCGCCTTCCTTAGCCTCGATCGCCTGGTGCAGGCCCTCGGACCAGCGCCGCCCCGGCATGGTACGGCCGGTGAACTCGTCGACGATCACCACTTCGCCGTCCTTGACGATGTAATCGACTTCGCGATGATACAGCGCGTGCGCGCGCAACGCGGCGTTGATCTGGTGCATCAACATGATATTGGACGCGTCGTAAAGCGAGTCGCTTTCCTTGAGGAGCCCCGCCTGGATGAGCATCTTTTCAATCTTGGCGTGCCCATCCTCGGTCAGGTACACCTGCTTCTGCTTTTCGTCGACGCTGTAGTCGCCGGGGCCGTCTTCTTCTTCCTGCTTGCTGAGCCGCGGAACCAACAGGTTTACCTTGCGATAGAGCTCGGTATTGTCCTCGACCGCCCCGGAGATGATGAGCGGCGTGCGCGCCTCGTCGATCAGAATCGAGTCGACTTCGTCGACGATCGCGTAATGTAATTCGCGCTGCACCTTGTCCTCAAGGCGAAACGCCATGTTGTCGCGCAGATAATCGAAGCCGAATTCGTTATTGGTGCCGTAGGTGATATCCGCCGCGTAGGCATCGTGCTTCACGGAAGGGTCCTGGCCGACCAGGATCACGCCCACATTCATGCCGAGCGCGGCGTACACCGGGCGCATCCAGTCGGCATCGCGCTGCGCAAGATAATCGTTGACCGTGACCACATGCACCCCGTGGCCGGGGATGGCGTTCAGGTACACCGCCAGCGTCGCGACCAGCGTCTTGCCCTCGCCGGTGCGCATCTCGGCGATCTTGCCGCGGTGCAAGACCATGCCGCCAATGAGCTGCACGTCGAAGTGGCGCATGCCGAGCGTGCGGCGTGCCGCCTCGCGTACCGCCGCAAACGTGTCGGGCAGCAACTGCTCGAGGGTATCGCCCTTCTGGTGACGCGTACGGAACTCGTCGGTCTTGGCCTTGAGCGCCTCGTCCGAGAGTGCCTGCATCGCAGACTCGAGCGCGTTGATGCGCGCCACCGTGTGCCGCATCTGACCCAGCTGGCGCTCGTTGCGGCTGCCGAAAAGACCCTTCAGGAAACCATCTGCCATGTGCTATCCACGCCAAGTGCGGCACACCCGGCCGCTGCCCGCGGCCGTACCTGTGCCTTGCATATAGGCGCAGTAGCCGCGGTTTTCAAGGACGATGCCGGTGAGTTTGGCCGCAAACGCGGCAGGATTCAGGAACCAGCCGGAAAACCCTTTCGGTTTTGCGGTTCCTTCAGTCCAGGCTACGGGGCAGCGCGGCGAACCGTATCTTGCCCTTAGCGTTCACAAACGGAGCCGGGTTAATCGGCTTGCCATTGTATAGGACTTCAAAATGCACGTGGGGCCCGGTCGAGCGTCCGGTGGAACCCAGGAGTGCGATTTCCTCGCCCTTTTTCACGATTTCTCCCACGTGCACCAGAACCCTTTCATTGTGCCCGTAGAGCGTGGAATAGCCGTTGCCGTTGTCGATCTCGACCATATTGCCGAAGCCGTCCGAGTTCCCGCCGGCCCAAGTGACCACGCCCGCGGCCGTGGCGTGCACCGGCTCGCCTTCAGGTCCGGCAAAATCGATGCCGGGGTGGAAGGACAGCTCGCCGGTGAACGGATCGATACGCATACCGAAAGGCGAGGTCTCGTAGCCCGCGGCGATCGGCATCCCCGAGGGCAGAGCCGAGGCTTCCACCGCACGGTTCATCAGCAGGCGTTGCAACACCGTGAGCTGCTGCTCGCGGCTGCTGATCTCGGAAGACAGCTCGTTCAGGTTATCGAGGAAATCCGGCAGTGCGACGTGCTGGATCGGACCGCTCACGTCCGGCCCGCCTTCGGCCGGCGCCTGGTTGAAATTGAATTCGCCGCGTTTCAGCCCGGCAAGATGCGTAAGCTGCTCGCCCAAGGCATCGAGGCGCACGATATGTGCCTGCAGTTCGCTCACTTTTGCCGAGAGTGCGTCAATATTGGCCTGGGCTTTTTGTTTCACCTGTACCACTTCCCGGGCCTGCAACTCGATCTGCGATTTCATGGCCGCCACACGCCCGGCCGGGCGTTCGAGCCAGCGCGACGTGCCATAACCGCCCACGAACAGCGCGACGGCAAGCGTCACCACGGCGATGCCGAAGAGAGCCAGCACCGCAGGCGCACCGGTATCAAACTGGTGCAGGCGTCCACGCTTTATGAATAGAATACGGCCCATGCGATCTGCATCCCGAATAACCCATTCCTCATGACGGCACCCCAGCCGCGCGCGCTCGGCGCACTTTTAAAGGACGGCAACAGCGAGCTCCACACTCTCGCCACCGCGGCCCGGACCAGGCTAGCGCTGCGCGAACATGTGCGCCGCTGCCTGCCGCCCGAATTTGCCCCGCACGTCTCCGCTGCGGAACTCGACGCCAGCGTTCTCACGGTCTGCATGGACAACGCGGCCGGCGCCACGTTGCTGCGCTATCAGCTGGACGATCTGCGGACACGGCTCGCGGCCGATGGTCTCAGGTGCCATCGGATACGGGTATTGGTACTGCCCGACGCCCCAACCGCAACTGCCGCGCCCCGCGCAGCACGCCAATTCGAAGACTCCATACGCGAGCGCTTGGCAAGCACCGCCGCGTCCCTGGAAGATGGCGCGCTGCGCCGTGCGATTCAGAAGCTCGCACACCACCGCCGGGAACCCCGCTAAGCCATCCGGCGCGGCGTGCGCCTGGCCACACGCTAGAGCGCGTGCACCGGCGTCATGTAAGAAATGGGCGCGGCCGCCGCATCGTCAAAGGTCACTTCCGCCCACGCCGAGGTTTTGGCCAGGAGCGCGCGCAGCAAAGTGTTGTTCAAACCGTGACCGGACTTGTAGGCACTGAACGCCCCGATCAGGCTGTGCCCGAGCAGATACAGGTCACCGATGGAATCCAGGATCTTGTGCTTGACGAACTCGTCTTCGTAGCGCAAGCAGTCTTCGTTCAGAATGCGGTAATCGTCGAGCGCAATCGCATTGTCAAGCGACGCGCCGAGCGTCAGGTGTTTCTGGCGCAGCATTTCAATGTCGCGCATGAAGCCGAAAGTACGCGCCCGGCTCACCTCTTTCACGAACGAGGTCGTAGAGAAATCCACGCTTGCCGACTGCGTGTGCTTCTTGAAAATCGGGTGATCGAAGTCGATCTGGAAACTCACCTTGAAGCCGTCAAAGGGTTCGAAACGCGCCCACTTGTCACCGTCCCTGACTTCCACCGTGTCCTGAATGCGGATGAATTTCTTGTGGGCATTCTGCTCTTCGATGCCGGCCGACTGCAGCAGGAACACGAAGGGTCCGGCGCTGCCATCCATGATTGGCACTTCGGCGGCACTCAGATCCACATAGGCATTGTCGATGCCGAGTCCGGCAAAGGCAGAGAGCAGGTGCTCCACCGTCGACACACGCACGTCGCCGTTTACCAGCGTGGTGCCGAGCATGGTGTCACCGACGTTATCGGCGCTGGCGCAGATCTCCACCGGCTTTTCGAGGTCCACGCGGCGAAAATGCACGCCGGAGTTGGGCGCGGCCGGGCGCAAGGTCATGTAGACCTTTTCTCCCGTATGCAAACCGACGCCGGTGGCGCGAATCGAATTTTTGAGGGTACGCTGTTTCAGCATGCTGAGCTTGCGGCCTGTGCTTTCATGAATGGTATCTCAATGTGGCGCTTTCATTATCCGTGTCAGGTGCGCCCGCCCAAGTACCAGCGACCCGTCGACTTTGACGGTGACAGGACGTCAGCGATCGCGAACGTTAGCACAGCGTGCTCCCGATTCACAAGGTTTTTAAAGCCTTCTGTAAGGGATTTCAGTCCGCTTGTCGCCTCAGGAATGCTGGAATGTCGAGATACTCGGGGCTCTCAGGATCCACACCTTCCTTCTTACGCTGCCTGACATAAGTTGGCTGTTCCAGTTTTTTCCAGTCGGTACGGTCATCGCTGCCGGTACGCGCGAGTGGCACCAGTTGCGGCGGCGCCACGACCGGCTTGGCCATCGGGGCCGCCTGCACCTGCGGACGGGTCAGACCTGTTGCCACCACTGTGACGCGCATCTCCTGTTCCATGGAGGGGTCGAGCACGGTGCCGACCTTGATGGAGGCGTCTTCGACCGCGTAGCTGTGGGCAATATCCATGACCTGCTCATATTCGCCCATGGTCAGATCCAGCCCCGCGGTGATGTTCACCAGAATTCCACGGGCGCCATGCAGGTCCACGTTCTCGAGCAGCGGGCTCGTGACCGCCGCCTCGGTGGCCTTTTGCGCACGCCCCTCGCCGCTCGCCTGGCCGGTACCCATCATGGCCATACCCATCTCCGACATGACGGTACGCACATCCGCAAAATCGAGGTTCATAAGGCCCGGCCGGGTAATAATGTCGGCAATGCCGCGCACCGCACCGTGCAGCACTTCGTTGGCCGCCTGGAAGGCCTGCAGCATGGGAATTTCCCGGCCGAGTACCGCCGCGAGCTTTTCGTTTGGAATCACGATCAGCGAATCGACGTACTGTCCGAGTTCGGTCAAGCCCTGCTCTGCAACCTTCATGCGCTTGCTGCCTTCCTGCGGAAACGGCTTGGTCACTACCGCGACCACCAGCAGATCCAGTTCCTTCGCGACCTGCGCCACGACCGGCGCAGCACCGGTACCGGTGCCGCCCCCCATGCCCGCGGTAATGAACACCATGTCGCTGCCGCGCAGCACTTCCTCGAGACGGTCGCGGTCTTCAAGCGCCGCCTGCTTGCCGGTCTCGGGATTGGAACCCGCACCCAGACCCCGGGTGAGATTGCTGCCGATTTGCAGTGTGGTGCGTGCATTGATTTTTTTCAGCACCTGCGCATCGGTGTTGATAGCCACAAAGTCCACGCCCTCGATCCCGGTGGCGACCATGTGTTGCACGGCGTTGCCACCGCCGCCACCCACGCCCACCACCTTGATGACAGCGCTCTGATTCATGTCTTCCTCGATAGTCCAGTTCATGTCCCGGTCTCCTGTAAGTTGTCAAACCCAACGATCAAAACGAACCCTGAAACCATTGCTTCATGCGTGCCCAGACATCTTTGGCGGTCACGTTCACACGACTCGACGCCCGGCGCGGCCCGCCCTCGCGCGCCAGGCTCTGCGCGCCGAACAGCAAAAGCCCAACGCCGGTCGAATGAATCGGATTGCGCACCACATCGGCCAAGCCGGTAACACCCTGCGGCAAGCCAAGCCGCACCGGCGCATGAAAGACTTCTTCGGCGAGCTCCACCGCGCCTTCCATCTTGGCGCTGCCGCCGGTGATCACCACCCCGGCCGGCACCGCATCTTCAAAACCGCTGCGGCGCAGTTCCGCCTGCACCAGGCTGAAAAGCTCTTCGTAACGCGGCTCCACCACCTCGGCAAGCGTCTGGCGCGCGAGGCGCCGCGGCGGACGTTCGCCCACACTCGGCACTTCGATAGTCTCGTCGGCACTCGCGAGCTGCGGCAGCGCGCAGGCGTACTTGATCTTGATTTCCTCCGCGTGGTGTGTCGGCGTGCGCAAAGCCACGGCGATGTCGTTGGTGACCTGGTCGCCGGCAATGGGGATCACCGCGGTGTGCCGGATCGCGCCCTCGGTGAACACGGCGATATCGGTGGTACCGCCGCCCGAGTCCATCAGGCAGATGCCGAGTTCCTTTTCATCGTCGTTGAGCACCGCGTAGCTCGAGGCAATCTGTTCGAGGATGATGTCGTCGACCTTCAGGCCGCAGCGTTCCACGCAGCGCACGATGTTCTGCGCGGCGCTCATGGCGCCGGTCACGATGTGCACATGTACCTCGAGGCGCACACCGGACATGCCGACCGGCTCGCGGATGCCGTCTTGCCCGTCGATCACGAAATCCTGCGGCAGAATGTGCAGGATGCGCTGGTCGGCGGGGATGCTTACCGCACGCGCGGCGTCGATCACGCGCTCCACATCGCTCGCGGTCACCTCCTTGTCGCGGATCGCCACCACGCCGTGCGAGTTCAGACTGCGCACGTGGCCGCCGGCAATCCCGGTGTACACCGAGTGAATCTGGCAACCGGCCATGAGTTCGGCTTCAGCCACCGCGCGCTGGATGGACTGCACCGTGGACTCGATGTTCACCACCACACCCCGTTTCAGGCCGCGCGAGGGGTGCGAACCGATGCCGACGATTTCGATGCCACCTTCCGGCAGGATCTCGCCGACCAAGGCCACAACCTTGGAGGTGCCGACGTCTAGTCCCACGATCAGTTGCTTGTCGGTTTTCCTAGCCATTCAATTGCGCCTCGTTGCCAGATGAGCTGACTTTTTCGTTGTGCGTTTGCACGTCGTTTGCCGTAGTACATGTTGTCGGGGCACCCGCCGCGGCGCACGGTGCGGCGCAATCCTGCGAGCCGCCCGTCGTGGACAATCCGGCGCCGGTCTGCGGATTGGCGGTCGCGCAGGGCGCACTGCATTCCTGCGAAGCATCCGTAGTGCGCTGCCCGGCCGCTACGCAAGATGCACCGCAGTTCTGGGAGCCATCCACGGTGGCCTCTCCAGCTCGGCTTCCCTGCCTCGCGTTCGCCGTGGCGGGGGTGCCACCGGAACTTGCGGCACAGCGCGGCTCGCAGCCTTGAGAACCATCCATGGTGGGCTGGCCAGCCGCGCCATCCGTGGCGCGGCGTTCGCCGTCGGCACCGACCTGCCACTGGCAGGTCGGTCCATAACCGACGGCGAACCCATTCGTGTAGCGCATGTCGACGTAGGCCACATTCGAGACGCCGTCCTTGATGACGGGCAGGGCTACGCTCGCAAAGCGTTCCAAACGCACTTCGGCTTGCTGACGGCCGAGACGCACGCTAATGCCGTCACTCAGCCCGACGCTCGCGGCGCCGCGGGCGTCCACCGTTATTTGGCGGATCACGAGCCCCTTGGGTGCCAGCAACGCGGTGTAGGTGCGGTACTCTGCGAGCACTGCGGCGGCACTCCCCTCCGGGCCCGAGAGAGCCGGAAGTTGCGTCCAGTCTTGGCCGGCGCCGGGCGCAAACACGCGCCCTTGCGCATCGACAAGGCTTGTCGCGTTCCAGCGCGCCGCGGGAGTTTCCTCAGCGATATCTATATAGAGTGTGTGCGGCCAGCTGCGGCGCACCGATACCGTGTCAACCCAGGGGAGCGCGGCCACCGCGCGGCGTATCGCGCCGACGTCGGTAGCAAAAAAGCCGGTGCCGAGCCCACTGCGCACCGCGGCACGCACTGCCTGCGGTGACACATGCTCGAGGCGGCCGGTGATTACGAGCTGCGTGAGTGCCGGTCCGGCGAGCAGCGGTCGCGCGTAGACGAGCGCCAATACAACGATCAGCGCGAGTGCGACGCCGGTCCCGCCGGCCGCATACCAGACGCGGCGTCTGCCGGAATTCCGCGGATGGCGCACGGGCTGTTTCACGACTGGGCACCCCGGGCGTCTTGGGGCCGTGCAAGCTGCTGTGGCAGCTCGGCGGAGGCGGCACCGATATCGCCGGCGCCGAGCGTCATCAGGAGATCTCCGTCCTTGAGCACGCCGCGAAGCGTTTCGGGTAGATCCGCGACGCGCGCCACGAACACCGGATCGACGCGCCCGCGGTTACGAATGGAACGCGCCAGCGCGCGGCTGTCGGCCCCGGCAATTGGCGTTTCTCCCGCGGGGTACACATCGAGCAGCAGCAGCGCATCGGTGTGCGAGAGCACTTCGGCAAAATCCTCGAACAGGTCACGGGTGCGGGTGTAACGATGCGGCTGAAATACGGCCACGAGGCGCCGCTCGGGCCAGCTCTCGCGCGCGGCCTGCAAGGTCGCGGCGAGCTCGCGCGGATGATGGCCGTAATCATCGACCAGCAGTACCCGGCCCGCGGCCGTCTCGATCTCGCCGTGGATCTGGAAGCGCCGTCCAACTCCCTGGAAGCCTGCAAGTGCCTTGACAAGCGGCGCGGCGCCCACGCCGAGATCTTCGGCGACCGCCGCGGCCGCGAGCGCGTTCAACACATTGTGCCGGCCCGCGAGGTTGAGGGTGATTTCGAGCCCGGCCGAATGCCCGGGGCTGCGCAATTCAAACCGCGTTTGCCGTCCGCTGCGGCGGATATTCAGCGCGCGGAAATCGGCTTTTTCCTGCAGGCCATAGCTCAGCACCGGGCGCGACACCTCCGGCAGAATGTCGTGCACTTGCGCGTCATCGAGGCACAGCACCGCGAGCCCGTAAAACGGCAGGTGGTGCAGGAAATCCACGAACGCGCGCCGCAGCCGGGTGAAATCCCCGCCGTAGGTGCCAAGATGATCGGCATCGATGTTGGTGACTACCGCGAGCATCGGCTGCAGCAGCAGAAACGAAGCGTCGCTTTCGTCGGCCTCGGCCACCAGATAGCGGCCGGCACCGAGACGTGCATTGGCCCCGGCACTGATGAGCCGCCCGCCGATCACGAAGGTCGGATCGAGCCCGGCTTCGGTCAGCACGCTCGCGATCAGGCTGGTGGTCGTGGTCTTGCCGTGGGTGCCGGCGATGGCGATGCCGAAACGAAAACGCATGAGTTCCGCGAGCATCTCGGCACGCCGTACCACCGGGATGCGCCGCGCCTGGGCGGCCGTCACCTCCACGTTATCGGCGGCCACCGCGCTCGACACCACGATCACGTCGGCGTCGCCGAGATTTTCCGCGCGGTGCCCGAGCATTACTTGAGCGCCGCGCCCGAGCAGACGCTGGGTTACCGCGTTGGCGTGCAAATCCGAACCGCTCACCTGATAGCCGAGCGTGATCAGCACTTCAGCGATGCCGCCCATGCCCGCGCCGCCAATGCCGACAAGATGTATGTGGCGGATGCGGCGCATGAGTTCGCTCATTCCGCACCTCCGGCGCGCAGCAGCACGTTCGCGACGCGCTCCGCGGCATCCGGCTTGGCGAGCGCACGCGCGCTCGCGGCCATGCGCAGCAGCGCGGCACGGTTGCCGAGGAGCCGCTGCAGGATGCTCGCCAGCGAATCCGGGGAAAGCACCAGTTGTGCCAGCAGCTCCGCGGCACCGGCCCGCACCAGAAACGCGGCGTTGCGCGTCTGGTGATCATCGACCGCCGCCGCAAACGGCACCAGCACCGCGCCCAGACCGGCGGCGGTGAGCTCGGCGATGGTGAGCGCGCCCGCGCGACACACCGCGAGGTCCGCCCAGGCGTAAGCCTCGGCCATGTCTTCGATAAAGGGCGCGACCCGCGCCTCGAGGCCGCGTTCCCGGTAAGCCGCGGCCACCGCCTCGGCGTCGCGCACGCCGGTCTGATGCCAGACCTCCGGTGGCGGCGACGCGCCAAGCTGCGCCACCGCTTGCGGCAGGGCGTCGTTCAAGACCCGTGCACCCTGGCTGCCACCGATGATCAACAGGTGCACGGCACCGGTGCGTCCCGCAAATCGCAGTTCCGGCGCCGGCAATGCCGCGATGCGTGCGCGCACCGGATTGCCGACGTACTGCGCGCCGCGCGCGCCGGCAAAACTTCCCGGAAAGCCTTCGAGCACCGCACGCGCCATGTGACTCAACACGCGGTTGGTGAATCCGGGAACTGCGTTTTGTTCGTGCACCACGAGCGGACAGCGACCCAGACGCGCCGCGAGCGCACCCGGTCCGCTCGCGAAGCCGCCCATGCCAAGCGTTACCGCCGGGCGCAGGCGGCGAAATATCCGCCAGGCTTCGGCGACGGCACGCGCGAGCCGCCATGGCGCCCCCGCGAGTGCGCGCCAACCCTTGCGGCGCAGGCCCGCCACCCGGATGTACTCGAGCGGAAAACCCGCGGCCGGCACCACCTGCGCCTCGAGCCCGCTGCGCGTGCCGATCCAGGCCACGTCGTGACCGCGGGTGCGCAGTACCTGCGCCACGGCTAACGCTGGGAATACGTGACCGCCGGTTCCGCCCGCCATGATCACGATCTTCATTTCTCCATCTCAATAGGCACTGGACCCTCCCAGGTACGCTGACCAGCCCGCGAGCGTGTCTTGCTCAGGTTCACGCTGTGCGAGCTGCGTCGCGTTCCAGCGGCACGCGTTGCTGCCAGCCGCCACGCGCACCGTGGGTTTCCTGTTCGGCACGCAAGATCAATCCAATCGCTACACACACCACGATCATGCTGCTGCCGCCGTAGCTCATGAGCGGCAGCGTGAGTCCCTTGGTCGGCAAGGCACCCATGTTCACGCCGATGTTGATAAACGCCTGAAATCCGATCCAAAGCCCGAGACCGAAGGCGAGATACGCGCCGAACAACTGACCCTCGCGGGCCGCACGCCGTGCGATGCTGACCGCGCGCCAGGTGAACACCAGAAACAGCGCGATCACCACCAGACCGCCGAGCAAGCCGAGCTCTTCGGCGAGCACAGCAAACAGGAAGTCGGTATGCGCTTCAGGCAGATAAAAGAGTTTCTGGATACTCTCGCCCAGCCCCACGCCGAAAAATCCGCCGCGGCCAATGGCGATCAGCGAATTGGTGAGCTGAAAGCCGCTGCCAAAGGGCTGACTCCAGGGATTCAGGAATGCGGTGATGCGCTCGAGGCGGTAAGGCGAGGCCACGGCCAGCACCACGAACGCGGCAGCGCCGACTACGGCGAACACCGCGAAATCCCGCAGGCGCGCGCCACCGAAGAACAGCATGGCCATGCTGGTCGCGATCAACACCATGGCGGCGCCGAAATCCGGCTCGGCCAGCAGCAACAGGGCCGCGATGCCGACCACCAGCATGGGTTTGAGCGTCCCGACGAAATGCGTGCTGAGCTCCGTGCGGCGGCGCGCGATGTAAGCCGCGATGTACACCAGGATCAGCAGCCGCGCCGGCTCCGAGACCTGCAAGCGCAGCGGTCCCAGCGCCACCCAGCGCACGCTGCCGATAACGTAGCTCCCGATTCCGGGAACCAGCACCGCGACCAGCATCACCAGCGCCGCCGAGAGCAACAGAAAACTGCTGCGTTGCCACCAGGCGAGCGGCACGCTGTAGGCGACGGCCGCGAGCACAAGACCGAGGCCGGCGTAAACCACCTGCCGCTCGAAAAAATAAAACGGATTGCCGGTGAGCCGGCTCGCGAGCGTGATCGAAGCCGACGCGACCATCACCAAGCCGAGACCGAGAATCAGCGCGCTGGTCGCGAACAACACCGGGTCGGGCGCGAGCCGCCGGCTGCCGTCGATGGCCTGAGCCTCACTCACCCGCGAGCCTCCTTACCGCCTGCGTAAACACACGCCCGCGATGCTCGTAGTTGTCGAACATGTCGAGGCTCGAGCAGGCCGGCGACAGCAGCACCACGTCGCCTGCTTGTGCGAGCTTCGCCGCGGCCGCGACCGCCGCGGGCATGTCCGCGACGCGCGTGATGGGCAGGCGTGTGCCCACCGCCCGCGCGATGGCCGGCGCATCCCTGCCGAGCAGCACCAGGGCGCGCGCGCGGCCCACGAGTGCATCGGCGAGCGGCGTGAAATCCTGCTGCTTGCCCTCGCCGCCCGCGATCAGCACCAACGGCCGCTCGAGGCCGGACACCGCTGCGAGCGTGGCGCCGACGTTGGTACCCTTGGAATCGTTGTACCAGGCGACACCCTGCTGCTCGAGCACGAATTCCATGCGATGCGGCAGTCCGCGAAATGTGCGCAAGGCTCCCAGCATCGCGGCGCGTGGCAGACCCGCGAGTGCGCCGAGCGCGAGCGCGGCGAGCGCGTTCGCTGCGTTGTGACTGCCGTGGATACGCAACTCCGCCGCCCGCAGCAAACGCTCGTCGCCGCACGCGAGCCAGCGTTCGCCCGCCTGCGACAGCAGTCCGTACTGCCCCGGTGGGGGCGCGTCCAGGCCAAAACTCAGGTGCTTTTGCCCGGGCGCCGGCATGGCGCGCACCCGCGCATCGCCGCGGTTGATCAGCGCGGTCGTGCAGTGGCGGAAGATGCGCGCCTTGGCGGCCGCATAAGCCTCGAGCGTCGCGTAGCGGTCCATGTGGTCCGCCGACAGATTCAAGACCGTAGCCGCGAGGCAATGCAAAGAATCGGTGGTCTCCAATTGGAAGCTCGACAGCTCAAGCACGTAAAGCGCCGGCTCGCTGGCAGACAGCAGATCGAGCGCCGGCGTGCCGAGATTGCCGCCCACCCGTGCGTCGACCTGCGCCTGCGCAGCCATCAGGCCCAGGAGCGTGGTCACCGTGCTCTTGCCATTCGAACCGGTGACCCCGATCACCGGCGCGTGCGCCGCGCGCGCAAAGAGTTCGATGTCGCCGAGCACCGGTACACCGCGGGCCTGCGCGCGTTGCACGAAGGGCGTGGCTACGGCGACGCCGGGCGAGACCACAAGCTGCTCGGCACCGGCGAGCGCCTGTTCGGAATAGCCGCCGACGAACACTGCGGCGTCCGGCACCTGCTCGCGCAGGGCGGCAAGCTCCGGCGGACGTTCGCGGCTGTCGGTGACCGCGACCTGCGCGCCGCGCGCGGCGAGGTAGCGCGCCACCGAAAGCCCGGTCTTGCCGAGCCCTACCACCAGGGTGCGCGGTTCGCGTTGCAGCGCAGGCACGGCCGACACCTCCTCAGCGCACCTTGAGCGCGGACAGGCCGATCAACACCAAAATCACGGTGATGATCCAGAAGCGCACGATGACGCGCGGCTCGGGCCAGCCCTTGAGCTCGAAGTGGTGGTGAATCGGCGCCATGCGAAACAGCCGCCGTCCGGTGAGCTTGTAGGAGCCGACCTGCAGAATCACCGAGCCGGTCTCCATGACAAACACTCCGCCCATGATGAACAGCACGATCTCCTCCCGGACGATCACGCCGAGTGTGCCGATGGCGGCGCCGAGGGCGAGCGCGCCGACATCACCCATGAAGACCTGGGCCGGGTAGGCGTTGAACCACAGGAAACCGAGTCCTGCGCCCACCAGCGCGCCGCAATACACCACGATCTCCCCGGCCCCGGGCAGATAGGGAATCGTGAGGTAGCGCGCGAACACGAAGTTGCCGGAGGCGTAGCCGAAAATCGCGAGCGCGCCCGCGACCAGCACTGTGGGCATGATCGCCAGCCCGTCGAGCCCGTCGGTGAGATTCACCGCGTTGCTCATACCGACGATCACGAAATAAGTGATCACGATAAAGAACCCGCCGAAATTCACCGCCACGTGTTTGAGCAGCGGCACCGTGTATTCGATCTCGGCCGCGCTGTGGTGGGTCATGAAGAGTGTCACCGCCACCGCCAGCCCAAGAATCGACTGCAGCAGGAACTTGACGGCGGGCGGGAGCCCGCGCGAATTCTTCCGCGTGAGCTTGCGGTAATCGTCGGCAAACCCGATGAGGCCGAAACCCACGGTCACGCCGATCAGGATCCAGATGTAGCGGTTCGCAAGATTGGCCCACAGGAGCGTGGAGATGATGATCACTCCGAGGATCAGCGAGCCGCCCATAGTCGGCGTGCCGGCCTTGACGAGATGCGCGTGTGGCCCGTCGCTGCGCACACTCTGGCCGACGTGCAGGAACCTCAGGCGGCGGATGGTCGCCGGCCCGAGCACAAAGCACAGGACGAGTGCGGTCAGCACCCCGAGAATGCCGCGGAAGGTGAGATAGGAAAAGACGTTGAACGCCGAGTAGTAGCGCGTCAGATATTCGGCGAGCAAGTACAGCATCAGCCGATCTCCGTACTGGTACCAACGGTTTGCGAGGCCCGCAGGGCCTCCACCACGCGTTCCATGTGCCTGCTGCGTGAACCTTTGACGAGCAAGGTGAAGCCGGGTCGCAGACTCGCGTGCAGCGCCTTGATCAGAAGCTCCACACTCGGGAAATGTTCCCCACCGGCGCCGAAGTGCTCGGCGGCATGCACGCTCAGATTGCCGAAGCTCAGCAGGCGCGCGATGCCAAGGCGGCGCGCAAGCTCGCCGCAATCCGCGTGCAAGCGCGCAGCCTCCGCGCCGAGTTCCCCCATGTCGCCGAGCGCGAGCCACACCGGATCACCGAGGCTCAAGGCAAATTCCATGGCGGCCTTGAGCGACTGCGGGTTGGCATTGTAGGTGTCGTCGATCAAGCGGCTGTGGCGCAGTCCCGGCAGCACCATCAGCCGCCCGGCCGTCACCGGCACGTGCGCGAGCCCGGCACGCACGGCATCGAGATCGGCGCCCGCAGCTAGCGCCGCGGCCGCGGCGGCCAAACTGTTCAGCACGTTGTGGCGTCCGGGCAGCGAGAGCCGGATGTCCGCCGTGCCTTGCGGAGTCATCAGCCGATAACCCCAAATGCCGGTAGTCGATACGCTCAGCGATTCGGCCTGCGGGTGGAAATCCGCCGTCTCCTTCACGCCAAAGCTCAGCTGCGGCCGTGCGCCCGCCATCTCGCGCCACAGCCCCGCATGCGCGTCGTCGGCATTGATGACCGCGGTGCCGCTGGCACGGAGCTCGGCGTAGAGCGCGCCCTTTTCGAGCGCCACCCCCTGCACGCTGCCAAGGAATTCCAGGTGCGCCATGCCGGCATTGGTAACGACTCCCACGGTGGCGGACACGAGCTTCGCGAGATAGGCGATTTCGCCGCGATGATTGGTACCCATCTCGATCACCGCAGCCCGATGCTGGGCGCCCAGCCCGAGCAGTGTGAGCGGTACGCCAATGTCGTTGTTCTGGTTGGCGCGCGTCGACAACGTCGCACCGCGCTCGCGCAGGATGCTCGCCACCATTTCCTTGGTGGTGGTCTTGCCGTTCGAGCCGGTAATGCCGACTACCGGGATGTCATAGCGCTCGCGCCAGTGTGCCGCCCAGGCGCCGAGTGCGCGGCGCGTATCGCCCACCACGATCTGCGGCAAATGCGCTGCGACCATGTGCTCAACCAGGGCGCCGGCCGCGTGCGATTGCTCGGCCTTATTCAGAAAATCGTGGCCGTTGAAGTGCGTACCGCGCAGCGCCACGAACAACTCCTCGCGCGCAACCCGTCGGGTATCGGTGCTGATGCGCTCGAATTTGCGGTCGGCACCGAAGAGTTTGCCGCCGGTCACGGCTGCGACCTCGGACAAGAGGCCCTGCGTCATGCCTGCACCTCCGCGAGCAATTTGACGACCACTTCCGTGTCGCTGAAGGGCATGCGGCGGTCTCCGACCAACTGATAGGTCTCGTGACCCTTGCCTGCGACCAGCACCACGTCGCCAGACGCCGCGGCTGAGATCGCTGCGGCAATGGCGCGCGCGCGCTCACGCTCGACCTGCACCTTGCCAGCCGCGTGCAGGCCCGCGAGGATCTCCTGCACGATGACATCGCCGTCCTCGTGGCGCGGATTGTCGTCGGTGACGATCACATGATCGGCGAGGCGTTCGGCAATCGCGGCCATCTGCGGACGCTTGCCGCGGTCGCGTTCGCCGCCGCAGCCGAACACACACCAGAGCTCGCCCTGACAGTGAGTGCGCGCCGCCGTGAGCGCCTTCTCGAGTGCATCGGGCTTGTGGGCGTAATCCACCACCACCAGCGGCGCACCGGCACCACCGCCGAAGCACTGCATGCGTCCCGGCACCGTGCGGGCTGTGCCGAGCGCGGCGAGTGCCGCACCGAAAGGCACATCGAGCGCGAGCAGCAGGCCGAGCACCGCCAACAAGTTGTAAACGTTGAAGCGGCCGAGCAAGGTGGTCTCAACCGTACCCGCGCCGTAATCGCCCTGCACCTCGAAGCGCATGCCGCCGGCATGCAAACTTAGCGGCCCGGCACTGAGCACGCGCCCACGTGGCAGTGTGCTGGATTCGAGCGTGTACCCAAACAATTGCACGTCCGCGGCGAGTGCGGCGGCAAGTTCACGCCCGAAAGCGTCATCCAGATTGACGACCGCCGCGGCGAGCCCCGGCAGTTCAAACAAGCGCCGTTTGGCTGCGGCGTAGGCCGCCAGCGTGCCGTGATAATCGAGATGATCGCGGCTGAGATTGGTGAACGCGGCGGCACGCAGCTGCACACCGTTCAGCCGGCCCTGATCGAGCGCGTGACTCGAAGCTTCCATACTCACGTGCCGCACTTGGCGGTCGCGAAAGCGCGCGAGCCAGGCCTGCAACTGCACGGCATCGGGCGTGGTATACGGCGCCGGCGCGAGCGGCGTGCCGTACACGCCGTAACCCAGGGTGCCGATGAGGCCGCAGGGCCGGCCGAGCCCAGTCAACAGTTGGGCGGTGAGCGCGGCCACCGAGGTCTTGCCGCTGGTGCCGGTCACGGCCACGACCCGCGCGTGCGCCGAGGGATCGGCATAAAAACGGGCGGCGAGGTATCCGGTCTTCTCACCGAGCGCGGACACCGGGAATGCCGGCAGCCCGGCAGGCACCGGCAGGTATGCGTCCGCACCTGCAGGATCGTAGGCCACCGCGCGCGCGCCGCGCGTACGCGCCTCGGCGAGATGCTTCAACCCGTGGTGATCGTGGCCACGGAGCGCGAGAAACAGGTACCCGGCGTGCACCGCACGGCTGTCGAGCGCGAGCCCCTGTACGGGCACATCACGCTCCGCCGGGATCTCGGCAAAGCCCGCGAGCAGCGGACCAAGCCGCAGCTCCGCAGAGCGTTCGGCGAGCGCGCTCATGAGGAATGCCCCGGCGTCACCACGTCGGCCACAGTAGTGAGACTGCTGAGGTTGTCAGGCGGGATGTCCAGCAGGCGCAGGGCTCCGGCCATTACCTGCGCGAACAACGGCGCCGCCACCGTAGCCGCGAAATATTGGCCGCGGCTCGGCTCGCGGATCACCACCACCACCACGAGTTGCGGATCGGTCGCGGGAGCAATGCCGCAGAACACCGAGTAGTAGTCATGACTCGCGTATCCGCCGTTCTGGGCGATGTGCGAGGTGCCGGTCTTGCCGGAGATGTAGTAGCCCGGCACTTCGGCGAGTTTGCCGGTGCCTTCGTTGCTGACCACGGTCTGGAGCATACGGCGCAGTGTCGTGGCATACCGTGCGGGGATCACGCGTTCGCCGGCCGGCGGCGTGTCTTGGCGCACGAAGGTCGGAGAAATGCGCACACCGTTATCGGCGAGGATGTCGTACGCGTTGGCGAGCTGCAGCGCGGTCACCGCGACCCCGTAGCCGTAAGAAATCGTGGCTTGCCGCGCCTGTGACCAGCTCTGATACGGTGGCAGCGCGCCGCTCGCCTCGCCGGGAAAACCACTGCCGCTCGGTTGCCCGAAGCCGAAGGCGTTGAGCGTGTCCCACATCAGGTGCGGCGCGAGCGTCAAGGCGATCTTGCTTGCGCCTACGTTGCTGGATTTCTCCAGAATCGTGGTGAGGTTGATGGCCCCGTAGTCGAGCCCATCATCGGAGATCTTGTAACCATCCACCCGGTAGTAGCCGGGCGAGGTGTTCACGATGCTCGCGGGCGTGTACTGTCCCGACAGAAGCGCTGCGAGGATCGTGAACGGTTTCATGGCCGAGCCCGGCTCGAACTGGTCGGTGACCGCGCGGTTACGCGACGTGTTCGGCGCGTAATCGCTGCGGTTGTTGGGGTTGAAGGACGGCTGGTTTGCCATCGCCAGCACTTCGCCGGTGCGCGGGTTCATGACGATGACCGAACCGGATTCCGCGCCCTGTGCGAGCACGGTCTGCTTGAGCGCCCGATACGCGAGGTATTGCACGCGCAGATCAAGACTGGTGACGAGATCCTTGCCGGGGCGCGGAGTCGCGAGGCTCTCGACCGCCTGCACCGGACTGCCGTAGCGATTCACGATCACGCGCTCGGCGCCGGGGACACCCCGCAACCACTGGTTGTACGCAAGCTCGAGTCCCGACTGGCCGACATCGTCGACATTGGTGAAGCCGAGCACCTGGGCGGTAACCTCGCCCGCCGGGTAATAGCGGCGATAGCTGCGCTGGCTATAGACCCCGGGAATGTCCAGATCGAGCACGCGCTGCGCGACGTAGGGATCCATGCCGCGCACCAGGTACACGAACTGCTTGTCGAGGTTTTTACGCAGGAGATCCATCACGGCACTCGCCGGCAGACCGAGTGCCCGGGCAAGCTCTGGAACGCGGTTATCGGCGGCGACGATTTCCTGGGGATCCATCCAGATCGAATCCACCGGCGTGCTCACCGCGAGTGGTTCGCCGTTGCGGTCGAGAAGCATGCCGCGATGTGCGGGAATCTTGACCACGCGCAGGTGCCGCTCCTTGCCCTGGGCCTGCAGGAATCCGTTGTCGAACATCTGAAGATACACGGCGCGGCTGAGGAGCGCGGCGGCTACCAGTACGAACAACACCAGCACCACGCGGCTGCGCCAGTTCCAGGATCCACTGCCGGACGTACGCCGGTTCATGGCTGCACCAGCACGAGCTTGGGGTGCGCTGGCATGTGCATGTGGAGCTCGCCGGTCGCGAGCTGCTCGATGCGCGCGTGTGTCGACCAGGTGCTTTGTTCGAGCAGGAGCTGGCTCCACTCGGCGTTCAAATGATCCCGCTGCGTGTGCAGTTGCTGGAGCTGCGCGAACAGCACGCGGTTTTCGTGACGTGCGTCCACGACCGCGAGTGCGCTCAGCAGCACCGCCGCGGTGAGGAGAGCCACGATGGCACGCGTGAGCTTCATGCGAGACGCTCCGCGGCGCGCAACACCGCGCTGCGGGCGCGCGGATTGCGGGCGATTTCGGCGGCATCCGGCCTAAGTGCCTTGCCGAGCAAGCGCAGCTTCGGATGCGCCTTGGGCTCGAGCCAAGGTGCGCGCGGATCGGGTGGTGGCGGCAGAGCCTGGGCACGCAGAAAACGCTTCACCAGGCGATCCTCGAGCGAATGAAAGCTGATCACCACGAGCCGCCCGCCCGGCGCGAGCACCGCAAGGCACTGCTCGAGACACGCGGCCAGCTCGTCAAGTTCGTGGTTGATGAAAATCCGGATGGCCTGGAAGCTGCGCGTGGCGGGATGCTTGTGACGATCGTGCGTCGGCGCCGCCGCGCTCACGATTTCGGCGAGCTGGCGTGTGCTCACCAGCGGCGTACGCACACGGGTCGCGACGATCGCGCTGGCGATACGCCGCGCGTGGCGCTCTTCGCCGTAACCAGCAAGCACTCGGGCGATTTCCTCCGCCGTGGCACGCTGCAGCCAGGCTGCAGCGGTCTCTCCGCTCGCCGGATCCATGCGCATGTCGAGCGGACCGTCGTGCAGGAAGCTGAAACCGCGCGCCGGATCATCAAGCTGCGTCGAAGACACGCCGAGGTCGAGCAGTACGCCGTTCACCGCGCCCAGCACGCCACTCTCCCGCATGCGTTGCGCCAGCCGGGAAAACGCATCCTGGAAACATGCAAAACGCGAGTCGCCGCGCCACTCGGCTCGAGCGGCGGCCACCGCCTGCGGATCACGATCCATGGCAAACAGGCGTCCGCGCGGCCCGAGGTCGGCGAGAATCCTGCGGCTATGTCCACCGCGCCCGAACGTCGCATCCACATATACACCATCCGCCCGGACCGCCAAGCAGCCCACCGCTTCCTCGAGCAGCACCGGTTGGTGACCGGGCGCATCTGCGGAAGCGGTCATAAAGCCAGGCGCGCCAGCTCCTCGGGCAGGCCCGCAGCCGCACCCGGTTCCACTGCGAGACTCTGATCACGACGCGCATCCCAGGTCGATTTATCCCACAGCTCGAATTTGTTCATAAGCCCAAGCAGCACTACGTCATGCTCGAGCTTGGCGAACTCACGCAGCGCTGGCGGCAGCAGCACGCGGCCATGGCTGTCCATGCCGACCTCAGTGGCGTGGCCGACCAACAAGCGCTGCAACTCGCGCACCTGCGGCCGCAGATTCGGCAGATTCACGAGCTTGGCTTCGATTTCTTGCCAACCTGGCAAGGGATAGATGAGCAGGTAATAGCCGCGGTCAATGGTTACGATCAGCCGTCCGTTACAGACTTGCGTGAGCCCCTCGCGATAGCGCGCGGGAATCGCCAAGCGTCCCTTGGCATCCAAAGTAAGGTTGCTTACGCCACGAAACACATTGCCATCCCGTTACCCTATGAGCCCATTCTGTCCCACTTTGGCCCACCCATGGCAACTATAAGAGGCGTTCCTGCATCCGTCAAGAAAAATCAATGAAAAAGTGCTTGAGACTCAGTAACTTATAGCAATGTTTCTTGACCAAATACGATCGTTTAAAACCTTCAAATCAACAAGTTACATGACCAAGCTTGACTGAGCATCAAGTTTTCAAATGCTGGAGATAGCATGTGGGAGCACGCCGATCGTCGAACGGGTTCGCTATTTATTGATTGCCCGGTGACACCGGCCAAACTGTTTGAACAACAAACGACCAATGGTCAGAGCTTACCTGTGATACGCCGCGGCACGAGCCAAATCAGGCTTTCATCAAGGGGTTGAGTTTCAGATACGCGAGATTGCAGGCGATCACCCTGAAGTCGCGCGCGCCAAAATGCCCTTGGCGAGACGCTCAGCGATGGCGAGACTCGAGTGGTGGGCGATCTTCGCCGACTGCGAGCACCGCGGCCAGCCGCGGTAGTCGCTAAAGGAAATGCGAGTCGGCCTGTAAGCCGGGTTCTGTCGTGGACAGTCATTCCTCTGGGACGTACGTCGCCGTACGCCTCTAGCGGCCTACCCGGAAGCCGTGCGGACCGCACGCGCGGGCTGACCCGCGGCTTCCCTATTTGGCCTTGCTCCGGATGGGGTTTGCCGTGCCGCGAACGGTTACCCGTCGCGCGGTGCGCTCTTGCCGCACCTTTTCACCCTTGCCTGTACCTTGCGGCCATCGGCGGTGTGTTTTCTGTGGCACTTTCCGTGGGCTCGCGCCCCCCAGGCGTTACCTGGCATCCTGTCCTGCGGAGCCCGGACTTTCCTCTGCGCTTGTGCGCAGCGACTGTCCGGCCGACTCGTGCTGGATTATATCGCGGGCGACGCTGGGATCCCGGGCTTGAAAAACACGTTTACTCACGCTTATGGATTTCGAGCGCGAGTTTGTAGAGCTCATTTTTCTTGCCGCCGCTGAGCCGGGCAGCCAAGGCCACGGCCTGCTTGAGCGGCAGCGCTTCGAGCAGCTCGCGCAGCAACCGTTCAGGTTCGAGCACGAGGCTTTCCGCTGCGGCTTCCACCGCGCCTGCAACCAGAACCACGGCCTCGCCCAGACGAGCGTTGTCGTCGGCCCGCGCCCAGGCCGCAAGTTCCGCGAGCGTTGCTACGTGCACACTTTCATATACTTTGGTGAGTTCCCGCGCTACCACCGCGCGGCGTCCGGCGCCGAACGCCAGACTCATGTCTTCCAGTACCTCCGCGAGCCGCTGCGGTGACTCGTAGAAAATCAGCGTGCGCCGCTCGCGTATGAGTTCCGCAATCCGCGCGCGGCGGGCAGCGCGCCTGGCCGGCAGGAAACCTTCAAACACAAATCGATCGGTCGGCAGTCCGGACACCGAGAGCGCTGCGATCAGCGCGCTCGGCCCGGGCACCGACACCACGCGCAAGCCCGCCGCGCGTGCCGCGCGCACCAGATCAAAACCCGGGTCGCTGATGAGCGGCGTCCCGGCGTCGGAAATGAGCGCCAGCGATTCCCCGGCCTGAAGTTTCGCAATCAGGGACGGCGTGCGTTCGGCTTCATTGTGATCGTGCAGAGATACGAGCGGCGTGTGGATGCCGAAATGCATGAGCAGCTTGCCGCTGCGGCGGGTATCTTCCGCGGCGATCAAGGCGACTTCGGACAGTATGCGTTGCGCGCGCGGCGCAAAATCCTCGAGGTTGCCGATGGGCGTCGCGACCACATACAGAACGCCCGGATTCGCTTGCGCCATCGCTCCCCACCCCGCGTTTTCGCCGGCTGCCCCAGCAGGTATCATTAGATCTCTGCCCATCCTGCACTGGAAGCTGAAAATCATGCAAGGTAATCCGCGGCTGGCGGCAGCACGACACCTCGTGGCACTGGCCATGCTGCTCGGCCTGCTCGCGGGCTGCACGGTGGCGCCGGTGCAGCCGGCGCCCGCGAGCCCGGCTGCGCAGGCGCAGCAACTCGCACAACAAGGGCAATACCTGCGTGCCGCGCAACTCTACGAACGGCTCGCCGCGAGTTCGCAGGGTGAGCAGCACAATCAAGACCTGGTGAGCGCCGCTGAAGCTTATTGGCAGGCGCGCCAAGGAACCCAGACCTGGAGAGTCCTCGGCCAGGTACCGGCCCGGGGTCTCAGCGCAACGTTGACCGCGCGTGTCGGATTACTCAAGGCCGAGATGGACTTCACCGCGCACCACGCACCTGCCGCACTCGGGCGTTTGCAATATCCGCTCGCGAGCTTGCCGGCTGAGCTTAAGGCCAGCACGCTGCTGCTGCGCGCGCAAATCGAAGCTACGCTCAACAATCTAGTCGCGGCCGTCACTGATCTCAGCGAGCGCGAAGATTATCTTGGCGGCAACCGTAACGCGATCCACGCCAATCACGAATTGATCTGGAAAACCATCACCCAGAGCCGCGCGCCCATCGACGTGCTCAAACTTCCGACCGATACATCAAGCACGGTACGCGGCTGGCTCACGCTCGGCAGCCTGATCCGCAACATCTGGCAGCAGCCGCGCAACCTGCTCGCGCAACTCCAGGCCTGGCAGACGCAATACCCGGGCCATCCCGCCAACCAGGACATCGTGCCGCAACTCATCGCCAACCAGAGAGCCTTCGTCACCTACCCCACGCAGGTTGCGGTTCTGTTGCCGCTCAGTGGTCAATACGAGTCGCTGGCCGATGCGGTGCGCAATGGTTTGCTGACCGCGTATTTCCAGTTGGCCAACCAAGGGGGCGCACCGGGTATCGTTTTCTATGATGCGCAAGCCACGGCGCGAGGCGCGCAGGACGCGTACCGCAAAGCCGTCGCGGACGGCGCCACCATGGTGGTGGGGCCACTCATCAAGGACGCCGTCGGCGGCATCGCGGCGCTAGGCTCGCTGCCGGTACCGGTGCTCGCGCTCAACACGCTCGACGGTACGCGACCTCCACCAGCCGGCCTCTTCCAATTCGGTCTGCCGCCGGAGCCCGAAGCCGAACAGGTCGCGGAGCGTGTGGTGGCCGTGGGGATGACGCGCGGGCTCGCGCTGGTGCCGGAATCCGACTGGGGCAAGCGCGTGTTGAACGCCTTCAGTACGCGCTTTCAGCAACTGGGCGGGAGCTTGCTCGGCACCGAACTCTACAATCCGGGCGCCAGTGATTTCAGCGTGCCAATCACCCGGCTCCTCAACATCAACGACAGCCAGTACCGCAAGAATCAGTTGCAGGCGGTGCTGGGTCAGGCCTTGCAATTCGAATCACGCCGCCGCCAGGACGCGCAGTTCATTTTCCTCGCCGCCGATTCCGAAGACGCCAAGCTGATCCGCCCCGAGCTGCGCTTTTACCATGCCATCAATTTGCCGGTGTATTCCACCTCGCAGGTCTACGAGCCCGGCCATGCCGCGGATACCGATTTCGACGGAATCACCTTCGACGACATGCCGTGGACGCTGGAAACCACCGGTGCGGCCGCGGCGACCAGCAAGCAAGTCGCGACACTCTGGCCGAACGGCTTTTCCTCCGACAGCCGCCTCTACGCACTCGGTTTCGACGCTTGGCGGCTCGTGCCGCTGCTCTACAAGGGCCAGCCGTTCACCACCAGCGTACAAGGCATGACCGGTCTCCTGAGCATGGGTGCGAACGGCCACGTACATCGCGAACTCGACTGGGCGACATTCAAAAACGGCATTCCGCAATTGTTGGCACCGATATACCCCGCCAACCCGGCTGCCATCGCGGGCTCCAGTTCCGGAATCGAGCCGTGAGCGAGGTACCGCATCTCGCGGCCGGGCGCGCGGCCGAAGACCACGCGCTCGCTTTGCTGCGCGCCGCGGGTCTCAAACCACTCACTCGCAACTACCGCTGCCCGCAGGGCGAACTCGATCTGGTGATGCGTGACGGCGACACGCTGGTAGTCATCGAAGTGCGCTTTCGCCACGACTCGGGATTCGGCGGGGCGGCGGACACCGTAGACCGGCGCAAGCAGGCCAAGTTGCTGCGCGCTGCGCAGCACTATCTGCAACGAGACGCCGCCCTGCGCCGGCTGCCGGTGCGCTTCGATGTCGTGGCCGTAAGCGGCGGCGCCGCAGGCGCACCGCGTACGGAATGGATCAAAGATGCTTTCCGCGTCGATTTTTAACCGAGAGCAGCACCATGGAATTGAACGCCCGAGTCATCCAGCTCTTCAACGACAGCATCGCCGCCAAGCAGGCCGCACTCCACACGCTGGTACCCGCGATCGTCGCGGGCGGGCGGCTCATGGCCGAAGCGCTGCAACAGCGTCACAAGATCATGAGTTGCGGCAACGGCGGTTCGGCCGCCGACAGCCAGCACTTTTCCGCGGAGCTCTTGAACCGCTTCGAGCGTGAGCGCACGCCGCTCGCCGGCATCGCGTTGACCACTGATACCTCCACGCTCACCTCGATTGCCAACGATTACGAATACAACGAGGTGTTCGCCAAACAGGTACGTGCGCTGGGCGGTGCGGGTGACGTGCTGCTGGCGATTTCCACCAGCGGCAACTCGGCAAACGTGATCCGGGCCATTGAGACCGCCCACACCAAGGGCATACACGTGGTGGCCTTCACCGGTCGCGACGGCGGCAAGATGGCGCCACTCATGAAATCCCCGGATGTTGAAATCCGCGTGCCGGCCAAGGTCACCGCCCGCATCCAGGAAGTGCACCTGCTGTGCCTGCACTGTCTCTGCGATCTGATTGACGAGCAGCTCTTCGGACCGCGTTGAGTCAGCAGGAACAATTGCGAAGGCGCGTTCTCAATTCTATCGAGCAAACACGGCATAGGCCTGGGAAAGCGTCCGTTCATATCGCTGGAATTCGATACAGTTCAATTGGAGCTGATGCGACGCATCAAACCGTAGTTTGATCCGAAGGGAACACTCAATCCCGGAAAGCTGTTACCGGAATATTAATTCCTATAGGGTTCGCCATGCCTGCCTAAACTTCCGCATGCTACTTCATTCGAAGAATTGTGGTAGCGTCTCGCGAGGCATTTACTCAGCTCAACGTACAGTCCCGAAACCATTAAGCCTAAAGCAGTAGTATGTTTCGCCGCAAAAAGCGTGTTAGATCAATGATTGCCGGTGCGCAAGCCGAAATATTTAGGGCCTACGGTGTCCTTAATCCACCGAACGCGCAGAAGATGAAGGCATATGTGTATATCTGCATTGCGGGCATTGGCATTCTGAATGGCATTGGTGGCGAAGGGCTTCGCGACGTCATTTCCAAAATAGTCTGGGAGACAAAAGAGTTAGCGAAGTCTCTGCAATCTGTACGGGTCGAAAACTTAGCCAACGATCGTAAAGAACTGGAAGATATTCTTACAGATTTTCCAGAGGGTGTGGTTGCCGCTACCACGGTAAATGGACTAGCGGCGTTTGATGCACTCTATCGAACAAAAGTTAAACGACTTGTCATTGATAATTCAAATCAGACTGGTAACAAGTGGCTTATGCCAGGCTACGCAGCTATTGTTGTAGGTGACGGCATATTCGGCGAAGGAAAGTATGGGGACCATTATGTAGAACTTGAGATGGCAGTTAACAAATTCATGCGCGCACTCGCTACGCTGATTTAATGCATTCCATTGAATCTTTTACAGGTTCTCTCGGCTAAAGCCGGGGTCCCCTTACCGTTACAGTTTCATGCGGAACTGACCCGAATCCTGGCGGCCTTGATGTTCGACGTACCGCTTAATGGTTACTTCATCCACGCCTACACGGCTCATAAAACTCATGTAGGTTGGGGTGAACGAAGTGAACCCCAACATCATCCAGCCTCGCCGAAACCGTTGCCGCTAAAGTTTGTTTCCCTGCAACCCCTAATAATTCCTCTCTCCTCAAGGGGAAAGGCGTCCCCATTACTGCAACGCTGTCCCTATCCGGACCTGCTTCTGATCAATCATCACCCGATTGGGAAACCGAACCTAACAGTTTCCGGTAAATCGCCGCGTTCTCGGCATCGAAACAGCAGGCCACGATGCTGCGGAAGTCCTTAGCGTTTTCTTGCATCACATTGAGCGCGATGCGCGCGGCGTCTTCCTTGGGATAGTCGTACGCGCCGGTGCTGATGTTGGGGAAGGCGATGCTGCGCGCCTTGGCTTCTTGCGCGAGACTGAAGGCGCTGCGGTAGGCGCTCTCCAGCAGTTGCGGCTCGCCGTACCTGCCGCCGTGCCACACCGGGCCGACCGCGTGCACCACCCATGGGGCGCGCAGGCGAAAGCCCGGGGTGATGCGTGCCGCGCCAGTCGGACAACCGCCGAGCTTGCGACAGGCGGCGAGCAACTCGGGGCCCGCGGCGCGATGAATCGCGCCGTCCACGCCTCCACCACCCAGTAGCGTGGTGTTGGCGGCATTGACGATGACATCCACATCGAGATCGGTAATGTCGTATTGGATGACCTTGATCACGCCGCCAACCATCAGGTTTTGGAAATCCAGGCCCAGCGCATATTGCAGTGCACCGGCTCCGCGCCGCTTTCGTCGCTGACGGTGACCGGCACCACGAGGTCGCCCTTCGGCTCGGTACGCACGCGCTTGCGAGCGGCCGCATCCAGCCTGGCCTCGGCCAGCAGGTCACCCTTGGCGCGCCGGGTGTAATCGATCTGCATGCTTTTCAAGAGCGGTACACGGTCCGCCGGCAGATTCATGGTAAGCAGCGTGCCGCTGGCGGTTTCCGCGATCAAGGCGACGGCGGCCGCATGCACCGAGCCGATATGATTCTGCACGCGGCGACGGTTACGCAGATACAGCACCGCCCGCTCTTCACTCAGATCTTTGAATTGCAGGCGCACCGTATGCATGAAAGGCACATTGCGCCCGAAGGCCCAGGTGAGCAGGCGCCAGCGCAACGCGGGCCGGAGTTTGCCGAGACGCTGCACGGTACGGTTGAGTTGGCTTGGTGCGGGCGTGTCCATACAGTGGTAACCGTCCAAATTTGCCCCGGATCCTAAGCTTCTCCGCGGCCAGCCGGGAGGACAACGGCCATAGTCTGGGAAGCTTATTTGACGACCTTCAGTCTCGGCTTCTTTGCGGTCGCGGGTTTCGCGGAGCTGCCGGCCGGCCGGCCTTCCGGGGTCGCAGGTTCCGGCGGAGGATCCGGCTGAAATACGAGCCCCTGGCCCGTTTCCTGCGCGTACAGCGCCAACACCGCCGTCACGGGCAAGCGCAAATGGCGCGATACACCGCCAAAGCGCGTGTCGAATTCGAGTTGCTCGTTATCGGAAAGGTCGAGGCCGTGGGTGGCCGCGTAGCTCAGGTTGAGCACGAGCTTGCCGTCCTTGGCGTAGCCCGCAGGCACGCTCACACCGGACGCGGTCGCGTCCACCACCAAGTAGGGTGTATGGCCGCAGTCGACAATCCACTGGTGGATGGCGCGCAGCAAATAGGGCTTTTGCGAAATCATGGCGCGCGCTCGCGGAGCGTTTGCCGCTCAGGCGGCTTCGCGCATTTCGCGTTCCAGTTCGGTCAAACTGGATTTGAAAGCCGGACGGTTGAAAATGCGCTCGGCGTATTTGCTGAGGCCCTTGGCGTGGGCCGGGACAGCGATCTCATAGCGCGGCAGGCGCCAAAGGATCGGCGCCAGGCTGCAGTCCACCAGTGAAAACTCGTCACTCAGAAAAAACGGCTTGGCGGCAAACGCCGCGTCAGCAGACACCAAGCCCTCGTAAAGCAGCTTGCGGGCGCGCGTGTGCGGTTTGTGCAGCGACTGCTCGATCTCGTCCACGCAACTGTACCAGTCGCGCTCGATACGGTAGAGCGCCAGGCGGAAGCGCGCACGTGCCACCGGATCCACCGGCATCAGCGGCGGGTGTGGGAAACGCTCGTCCAGGTATTCCATGATGATGCGCGGATCGTAGAGCGCAAGCTCGCGGTCGACGAGCGTCGGCACGCTGTTGTAGGGGTTGAGTTCGAGCAGGTCCTCCGGCAGCCGGCTGCCCTCGATGTTCACCACATCCATGGCGATGCCTTTTTCCGCGAGCACGAAACGTACGCGGTGGCTGTGCGGATCGACGGCGCGCGAATATAGCGTCATGGCCGTCGGCCTATGCGCAGGAAGCTGTCCGTCGTTGTGGGCGCGCGGACGCGTCACGCGAGACTCCGGTATGCCACGACCATTAATGTATCTTTTTCCAAATTTCCCGCTTCAACAGGTAAGCGAGCACGAAAAAAATCACCAGGAATCCCAGTACCCGCAGGCCGATGGTTTCACTCAGTACCGTCACCGGGTCACCGATGTATTGCAGGAAGTTGACGATATCCTGGTCCATCTGGTCGAACTGCGCGGGCTTGAGTTTGCCGGGCGTCACCGGCTCAAAGTGCTGAAACACCTGGAAGGTGCTGCCGTCCGGATTGGTGACGGTCTTGAACACCGCGGTTTGGGTGCCCTGCAACTGCCAAAGTACGTCGGGCATGGCCACGTTCGGGAACACCGTGTTGTTCGCACCGGTGGGCTTGCTCGGGTCAAGATAAAAAGATTTCAAATAAGTGTAAATCCAGTTTGGGCTGTGGATGCGTGCTTCGACCGACAGGTCCGGAGGTGCGGTGCCGAACCAGGTGGTGGCATCCGCCTCGGGCATGGCGCTCACCATAGTGCCGGTGACTTTGCCGCCCGCGAACATCAGATATTTCTCCACCTGCGCATCGCTGAGCCCCAAGTCGCTTCCCACCCGGTTGTAGCGCACGTACTGGGCGGAATGGCAGCCGGCACAATAGTTGACGAAGTACTTGGCACCGCGCTGCAGGGACGCCTTGTCGCGAATGTCCGGATTCGCCGTCTGCAGGGTAACGCCGGGATCCATGTCCTGGGCCAAAGCCAGCGCTGGCAGGCCGGCCGACAGGCAAGCGCCCAGCAGCGCGAAGACCATGATCTTTTTCATTCCGCGGCCACCTCAGCATGAGCCTTGCCATGCGATTTCATCGTCACCCGGTCTGGGACCGGACGCGCGGCCACAAGCCGCGGTGCGAAGGCCGGCAGCAACACGAAAATCAGGCAATACACCAGAGGCACGAACCAGGTATACATTTTGAGGGTGGCAATCACCGGATTCCAGCTCAACCAGTCGAGCAGCGTGATGATCACCATGAACACCACAAACGTGCCAATCAGGAAATTGCGCGAGCGTACCCGTGAATACAGCCACGAGGTGCCGAAGAACAGGAAATAAAGCTGCGCCAAGCGCTGGCCGATCTCGGCCCAGAACTCCGTGGCGGTTTGCAAGCCGACAATCGCCAACACGATGAAGGTAAGCGCAAACAGGATCAGTATGGCCTTGTACAGAGGTTCGCGATACCTGACGGATTTCACCGGATTGCGGTCAATCCACGGTATGAAAAACAGGATCACGATGGAACAGGCAAATATGATTACGCCGGTCAGCTTGTTGGGGATGGATCGCAGGATGGTGTAATACGGTGCGAAATACCACAAAGGATGAATATCCGGCGGCGTCTTGAGCGCATTGGCCGGTTGAAAATTGTTCGGGTCGAGGAACAAGCCATGCAGCCCGGGCGCAAAGAAAACCACACAAGAGAAAATGAAAATGAACACGATCACGCCGGTGATGTCCTTGATCGTGTAATAAGGATGAAACGGGATACCGTCGAGCGGGTGCCCATCTGGCCCCTTGTGCTTTTTGATCTCGACGCCGTCGGGATTATTTGATCCCACCTGATGCAAGGCGAGAATGTGGAACAGCACCAAGCCGATCAGGATCAGCGGTACCGCCACGACGTGCAGTGAGAAGAACCGGTTGAGCGTGACACCGGACACGCCGAAGTCGCCCTTGATCCAGGTCTCCAGCACCGAGCCGATACCCGGGATCGCGCCGAATATCGAAATGATCACGTTCGCGCCCCAGTAGGACATCTGGCCCCAAGGCAGCAGATAACCCATGAAGGCTTCGGCCATCAAAAACACATAGATCAATACGCCGAAAATCCAAATCAACTCGCGTGGTTTCTTGTAGGAGCCATACATTACGCCGCGGAACATGTGCAGATACACGCACACGAAGAACGCCGAGGCGCCGACTTCGTGCATGTAACGCAGCAACCAGCCAAAGTGCACATCGCGCATGATGTATTGCACGGAGCCGAACGCCAGGTCGGCATTCGGCTGATAATCCATGGCGAGGAAAATGCCGGTGAGGATCTGGTTCAGAAACACCAACAGCAGGATCGAGCCAAAGAAGTACCAGAAGTTGAAATTCTTGGGGGCGTAGTACTCGGAAACGTGCTTTTTCCACATCTCCGCGAGTGGAAAACGCGCATTCAGCCATTCATTGAAGCCATGCGTCTGGTAATCGGACTCCACCAGGCGTTCGTGTTCGAGTTCTTCTTGGTCACTCATCTGTAGCGGCCTCTATGCAGTGCTTCAGCGTGGCACTTACCACACCAGCGGCCCGCGGTAAGTTGAATGTGAACCGATCGGATCCTCGCCGATCCGAACCACGGTGTCGCTCAGATAGCGATGCCGCGGCACCGGCATATTCAGCGGCGCCGGCACGTTCTTGAACACCCGCGCCGCCAGATCGTAGAGCGACCCGTGACAGGGACAGTGAAATCCGCCCGGCCAGCTCGGCCCAACGCTGGGGTCGCCCGGTGTCGGTACGTACAACGGCGAACAGCCCAGGTGCGTACAAATATTGACCATCACCAGGAGTTCCGGCTTGATCGAACGCCAGGCGTTCTGCGCGTACGGCGGCTGTTGTGCCTCCTTGGAATCCGGATCGCGCAGCAGCGCATCGTTCTTCGCCAACTGATCCAGCACAGGTTTGGGACGCTGGATCACCAAAATGGGCTTGTTGCGCCACACGGCTTTCACGAGCCCGCCCGGCTCGATCTTGCTGATGTCCATATCGGTCGGACCGCCCAAGGCCAGGGCCTTGGCACTGGGATTCATGGAAGTGACAAACGGGATCGCGGTGACACACACCCCGATGGCTCCTACCACCGCCGTGGCCGCCGTCAGAAAATTGCGTTTGGCGTGGTCGACTTCTTCAGGGTCTTGGGTTTCGTTGTTTTCCGCCATGTTTGCAGGAACACCGCCTCGGTGATGCTGGAAAGCCCCATGCGCAGGGCTACGGGCCCATGCCGCTGAGGCACGTCAACTGGAAGACCGTCGAGAGACGGCGCGCATTATACACAGCACCTCCGCACGGCGGCCAGTTTCGGTGCTAGGCTAACCGCCCCCCGACCGGCTCCGGCAGTTACGCATGCAACGTTTGGCCCGCGCCTCACTTTTCCTCATGCGCATGGTCGTGCTCGGTCTGGCCGTGGCCTTTGTGGTGGTGTATTTCCACCCCGCGATTCTCACCGGCCCTGGGCGGCTTGCGCCCTTCGGTGACGCCGATTCCTATGCGAGCGCGGTCGATGTTTCCTCACCCTCGGTGGTCAACGTGCACAGCGATCGACTCGCGCCTGCCCGCACGAGTCGTACCCCCGCTGCCGCAACCGGCCTGCATTTGCCGGCGCCGCCCGCAATGCAGGACAGCCTCGGATCTGGCGTAATCGTGAGCACCAGCGGCTACATACTCACGAATTACCACGTGATCCGCGGGGCGGACAAGATTCGGGTGGGTCTCACCGACGGGCGCAGTGCTGCGGCGAGCGTGGTCGGGGTGGACCCGGAGACAGACTTGGCGCTCCTCAAAATCAACCTTCCGCACCTGCGGCCGATCGGGATGGGCCGTTCGGATGACCTGCACGTGGGCGACATCGTGCTCGCGATCGGCGACCCCTACGGTGTCGGCCAAACCGTCACCCAGGGAATTGTGAGCGCGCTCGGGCGCAGCCAGCTCGGCTTGAGCACCTTCGAAAACTTCATCCAAACCGATGCCGCGATCAATCCGGGCAATTCGGGCGGTGCACTGGTGAATGCCCACGGACAACTGGTCGGCATCAACACCGCGCTCTACTCGCCAAGCGGCGGCTCGAACGGCATCGGCTTCGCCATCCCGGTGAACCTGGCGCGCGGCGTCATGCGCGAGCTCATTGCCTACGGGCACGTACAACGTGGTTATCTCGGCATCGAGCCACAAAACATCACGCCGCAGCTCGCCGCGGCTTACCGCCTGAACACTACCGATGGCATTCTGATCGCACGCGTGGCGCGCAGCGGCCCGGCGTACGCCGCCGACCTCAAACCCGGCGAAATCATCCAGACCATCGACGGGCAGACGATTGCCGACAGCGCCATGGCCCTGACCGCCATCGCCAGCAAGCCGCCCGGCACCGTCATCACGCTCGGCGGCTTGCGCCACGGCAAGCCCTTCACGGTGCAGATAAAAATCGCCGAACGTCCGGTGGCGCCCGCGCCCTGAGGCGGTGAATTGTCGCGACCACGCCGGTGCGTGCGGGGTCGCGGCAAAGCCGCACGCGACCGAGCAGGCATCGCGGAGCCGGGTCGCCTACCAGGGATGATTGTGATCGTACACAGGCATCAAGCCGGCACGCGTCGAATCTTCGCGCCCAACTGCCCGAGTTTTTCCTCGATCGCCTCGTAGCCGCGGTCGATGTGATAGATACGCTCGACCACGGTCTCGCCCTGCGCTACCAGCCCCGCGAGCACCAGGCTCGCCGACGCGCGCAGGTCGGTCGCCATCACCGGCGCGCCGGTAAGATGCTCGACGCCCTGGCTGATGGCGGTATTGCCCTCGAGGCGCACGTCGGCGCCCATGCGCTGCATTTCCAAGACGTGCATGAAGCGGTTTTCAAATACAGTCTCGGTCATGGTGCCGGTGCCCTCGGCCACTACATTAAGCGCCGTGAACTGCGCCTGCATGTCGGTCGGGAACGCCGGATAGGGCGCGGTGCGCACCGCCACGGCACGCGGACGCCGCCCCTGCATGTCGACCTCGATCCAGTCCTTTCCCTTGCCGACTTTGGCGCCGGCCTCCACAAGTTTGGCGGTGACCGCTTCCAGCAATTCCGGCCGAGTATTCTTGACGCGCACGTGCCCGCGAGTGAGCGTGCCAGCACACAAATAGGTGCCGGTCTCTATGCGATCGGGCAGCACGTTGTATTGCGTGCCATGGAGCTTCTTCACGCCCTCGACCATCACGATGGCGCTGCCCTGACCCGTGATCTTTGCGCCCATCTGCACCAGACAATTTGCAAGGTCCACCACCTCGGGCTCGCGCGCAGCATTCTCGATGGTGGTGGTGCCGTCGGCGAGCGTCGCCGCCATCATCAGGTTCTCGGTGCCGGTCACCGATACGGTATCCATGAAAATGCGTGCGCCGTGCAAGCGTCCGGCGCTCGCGCGAATGTAACCGCTGTCCACGTCGATTTTGGCGCCCATGGCTTCGAGACCCGCGATGTGCAGGTTGACCGGGCGCGTGCCGATGGCACAGCCTCCGGGCAAGGACACATCCGCGTGGCCGTACTTGGTCACCAGCGGGCCGAGCACCAGGATTGAGGCGCGCATGGTCTTGACCAGTTCGTAGGGCGCGTAAAACTCGCGGATGCTGCTCGGATCGACCTCGATGCGCATGTGCTCATCGACGGTCACTCCCACACCCATGCGTCCGAGGAGTTCGATGGTGGTGGTGACGTCATTCAGGTGCGGCACGTTGCCGATGGTCACCGGATTGTCGGAAAGCAAGGTGGCCGCGAGGATCGGCAGGGTGGCGTTCTTCGCGCCAGAGATGTGAATCTCGCCCTCGAGCGGGCGTCCGCCGCGGATGAGGAGCTTGTCCAAGAACTGGCCTCGTGTGCCGACGCTGTGCGGCCTCAGGTGGACGTCCGGCGCCATTCGTCCGGTGTCAGTGCGTGCACGCTGAGCGCGTGTATCTCCCGTCCCAAGCGCTTGCCGAGTGTGGCGTACACCATCTGGTGGCGCACCAGCGGCCGCTTGTCAGCAAACTCCTCGGTGACGATGAGTGCGTCGAAATGCGTACCGTCGACGGTGCTCACGCGCACTTCGGCCTGCGGCAATCCTTGCCGGATCAACTGTTCGATTTCCGCTTCCAACACCGCAAAACTCCACAGCTCGAGCTCCCGCAAGGCTTGGCATGATACTCGATTGGCATGCCACGGGCCCCGGAGGCGCAAGGCAAAGCGTGTATCATGACGAGCCCAAGCGCTTCCACCCAAGTGCCTGACCGATGAACGGGAACGACACCGCCAACCTGTTGCAACGCGCGCGCCAGGTGCTGGCAACCGAGGCCGAGGCCGTCGCCGCGCTTGCTCCCCGACTGGATCAGCACTTTGCCGATGCCTGCCGCCTGCTGCTCGCCTGCCGTGGGCGCGTAGTCGTCATGGGCATGGGCAAATCCGGCCATGTGGCGGGCAAGATTGCCGCGACCCTCGCGAGCACCGGCACGCCCGCATTTTTCGTGCACCCCGGGGAAGCCAGTCACGGTGACATGGGTATGGTCACAGGCGACGACGTCGTGCTCGCGGTATCGAATTCCGGTGAAACCCGCGAACTGCTCATGCTCTTGCCACTCATCAAACGTCTCGGGGCGCGACTCGTGACGCTCAGCGGCCACCCGCAGTCAACGCTCGCCAAGGCCGCAGATGTGAACCTCGACGTCGCCGTGGCCGAGGAAGCCTGCCCGTTCAATCTCGCGCCCACCGCCAGTACCACCGCGGCCCTCGCCATGGGCGATGCGCTCGCGGTTACGCTGCTCTCGGCGCGCGGATTTACCCAGGAAGACTTTGCGCGCTCGCATCCGGGCGGCAGCCTCGGGCGCCGGCTGCTACTGCATGTTGCCGACCTCATGCATACCGGCGAGGAAATCCCCGCGGTCGGCACGGACACGCTGCTCGCACGCGCGCTCATGGAAATGTCGCACAAAGGGCTCGGCATGACCGTGATCGTCGACGCCGAGCGCCACGTGGCCGGGATTTTCACCGACGGCGATTTGCGCCGCGCACTCGACCGCGAAATCGACGTGCATCACACCCGCATCACTGAACTGATGACCGGACACTGCACCACCGCGCGGGCCGAGATGCTCGCCGGCGAGGCCATACGCGTGATGAACACCCGGCATATCACCGCGCTGCCGGTGGTGGATGCCGACAACGTGCTGATCGGAGCTTTGCACATGCACGACCTGGTGCGCGCAGGTGTAGTCTGAGATGACTGCGGTCGAAGCCCGCGCAGCGCGTGTGCAATTGGCGGTGTTTGACGTGGATGGCGTGTTCACCGACGGGCAGTTGCACTACGCCGCGAATGGCGAGCTCTTCAAGAGCTTTCACGTACGCGACGGGCACGGCGTCAAGCGCCTGTTGCAGGCTGGCATCGACGTCGCGGTGATCTCCGGACGCACCTCGGCGGCGGCCACCCGGCGCCTGCAGGAGCTCGGCATTCACCACGTGTTCCAAGGTGCGGACGACAAGCTTGCCATCTTCAGGAAACTGCTCGCGCAGCTCGGGCTCGAAGCCGCACAGGCCGCCTGCGTGGGCGACGATCTGCCCGACTTGCCGCTCCTGCAGGCGGCCGGCCTTGCGGTCGCGGTCGTCGATGCCGAGCCCGCGGTGCGCGCCTGCGCGCATTACGTCACCCGCGCGCGCGGCGGTGCCGGTGCGGTGCGCGAGATCTGCGAACTGCTGCTCGCCGCGCGAGCCGCGCAGGCGTGAACTGGCGATTCGCGGTTGCCGTCCTGGTACTCGCGTTCGCGGCCGCCGGTACCTGGTGGCTCCTGCGCCGCGTCACTCCGCCCACGCTCCAGGCCGCGGCCGCACCCACACACGCTCCGGACTACACCATGACCGACGCCACCGTCACCACGCTCAGCCGCACGGGCAAAACCCAGGCCGTCATGACTTCGCCGCGCATGCTGCACCACCCGGACGACGACAGCGTGGAGGTATTGGCGCCCGACATTCACTACTTCGTGACTGGCAGTCCTCCCTGGCACGTCACCGCCGCGCACGCGCTCCTGCCTTCCGGCGGGCAGCTTGTGGATCTCAGCGGGCATGTGAAAATGCAGCATCCGAACGCCCAGGGCGGCGCGCCGCTCGTGATTGAAACCGACAAGATTCAGGTCAACCTCAACACCAGCGTGGCCACCACCGCCGATCCGGTGCTCATCACCCGCGGTGCAAGCCGCATGTCGGGCGTGGGCCTACAAGCCTGGCTGAACGACAACCACCTGGTGCTGCAAAGCCAGGTACGGGGCGAGTATGTACGTCAGAACTGAGTGGCGCGTGCTGTTCGCACTGGGGGCATTCGCGCTCGCGAGCTCGGCCTGGGCGCTCAAAAGCGACCGCAACCAGCCGATCCAGATTCAGGCCGATCACGGTGATTTCATCAATAATGCGAGCAACAACCGCGGCACCGGTACCTATACAGGCCACGTGGTGATCACTCAAGGCACGATCCGCATTACCGCCGACGCGGCGGTGCTGCACATGCAAAACGGTGAACTCCGGACCGCAGACATCACCGGCGCGCCCGCCACGTTCCAGCAGCAGCCCGACACCGGCGCGCTGGTGCACGGCACCGCCGGCCACATTACCTACGATCAGGCAAAAAACGAGGTCGACCTTACGGGCGGCGCACGCTTGCTGCAGGGCGGACGCCTGCTCACGGCGGCCGTGATCCATTACAACACCGCCACCGATCACGTCATCGCGGCGGGCGGCGCGCAGGGCGGGCGCGTGCACATCACCATACCGCCCAAGTCCACCACGCACGTGAACCCCGCCTCTTCGTGAGCACTCTGCGCGCACAAAACCTGCTGAAGCGTTATCGGCAGCGCGAAGTGGTGCGCAACGTGTCGCTCGAATTGGCGCGCGGCGAAGTGGTGGGCCTGCTCGGGCCAAACGGCGCCGGCAAAACCACGGCCTTCTACATGATTGTCGGCCTGGTAGCGGTCGACGGCGGACGCATTTATCTTGACGACACTGACCTCACGCGTCTGCCGGTGCACGCACGTGCGCGCCTGGGCCTCGGATACCTGCCGCAGGAAGCTTCGGTATTCCGCAAGCTCACTGTCGCCGACAATATTCTCGCCATCCTCGAGACTCGGCGCGGCCTCGACAAGCGTGCGCGCCGCGCACGGCTTGAAGAACTCCTCGAGGAACTGCACATCGCGCCGCTGCGCAATTCGCTCGGGCTGTCACTCTCGGGCGGCGAACGCCGCCGCGTCGAGATCGCGCGGGCGCTCGCCGCCGACCCGGCGTTCATGCTGCTCGACGAGCCCTTCGCCGGAGTCGATCCAATTTCGGTCATCGATATCCAGCGCATCGTGCGTCACCTGCGCGAGCGCGACATCGGAGTACTCATCACCGATCACAACGTGCGCGAAACCCTGGGGATCTGCGCGCGCGCCTACATTCTGAGCGCCGGAGAAGTCATTGCGAGCGGCCCGCCCGCCGCGATCCTCGCCAATCAGCAGGTGCGGGAGGTGTACTTGGGGGAGAATTTCCGCCTTTGAGACTGCCTTGGTCCCTAGCAACGCGCGCACTCGCTGCCTATATTATAGGTGTCGCCAGCCTGCAGGACCCGTGCCCTAGTTGACGCTGCCAACTCCATCCGGTGCAGCATCCACCACGGCATTCCGCGCAGCGGACGCCCTGCGGATAAATCACTGGTATCAGGCGGCACACGCCGCGCCCGCGATTGGACGATTCCACGGCCATCGTCTATAACTAGCAACGTAGCCAGCAGTGCCGCGCGCCGCATCCGGAGCCGGGTGCGGCGGAATGCACGGCAAACACCTAGTACAAGGATTGGCGGGATTTGAAACCCACGCTCGGTCTCCAGCAAACCCAGCGCCTGAGCATTACTCCCGAAATGCGCCAGGCACTCGGCCTGCTGCAAATGTCCGTGCCGGAGCTGCGCGACCTGGTACAAGACGCGCTCGAACGTAACCTGCTGCTCGAGCGCGCGGACGACGACGGCAACACCGAGGCGCACGAGGAATCCGCCGGCACCGGCGATGCTCCGGTTGTGACACCCGCGGAAACTGTGAGCGATCCCGCCCCCGAAGAACTCCCGGCCGCGGACTGGGACAGTGTCGAGCCGACCTGGTCATCCAGCAGTTACGATGGACAGGAATTGCCGGAACCGGCCGCGCCGGCGGCATTCACGCTCCACGAACATCTGCGCAACCAATTGCAACTGGGGCGCTTGAGCCTGCGTGACCGCGCCATCGGCTTGCTCCTGATCGACAGCATCAACGACGACGGCTACCTTACGGCCAGCTTCGAGGAGTTGCGCGAGGCCTTCGGCGACCCGGCGAACCCGCCCGAGCCCGCGGAAATGGAGGCCGTGCTGCACCATCTGCAGACCCTGGACCCTCCGGGCGTGGCGGCGCGCAATCTCGCCGAGTGCCTCGGTATCCAATTGCGCCAACTGCAAGTGACGCCCACCCGTGAGCTCGCGCTGCAACTCGCTGCCGGACACCTCGAAAGCCTGGCCGCGCATGCCCATGCGCAGCTCGCACGCCTGCTCGCGGTGACGGCCGAAGAACTCGACAAGGCGGTGGCGCTCATCCAGTCGCTCAACCCGCGGCCGGGGCGCGTGCTCGCCGCGGACACTCTGGATTTCGTGGTGCCGGACGTGCTCGTCACGCAGCGCGATCACCGCTGGCTGGTCGAGCTCAATCCGGAGACCACGCCCCGGCTGCGGGTGAATCGCATCTACGCGGCCGCGCTCGGCCGCCGGCGCAGCGGCGCACATGCCGATCTCGGACGCCAGCTCCAGGAAGCCCGCTGGCTGATCCACAGCCTGAAGATGCGCGGCGAGACCTTGCTGCGTGTAGCCGAGTGCATCGTGCGCCAGCAGGCGGAATTCCTGCGCCGCGGCGAGGAAGCTATGCGTCCGTTGATGCTCAAGGACGTAGCCGCAGAACTCACCCTGCACGAATCGACCATCTCGCGCGTGGTGGCCAACAAATATCTCGCAACGCCGCGTGGCACCTTCGCCTTCCGGCACTTTTTTTCCAACGAATTGTCTACTGATAGTGGCGAGGCACGCTCGACCACGGCCGTCCGTGCCGTGATCCGCAAACTCGTCGCCGAGGAGGATAGCGCACACCCAATGAGCGACGACCGCATTACCAGGGAGCTGGTGAGCCGCGGCATCCAGGTCGCACGTCGCACGGTCACCAAATACCGTGAAGCCCTGGACATCCCCGCGACCCACGAGCGCAAGCGCCGCAAGCGGCGTTAATTTGAGGAAGATGAGGAGTAGGTCATGCAAATCCGTGTTACCGGTCATCACGTGGAAATCACCCCGGCCTTGCAGAGCTATGTACGCAGCAAACTCGCGCGACTGCAGAAGCATTTCGACGGCCTCAACACCATGCACGTGGTGCTGACCGTGGCGAGCAAACTCGAACACCGGGCCGATGCCACACTGCGACTGCGAGGTAACCAGCTGTTTGCCTACGCCACCGCCGGCGACATGTACGCCGCGATTGATGCCCTCGGTGACAAACTCACACGTCAGGTGACCAAGCACAAGGAGAAACTCACGGACCACAGTGACCGCGAAAGCGTGCGCACCGAGCCCGCCTCTTGAAGCGGGAGCCCACCCCAGCAACACTCGCGGCGCGCCCTGGGGCGCGCCGTTTTCGCTTGACATGAACCACACCTCTCCAACCACGCCCGGCACGCGGCGCCTGGTCATCCTGAGCGGCCTCTCGGGCTCGGGCAAATCCGTCGCCCTACGCATGCTCGAGGACCTGGACTACTACTGCGTGGACAATCTGCCCACCGGCCTGCTCGAGGAACTCATCGGCCGCACGCTGCTGAGCGGCGATCCGGTATACACGCGCATGGCGGTCGGCATTGACGCGCGCAACCGCCCCGAAGATATCGCCGCGGTTCCGCGAGCCGTGGCACGCTTGCGTGCCGAGCGCGTGCACTGCGAAATCGTGTTCCTGCAGGCCGAGGACAGCGCCCTCGTGAAGCGTTACAACGAAAGCCACCGGCCGCACCCGCTGGCCGGTAGCGGGCGCTCGCTACGCGAGGCCATCCAGGCCGAGCGCGAGTTGCTCGGACCGCTGGCCGACAACGCGGCGCTGATTCTCGACACCTCGCGCACTTCGGTGCACCAACTGCGCGAAGAGGTGCGCGCACGTATCCAGCGCGAAGCGCGCCCGCGTACCTCGGTATTGCTGCAATCCTTCGGCTATCGCAACGGCCTGCCGGGAGATTCCGACTTTGTTTTCGACGCGCGCGCACTGCCGAATCCCTACTGGGAACCGGCGTTGCGCGCCCTGTCGGGCCGGGACCCGGCGGTGGTGCAATTTCTGGAAGCCGACAGCGATGTGCGCGAATTCGTCGCCGACCTCGTCACCTTGCTGGAGCATTGGATCCCGCGCTTCGAAGCCTCGAACCGCCAGTACCTCACGCTCTCGGTGGGCTGCACCGGCGGCTACCACCGTTCGGTGTACGTCGTGGAGAAACTGGCTGCGCATTTTCGGGCCGCCGGACGCGAAGTCCTGGTGCGGCACAACGAATTGGAAGAGCGCGGCGACCGTTGACTCTTCAAACGCCGGCCGGAACCGGTGGCGTGACGCCCAGGAATTCACGCAACTTGTCCGCCTGGGCATGCGCATCGTGCTTACCCAATTCCACAAGCTCACGGCAAAAGCCCGGCTCGAACAGCAGATAACTCAATAGCTGCCCGCCGCTTTTGCGCGTGCCGCCAAGCGCGCGCAGCAGCAAGCGTACGTTGCGCGGGAACTCTCCGGTATGACGTTGCGCGATCAAGTGCACGTTGGCACTCGGTGTTATCAGCAGCGTACGGATCTCGCGATAGGGCGTAGGCTCGGCACAATGTGCGCGCAACTCGCGGATCAACAGATTGATGCGCTCGAGGCGTTCGAGATCGGCGAGGATGCTGTCGCTGAACACGATGTCGAGCAGGTAGCCGGCCACCTGGCCGAAGGTGGGATACGGCACCTCATCACCGTGCCCCGTCAAGACCACCGGCTTCTCGTCGCGCACTCCGATCACGAGGATGCGATCGGCGCCAAGGTGCACCACCGGACTCAGCGGCGCCACCTGGCGCAGGGAACCATCGCCGTAGTATTCGCGCCCGATCCGCACCGCCGGGAACATCACGGGCAGGGCTACCGACGCCATGATGTGATCGAGGCGCAACTCCACCGGTTGCCCCAGCCGGCGGGTGCGATGCCAGGGCTTGAGCCCGTGCTTAGCCTGGTAAAACGAAACCGCGCGCCCCGACATGTAACTCGAGCAGGTGAGGCTGAGCGCATCCAGCACGCCCGCGCGGATGGCACGCTGCAGATGTTCGAACACCACGTGTCGTTCCATCAGCCGCCGGAGCGGCGTGTTGTCGAGGAGCGCCACATCGTTGCGCCGTCCCAGTCCCCAATGCAGCATCGACAGTGACCAGTAGAGCAGGGTCTTGGCGATCGTCAGCGCATCGGTGCGAAACACGAGGTCGGTGCGGATGTTTTCCCACACCGCCGCAAGTTCGCGGGCACCGTGCGAGAAATTGGCGGCGCGGGTGGCAATGATCGTGGCGTTGATGGCGCCGGCGGAGGTGCCGGAAATCACCGGGAAAGGTAGTGGTGAATCGGGCGGCAGAAGCTCGGCAATGCCGGCCAGCACCCCGGACTGGTAGGCCGCGCGCGCACCGCCGCCCGGAAGCACCAGGCCGATCTTTGGGCGCGGCGCGCTCACCTCATCCATGCCGGCGGGCGCCCAGCCGGGGCGGGCTGCGCAACCCGACCAACGGCCTATTCTTGGCGGCCAGCGGCAAGCGGTAGCTGAAACTGGGCGGCGTTATCATGTATATTCAAGCTGCTAGCGTTGCATGTTCAGGGAGTTCCTTCGAACGCGGTCTTCCCCTCAAACGGATACACACCAGTAGCGTCAACATGCTAAACCTTAACCTTTGGAATCCGAAAGACCCGGTTCCCGGCGAGATTCCCATATCGCCCGCCCGCCTTCCAGACCCTGTACCCGCGCGCGCCTTGCTTCGCATTGTGGTGCTGAATACCAAAGGCGGCTGCGGCAAAACCACGCTCGCCACCAATCTCGCGAGCTATTACGCCTCACACGGCTTTCACACCGCGATCCTGGATTCGGATCCCCAGGGATCGAGCATGCACTGGCTGGAAAACCGTGATCCGTCCCGTGCCAAAGTCACCGGCATTGCCGGCGCCGAGCGCAACTCGCGCGTTACCCGCACTTTTCAGATGCGCGTGCCGCCCGGCATCGAACGCGTGATCGTCGATACCTCGGCCGCACTTGATGTGGCGCGCTTTCGCGACCTGACGCGCGGTGCACATGCAATTCTGGTGCCGGTGCTGCCCTCGGACATCGACATCCACGCGGTGTTGCATTGTATTTCCGATCTTCTGATCGCGGGGCACGTGAAGGAGCGCGCCAACCGCGTGGCGGTAGTGGCCAACCGTGTGAGAAAGAACACCTTGGTTTACGCCAAGCTGCTACGCTTTCTCTCCAGCCTCGGCATCCCGTTCATCGCCAGCCTGCGCGACACTCAGAATTACGTTCGCGCCGCGGCACAGGGTGTCGGCGTGTATGAGCTCGACGCGCGTATCGCGTACGAGGACCAGCATGACTGGGAACCGCTGATCGACTGGCTCGAAAATCGCCCCGAGGCCAGGGAGGTGCCAAGCCTGCAGCCGACTGTGGCCCTCGCGCTGAACCACTGAATCAACCGGCCGGCTCGAACGTCAAACGGTACCGGGACGGGCCCGGCAGGAACGCGCTGGCCGCACCCCGCTCCCACGCGGACTGGCTGTTGCGGTAAAAAGGTGAAAGCGGATAACCGCTCTCGCCCGCGGGCATTTCAAAGATTCCCTTGGCTTCGTCCCCCGGCTCGACATCCATGCGTTCCGATGCACCGAAACTCACGCCTTGCACGCGTGGCATGTTGTTGTCGCCGGGAAGTTCCACCGGCTGCATATCAAGCCAGCGGCCGAGAACCGGCAGCGCGCCACTCAGGGGCTGTTGCAGGCGCACGGTGTTGTGCGCACCCCAGGTGCGCTCCGCGAGGCCAGCGCCGGGCTGCCATAAATCCGCGATGACCCGGTCGACCGACGCCAGCAGCAACTCGTTCCAACTGCGGTATTGCGGCGGGAGCAGGTTCAGCGGCTGGCGGGTCACGAGCGCCCAGAGCGGGCCCTCGCGCTGGCCGAACACCGTGTAGCGACACCGCGGGTCGCGCTTGCGACAGGGCGCGGTGAGTGCGGCAAACACCGTTTGGTCGACATCGGCATGAAAATCCCGCACCAGCCGGTAGCCCACCGAATCGATGGCGGCGCGCCCGCCCCAGTGCACGACGTAGTACCGGAATTGCGCACGCCGCGGCTGCTTGGCGAGCGTTGCAGGCGTCAGCAGTGTCAGCAACAAGCGCTGCCAGCGGCCGAGGAACACCGCACGGTCGTCAAGCTCGATCGCGAGCATGTCCTTGGGCGTGAACCGGGAGTGTGCGGCAAGATCGTCGCGGATCTGCCGGGCACGCGCGCCGAGATCGTAGCCGCCGTTGCCGATTTGAGCGAGCATGGATCCCCCGACCACGCGATTGTTCGCCGTCCACAAGCGGCCAGCGGGCGGGTCCACGACGCGTGGATACTCCTCGGGCGCCAGCCAACCGTTCCAACCAACGCCCGGTTGGTCCCAATACGCGGGAAGTTCCGGATCATAGCCGCTGCGCACCGGGATTCGGCCCGCGATGGTCCAAGCGATATTGCCGGCGGAATCCACGACCAGGAAATTCTGCGCCGGGATTCCGGCGCGATTCGCCACGGCCATGGCCCCCGCGACATTCTGCGCCGTAGCCAAATCCAGAAGTTCGTCGTTGGTGGCCGCGGGATCGTCCGCGATCCAGTGCACCGCGCGCCAGACACCCTTGGGACTCTTGCCGATCAGCGGCCCCCAGATCGTGTCACGCACCTGCAGCAGAACATCCCGGCCGTGCGCCACGTGAATGATTTCCTTGTGCAGGGTGAAGGGTTGCCAACCGCTGGCCGTGTGATAGTCCCCGGGATCGCCCGGGCGCAGGTGCAGATTGACGAGCGTGGTCCAGTTGCCATAGCTGTTGGTGAATCCCCAGGCGATGTGCCCGTTGCTCCCCACCACCACGCCCGGCAGTCCCGGCAGCGTCACGCCGGTCACATCCACCCGCGTGGCCGCCGCGGTACGGTACAGAAGCCGCGCGCGATACCAGATGTTCGGCACCGCGAGCGGCAAGTGCATGTCGTTGGCGAGAATCGCGTGGCCGTCAGCACTGTGCGCCGCGTCCACTGCAAAACTGTTGCTGCCGGCGAGCATCCGGGACTGGGGAGGCGCCGCCGCGAGTCCCGCGAAGTCCGCGGCCGGCCAATCACGGATATTCACCGCGGAGGCGTCAGGAATCGGCGCCACCGGCAAGGTCACACCGGAAAGCGGCGCATCCCATTGCGTGCCCGGCGCGTTCAGAAAATCGAACAACGGTTTCGGCAAGCTCTCACGCATGGCGCCGAGCTCCGCGGCGCGCCGGTCAAAAGCATCCTGCAAGTCGAAATACATCGCGAACAGCACCATGACGGAATCTTCGGGACGCCAGGGCTGCGGGCGTTGCCGCAGGAGCGCGTATTCGAAGGGCCGTGCCTTGAGTGTCGCCAGCCCCGCATTCACGCCCTCGGCGTAAGCCCGAAGCAACGCGCGCTGCCCGGGCGTGTCGCGCGCCAGCACCTGCTCGGCTACGGCCCGTAGCCGAAACAGGCGATGCTCTTCGTCAACCTTCACCGCGGCCGGTCCGACCAGCGCGGCCAACTCGCCGCCCGCGAGGCGGCGCAGCAAATCCATCTGAAAGAAGCGGTCCTGGGCGTGCAAGAAACCGAGCACCCGTGCCATATCGTCGGCATTGGCGGCCGTGATGGTCGGCACCCCGAGTGCATCGCGGGTCACCATCACTGGCGCGCTTAGTCCCGCGAGCTTGACCGTGCCGTCGAGCTGCGGCGCGCTGCCGCGCAGGAATACGACCGCCGCCAGCAGCGCGGCGATGGCTGCCACAATCGCGACGCTCACGGCACCGAGGATGATGCGTTTCAAAGCTGCGGTTTTTTCAAGTAACGGACAAGATGGTAGCGCCGCAGAGAACGATGCGCGCGTTCAGGTCTGGCGCAAACTCGCGGCGATTGGCAGGCGCACCGCACGCAGCGCCGGCAAGAGACTGCCGAGAAAACCCATCACCAAAGCATAAACGAGACCCCAGGCGAGAAGTTTGGGTGTCACCGCAAAGCGGAAGGCAATTACGCTGAGTGAACTGTAGGTGCTGGCTTCAAAGCCGTTGAACAACAGCCAAGCTAGCGCACCGCCGAGCACACCACCCACGAGCCCGAGCAACAGCGCCTCGAGCACCACCGAGAACAGCACGGGAGTGCGCCCAAAACCGAGCGCGCGCAACATGGCAATTTCCTGGGTGCGTGCGGCGACTGCGGTATACATGGTATTGACGGCCGCGAACACCGCGCCGCCGCCCATCAGTACCGCGAGGATCGCACCCACAATGCCGATAAACAGGCTCAGACTTTCGGCCTGCGCGGCGAAGTATTCCGATTCGCGTTGCACGCTCACATTCAACTGCGGATTGTGTTCCAGGGATGCTTGGAACGCGGGGAACGCCGCCGCGCTGGTGAGCTTTGCGTAGATCGCGCCTACCGAGTTGCCGCGGTTGTAGGCGCCCTGCAGCACCGGCAGACCGGTCCAGATCTCGGAATTGTGCAGTCCGCCGCCGTCATCGAAGATGCCGACCACCTTCCAGTCGTAGCGACCGCTGTGCACGGTATCGCCCAACTGCACACCCTGAAACAGGCGGGCCGCTCCCGCACCCACGATGACCTCGTTCAGTCCCGGCTGGAACCTGCGGCCGGAGACGATGTGCACTTTGGAATGTACTTTGAAAGCATTGGGTGTGACGCCGCGGAACGACACATTCGCCGGCAGCCCGCTGCCACGCTTCTTGAGGTTGATCTGCACCAGCAATTCGGGCGACAGGATCGGGCCCTGCTGATCCTGCGCTACGCCCGGTGCCTGACCTACGATGGACGTCAAGTTACCGATGATCACGCTGTTGATTTCGCTGCCCGCGCCGCCGCGCAGCACGATCGCTACATCCGGAGAGCCGGTGTTCGCCAGCGCGGCCCGGAAGCCGGCGCGAATCGAGAGTACAGCAACCACCACCAGCACCACGCCCACGAAACCGATTACAGCAACCACCGAAGAATCGAGGCGCCGCCTGAGGTTGCGGAAATTCATCAGACTCACCGCCACGAGCTGGCGCGCCGCGTTCACCCTGCTCTCCTCAGCGCGTCCACCACCTCGAGGCGTACCGCGCGGCGTACCGGCAGGAGCGCCGCGAGCACTCCCAATATCAACATCAGCAGCACGCCGAGGCCGGCGCCCGCAGCCGGCACATATAAACCCGGAAGGAATTGCAGCAGGCCGCTCGGGATCGCCGCCACCACAGCAAACGACACGCCCAGACCGACGATGCCGCCGGCAAGCGTCAAGGCGAGCGATTCCGCGAGCACCAGCCCGATTAGACGCGGGTTGCCAAACCCCAGGGCCTTGAGTACCGCGAGCTCCGCAGTGCGCTCGCGCACCCCTTGCGCCATGGTGTTGGCGGTGACCAAGAGCAACGTGAACAGCACCACGGCCACCACCGCGGTTACGATGCTGCCGATGTCGCCGAACTGCGATGCGAAATCCGACACGAAGGCCTGCTCGGTTGAAGTGCGGGTCTCGTTCGGCGAGTTCGCAAACAGCGCATCCACCGCCTTGGAGACGGTGCCCGCCGCGGCGGGGTTGTCGATCGCCAGTACGAACCAGGACACGCCGTCAGTGCCAAAGCTGCGCGCATCATTCAGATAGCTGTAGTGCATGAACAAATACGTGTCGGCACCCTTTTGCCGGCTGGTATAAATGCCATCCAGCGTCACCTCCCAGGTGTTGTCGCCGCTCTTCCGGCGCCAGATGTTGGAACGCAACGGTATCTGCTGGCCGATTTTCCAGCCATATTTTATTGCCAGTGCCGCGCCCACGATCACGCCGCGCTTGTCGGCGCGCCACGTGCGCTTCTCGGCCTCGGGCATCGCATAATCGGGATACACCGCGAAGAAACTGTCGGCGCGCACCGCCATGGCGAAAATCGAATTATTGACGTCCTGGTAGTAGCCACCGACATAGCCCTCGGGATTCACGTGCTCGACACCCGGGACACGTGCGATGCGTTCGGCATAGGCGATCGGCAGAGACACCGTGAGCGAGATCGAGCTC
>JBOIBB010000004.1:0-3123 GCA_050739335.1 Gammaproteobacteria bacterium
TACGAAGGCACCGAGGGCACGGTGACCGATACCGGCACCGGCGCCTTCAATGTCTCGTCGCTGGTGGTGACCAAGACCGTGCAGGTAATCTCGGACCCGGTGGAAGCCACGCTCCGGCCCAAATCCATTCCCGGTGCGTTCGTGCAATACACCGTCAGCGTGCAAAACAACGGCAGAGGTTCCGCGGACAACAACAGCCTGACGATTACCGACCCGGTGCCAGCGCATGCCGTGTTCTATCTGAGCGGCGCGACACCCTTCATCTTCACCGACGGCAGCCCATCCAGCGGCTTGAGCACTCCGGTCATGGTTTTTTCGAATAACGGCGGCGGCACCTATACCTACGCCCCCTCCTGCGCTCGCCCGTGCACGGATCCCGCCATCACCAACATCAAGCTCAACTTCAGCGGCAGCATGAACGGCAGGACCGGAGGAGCCGATCCGTCCTTCACCGTCAGCTACCAGGTCGTTATCCAGTAAAACATGGCTTCAGCGGCGGCCTGCAATAACAACGTGCGCTGCCGAGGGGGTGGACGCTTGCCACGTGGCCAAAGCTCGCGATTTGCCACATTAATCGCAAGACTCGATTCAAACAGCCTCCAGGCCGGACGGCATTGGGTCTGTGCAGCCCTAGGTGGACCTGAGTCGACACAGGCAGAACCTGACACTCCATGACATTTTTGTCAGTTTCAGCCGATTTTTCGGAATCACGCGACGCGTAAAACCCTTGGATTCCAATAATCCTGGGCTTGGCACGTCGGTTGCTATGTTACCTGCGCTAGGAGATTTCCTGAACGTCTTCATTGGAAACCCTCCAAGACGGTTCAGGAAAATTTGCAGGGATACCTGCATCGGCCGCCTGACATGGACGTGGGCGGTTTTGTTGTAATCCTGGCGTATTTGAACAGTTTTTATGCAACGCTTCACCACACTTGGAGAATTGTCATGTTCAAGCACTTGCGCACCCTCGCGATCACCGGCGCGGCCGCTCTGCCGTTGGCGATCGCCGCGATTCCGGCTCACGCCGGCACCTCAGCCGGGACCTTTTCGGTCACCGCCACGGTGGTGAATTCCTGCGTGATCAATTCCGCCGGTAACTTGGCGTTCGGAAACTATGATCCGAACAGCGCTACCCCCACCACCGGCAGCAGCAGCATCAAAGTCAACTGCACCAAGGGTGACGCCTACACCATCGCGCTAAACTACGGCGCCAATGGCGGCAGCGCTACCAACCGCATCATGGTGAGCGGCACTAACCAGCTCGACTACAACCTGTACACCGACACCGGCTACAGCAACGTTTGGCTAGCTACCTGCCCCTCCCCCGTAGGCACCTCATGCGACGGCGGCACGGGCGCGGGCCCGGGCGCGGGTAATGCCCAGACCTACACAGTATATGGCTCGATTGCGATCGGCCAGAATGTGCCGGCTGGTAGTTACAGCGACACGATCCAGGTGACGGTGACGTTCTAAGTCGGAGCTGACCGGCGCACGGAGGGTAATCATGCGCAAGCTGCTTTTCCTGGCCGTCGTGCTGCTCGTGCCCTTCGGGGCACGAGCCGCCTCCTTCCAGGTGAACCCGATCCGCGTGACACTCTCTGCACCGCGCTCCACCGACGTGCTGCGCGTAACCAACAGCAGCGATAGTTCTACCGTGGTGCAGATGCAGATCGTGGCATGGACGCAGGCGAACGGCGCGGACGCATACACCCCAAGCCGCAATCTCCTCGCCACCCCGCCGATCTTCACGGTGGCGCCTGGCGGCGAGCAGATCGTGCGCATCGGCATGCGCACGTCACCCGACGCCAAGCGGGAAACCTGCTACCGGCTGTTCCTCACCGAAGTTCCGCCGCCCCCTGAACCGGGGTTTCGCGGCGTGCAGATCGCCTTGCGCATCGGCATCCCGGTATTCGTGGAACCGGCGGTGGCAACCGCTCCCGACCTGCACTGGTCGGCGCGGCGCGTGTCGGCCAGTGAGCTGGAAATCTCGGCAGTGAACAGCGGCACCGCACACGCGGAAATACTCAAGCTCAGTGTGACCGTGGCAGGTCGCAGCACTCCGATCGTTAAGGAATTCGGCGGCTATGTATTGCCGGGCGCGACACACACCTGGACCATTAAACCGGCAGCGCCGCTGCCCACGAATGTTTCGCTGGACATCAACGCGGACACCGACCGAGGCAGCTTCCATGCACAAGTCCTCCCCGGAGCTTGAAGCCGCTGTTTGTACCGGGCGCTTCGTTTCCAAGCCTGAATCTTCCGAACAGTTCCGCCGCGGCCGGTTGTCGGCGGTACCGGCTTGAGTCATGCCCGGGGGCATCTGGGGCCGCAAGGGAATGCTGGGAATAGGGCTGAGCATCACGCTGGCAGTCGCCATCGTCATCGTATTGCTGTTGCTGTATCGCTGCTCGCAACCCCCGCACGCCGCCGTGAGGTCCGCCAGCCCGGCACCTGTCGCCACGGTGGCTCCGCCAACGGTTGGAGTACGATCGATTCCACCGGCAAACATCGGACCGGCCCCAAGGCCGAGGGTTTCGGTTCGATCAGACCGCACTCTGCGGCGAACTGCCGGGACTGTACCTCAGTCCCTACCGGCATCCCGAGTCCCGGGAGGTGCCGCCACTGCGACCAGGTTTCCCGCGAACACAGAGAGCCGCACTGCACCCGCCATTCTCGGCACACCGCCGGTGGCGGCCAATTCACCCGCGGAAGTGTTGCTGGAAGTGCATCTCAACCAGCAACCTTGGCATGAGACTGACATGTTGCTCGGCTTCGGCACCGCACCGGACAAGGATTTGTATGCCCAAGGCGCGGATCTGGAACGCTGGCGGCTGCGTTTGCCCGCGGTCCAGCCGTATCTTTACGCCGGCAAGAAATTCTACCCGCTGGACGCGATTCCCGGCCTGAGGGATCGCGTAGATGCATCCACGGAAGCGCTGTGGATCACGGCGCCGCCGGATGCGTTTACCGGCTCAATCGTGGACGGGCTGTTCCCGGGGAGCCCGCAGCCGCAGCCTCCGCCGCTCGGCGGTTTCCTGAATTACGATTTTCTGGGCACGCGCAGCACTGCCCTGACTTCCGTGAACGGCTTGTTTGAAGCCGGAATCTTCAACGACTGGGGCG
>JBOIBB010000005.1:0-27720 GCA_050739335.1 Gammaproteobacteria bacterium
GTCTCATACAACAGCTCACCGCCGCCTGATTGCTTTACCCCAATAAGGACCCAAACATGAATTACACCCTGCTGATTTATGAAACCCCAGCCGACTCCGCCCGGCGCACGAATCCCGATCCCAAAAATCGGGAGGCGTATCTTGCTGCCTGGCCGCCTTATGCCAAGGCGCTCAAGGATGCAGGCATTTACGTGAGCGGTGCCGGCCCGCAACCGCCCGACACCGCCACGACCTTACGGTTCAAAAAAGATGACCAGCGCTTGGTTCAGGACGGGCCGTTCGCCGACACCAAGGAGCAACTGGGTGGCTTCTTCATCATCAATGTGCCCGACCGGGACACGGCGCTTGAGTGGGCGGCACGCTGCCCGCATTCATCCCGCGGGGTAATCGAGATTCGTCCCTGCCTGCCGCCGGTGAGCTGAAGGATGGACGCGCACCGCACGGTCGAGCGCACGGCGCGCGATTCCTACGGCCGGCTGCTGGCGTTCCTGGCCGCGCGCTCGCGCGATCTCGCCGCTGCGGAAGACGCGCTTGCCGATGCCTTCCGTCTGGCTGTGGAAAATTGGCCGCGGGATGGCGTGCCGAACAAACCCGAAGCTTGGCTGTTGACTGCGGCACGTCATCGCCTGCTTGACGCCAAGCGTCACCGGCAGGTGCAAAGTGCGGCGATTCCCGAACTGCTGGCGCTGGCGGACGAGGCGGAGGAACTGGCAGACGGCGATGTGATGTTTCCCGACGAGCGGCTGAAACTCCTTTTCGTGTGCGCGCACCCGGCCATTGACGCCGCAGTGCGCACACCGCTCCTGCTGCAAACCGTATTGGGTCTGAATGCTTCGCGCATTGCCTCCGCTTTCTTGATAAAGCCCGCCACGATGGGCCAGCGCTTGTCACGTGCCAAGATCAAAATCCGCGATGCGCGCATCGCCTTTGAACTACCCGACGCGAGTCAATTGCCGGCGCGACTCGATGCAGTGCTGGAAGCGATCTACGCCGCCTATGGCAGCGGTTGGGACGCTGTTGCCGGCGCTGATGCGCGCCGCAGGGGACTGACCGCGGAAGCGCTCGATCTCGGCCGGCTGCTGCTCAGGCTCCTGCCGGACGAACCGGAAATCATTGGGCTGCTGGCACTGATGCTGTACTGCGAATCGCGCCGCGCCGCGCGCCGCAGCACGAGCGGCGACTATGTGCCGCTCTCTGAACAGAACGGGACGCTCTGGTCGCAACCGATGATCGCCAAGGCCGATCAACTGCTGCAGACGGCCGAATGCGCCAAGCGCCTGGGCCGCTTTCAGTTGGAAGCCGCCATCCAGTCGGTGCACGCACGCCGCGCCCTGACCGGCTGCACCGACTGGGAAGCCGTCGCTCTGCTCTACGAGGGACTGATACGTATCGCGCCCACCGTCGGCGCGCTTCTGGGCCGTGCCGCCGCCGTGGTCGAAGCGCGCGGCCCCGAAGCCGGCTGGACGCTGCTGCAATCCCTGCCTGTAGAAGCTGTCAGAAGCTACCAGCCCTACTGGGCGCTGGCCGCACATCTGCTTGCGCGTCTTGGCCAGTCCGAACAAGCCGCCGCGGCCTATCAGCGCGCCATCGGCCTGTGCGAAGACCCGGCGATGCGTGCGTTCCTCGCCAAACGTGCAGCGACATTATCCGAACACAGCGTCTGAGGCAGCGCGACTGTTCGCCAAGGATCACCACGTGTTGCGTGCCGCGTTGGCACGCGTCAGTTGAGCGTCTGTTTGCCGCGATCTGACCCTGCCGCGCGCCGGGTGATAAAATTGAGGTGTCTGATTCACCCGCACTCCGCACCCGCAGCGCGCACTTTTAAAGAATTCCAACCCGGAGCTTCCCATGCCTGCCACCCCAAAACCCGTTCGTATCGCCGTCACCGGCGCCGCCGGCCAGATTGGCTATCAGTTGATTTTCCGCATCGCGGCCGGCGACATGCTGGGGCTCGCGCAGCCCGTGATCCTGCAACTGCTGGAGCTACCGGTGGCACAGGGCGCGCTCGCGGGCGTGGTGATGGAGCTCAATGACTGCGCCTTTCCGTTGGTGCGTGGCATCGTGGCGACCGATCAGGCCGAGGTGGCTTTCAAGGATGCGGATTACGCCGTCCTCATCGGCGCCCGCCCGCGCAGCGCCGGCATGGAGCGCAAGGATCTCTTGCTCGCGAACGCCCAGATCTTTTCCGCGCAGGGGCAGGCCTTGAACAAGGTGGCCAGGAAGTCCGTGAAGGTGTTGGTAGTTGGTAACCCGGCCAATACCAACGCGCTCATCTCCGCGGCCAACGCGCCGCGCATTCCCGCGAAGAACATCACCTCGATGATGCGTCTCGATCTGAACCGCGCCAAATCGCAGTTGGCTGCGAAGACCGGCGCGCATGTCAGCGAGGTGAAACGCCTCGTGATCTGGGGCAATCACTCCTCGACGCAATACCCGGATATTCATCAGGCCAAGGTCAAGGGTCGGCCGGCCGTGAAGCTTGTGGACGAGGGCTGGGTGCGCAATACATTCATTCCGACGGTGCAGCAGCGCGGCGCCGCCGTGATCAAGGCGCGCGGTGCGTCCTCGGCCGCGTCGGCGGCCGCCGCGGCCATCGATCATATGCATGATTGGGTGCTTGGCACCAAGGGCGAGTGGGTGACCATGGGTGTGCCGTCCGACGGTAGCTACGGGATCAAAAAAGGCGTGATTTACGGTTTTCCCGTGGTCTGCGCCAAAGGCCAATACAAGATCGTGAAGGGTCTCAAACCCGGGGACTTCTCCCGTGAACGCATGCTCGCGACCGAAAAGGAACTGCGTGAAGAGCGTGAAGGCGTAAAAGATCTCCTGAACGGATAGTACGGTGCTGGCTTTCTTCCGATGGTGGATCCCCTGGGAGCCATCGGTTGTCGTGCCGGTGGCGTTCGCGGTAGCCATCTGGCTTTACGTCAGGGGAATCCGGCGTTCGCCGATGACGGCACCGTGGCGGCGTCAAGTGTTTTTCTGGCTTGGCATGCTGCTGCTCTACAACGCGTTGCACACGCACCTCGACTATTACGCCGAGCACGAGTTTTTCATTCACCGCATCCAGCACATCGTGCTGCACCACTTGGGGCCGTTCCTGATCGTGCTGGCCTATCCCGGCGTGACCATGCGGCGCGGGATGTCACTCAAAGCGCGCTTGCGGTTACGCGCGAGCTTGCAGTGGTGGCCCGTACGCTGGACGCTCAATTTTCTGCTGAATCCGTTCGTCGCCGCGCTGATCTTCGTCGGGCTGATTTATCTGTGGCTGTGGCCCGCCGTGCATTTCGACGCGATGCTCGACTGGCGCCTTTACCATCTGATGAACTATTCGATGGCCGCCGACGGATTGCTCTTTTGGTGGCTGATTCTCGATCACCGCAGCCGTCCGCCGGCACGCCTGGCCCCGGGGATGCGCATTTTCTGGTCGCTGGTCGCGATCGTGCCGCAGATCGTTCTGGGTGCATACATCAGCCTCACCGACAAGAACCTGTATCCCATCTACAGTCTTTGCGGGCGCGCGTTTGCGAACATTTCACCGCTCCTGGACCAACACTTGGGCGGGCTGATTCTGTGGATTCCCAGCGCCATGATGGGGGTGCTGGGCGCGCTCGTGGCTTTCAAATACTGGTTGCGTCTGGATGCCAAGGGTCGGCTGCAAAAGCGCCAAGACCGGCGCGCCGCTTGGCGGGCGCGCGTGATCGCGCAGCAGGCTCAGGGGCCGGACGCGCTCGCGGGGCGCACCGGGAAATCCACTTGAAGTGACGCACCACCGGCGAAGTGCAGCGTGATGCGCACTTGGTCGCCGGGCTCGATGGCGCGGCGTGCGCCGCTCAGCATCAGATGATAACCGCCCGGAGCGAGTGCGACCGCGCCGTGTGCAGGAATCTCGATGGTTGATACGGCCAGCATTCGGTCGATGCCGTTGGCTTCTTCGGAGCGGTGCAGCACCACACTGCCGTAGTCCGGGCTCGTGGCACTCACGAGGCGTGCCGGCCGGGCGCCATGGTTTTCGATGGTGACGTAACCCGCCGCCGGCAGGTTCATTGGCAGCCAACGGATCCAGGCCTGTTTCTCCTGTAGCGCGGGCGGCGCGGCAAGCGCCGTGACGGCGCCAGTGGCCAGCACCAGAAGCGCCGCGATCTGCAAGACCCGGCGTGTCATGCCTTTTCCGCCACCAGCAGTTTCAGGTCATGTTCGATGTGCGTGAGCGGGTCGGCCGGTCCCGCGAGCAGGCGCGCATGCCCCTGCCGGTCGAAAATGTAGATCAAGGAGCTGTGATCAACCTCGTAGTTGCCGGTCGGCGTTTTCGGCGCCTGCCGTTGGTAGAACACGCGGTAGCGTTTGGCGAGTGCCGCGATCTGGTTCTGGGTGCCGGTGAGCCCGACGAAGCGTGGATCGAAGGTGGTCACGTACTTGTGCAACACCTCGGGAGTGTCGCGCGCCGGGTCTACGGTCACCATGATGAATTGCACGTCGGCGGCGCCCCGGCCGATGGTTTGCAGAACTTGGTGCATGTGGGCAAGCGTCAACGGGCAAACATCCGGGCAGTGGGTATAGCCGAAATACATCATCACGATCTTGCCGCGGTAACTCGCCGCCGTGACCGGCTGGTCGAGGCCGTTGGTCATGTTGAATTGCAGATCGGGAAGATGCCCGCTCACATTGTTGAGCTCGAATTTCGGTTGCGGTGCGCAGGCCGCGAGCAGGGCGAGCGTGGCAGCGAGAATTGCGGTGCGCAAATAACGACGGTGGTTGAAAGAGTACATAGTGGGAACCGGCTGGATGATCGCCCGGAAACGGGAAATCTTCGGACGTTCTGTGGGAACGCTTGGGATTATACCGCGTGACATGTGCACTCCGCAGGACCGGAGTGTGAGCGTGAACTCTCCGGTAAGTGCACCGTGAAAAAAGGCCACGGGGTTGAGCCGTGGCCCGGTATATGCGGATGCCACTGCAGCTATTGAGCTGCGCGGTGCGTGGCCGCAATGAACTTCGCCGTGTTGTCGTGCAGTTGTTTCAGGGCGGGTAGGTGCACGTAGATCATGTGCCCGGAGTCATAAAAATCGTACTGGATGTTGTTCTGCAGGCTGGCCTGCATGGGCAGATGCTGCATGACGTACACCGCGGCGTAGAACGGGGTCGCGAGATCGTAGTAACCGGAACTCAACAGCACCTTGAGGTCGGGATCCTGGCTCATGGCCGCCGCGAGGTCCGGCATCACGTTGGCAGCGGCCAGCAGTGGCGAGGGGGCCCCCGGCGGCTGGTGTTTGAAGTCCCAATCCGCATTGACAATCAGATTCAACGGCCGGTAGCGCATGCCCTGCCCGAAATTCAGGTCTTTGCGGATGTACGCATTGAACGCCGCAATGTAGGCCGAACTGATGGCGGATGATTGTGGGTCGTAGTCTGCCGTCTCCGAGAGGGGGTCCAGCGCCGGGCCGGCGAAGCGTGAATCCAATCGGCCGGTGAGGACATCGCTGCTGGCGAGCAACTCATGCTCGAACTCGGGGCCGGTTACCCGCAGGTCGGCTTTCATCAGATAGCTCACCGGCAAGCCGGTGTAGTTATGCAGTTGCTCGGCGATCTGTTGCTCAGTCGCGGGGTCGAGCAGCGCGCCCGCCTGCAGGGCCTGCGCGTAATCATGCGTGGCGAACTGCTCGACCTTGGCAAGCAGCGGTTGCAACTCGGCCGGCTGGTTCGGTAGCTGGTGGTGGTACCAGGCGGTCGCGGTGAAGGTCGGCAGCATCAATGCGTAGGGCAGGTCTATTCCGGGATTAAGGTTGGCGGTATCGCCGTTGATGTCATAATTCAAAATGGCGGATTGCAAGATCACGCCGTTCAAGTCCACGTTGTCGTTGTTGGTGAGGTCGTTTGCGAGCACGGCCGAACGCGTGGTGCCGTAGCTCTCGCCGTAGAGATATTTCGGTGAATTCCAGCGGCCGTACTGCGACAGAAAATCCGTGATGAACTCGGCGAACTCACGGCCGTCGGCATCCACGCCATAGAAATCCTTGGGCGTACCCACACCGCCGTGAGCCTTGTCGAGAATGCGCGAGAAACCCGTGCCCATCGCGTCAATGAAGACCTCGTCGGTCGCGTCCAGCAGGCTGTATTCGTTGTTGACCAGTTGATAGGGCGCCGCTGACGTGTGGGTGTGATCGTTGGTCACCACGCGTCGCGGGCCGAAGGCGCCCAGGTGCAGCCACACGCTCGAAGAACCCGGGCCGCCGTTGTAGAAAAACGTGATCGGCCGGTTGGCGGGATTAGCCCCCTGCTTAAAGTAAGCGATGTAAAACATGCTGCCGGTGGGCTTGTCGTCCTTGTCGCGCAGAATCAGGGTGCCGGCGACCGCCTGATAGCGGATCGTCTGGCCCTCCACCGTGACGGTGCCGGTGGTCGTGGATTCTTTCGCGGCGGTGGAATAGGCGCCGACCGAATTGGCGGCCGGGGCGGGCGCGGAGGGTTTGTCGGCGGCGAAGGCCGGCAAAGACAACGCGCACAAGGTAAGGACTGCCAACAGACTGGATGGTTGCATGGAGACGCTCCTCAGAAATTGTCGTGATATCGGAACGGTATTTTCGTGCGGACGCGGGGTTCCGCACTCAAGTTCCCGGCCCGTTGCCGAAGGTACGTGCCAGCGTAGTCCAGCCCGTGCCTGGATTGAATACCCCAAGTGTAGGCAGGCGGCGGTTCGCCGGAGTAAATTGCTGCGGCCCGTTGCCCGAGGAGTCGCATCATGAGCCGTCGCATCCTGATACTTGGATTGGTGAGTTTGATTACCGTCGGCACGTTTATCCTGGCGGTCTTTTTCAGTCCACCTTCCGGTTTGCCCTTTGCTGTCAAACCCCAAGGTGCTAGCGGGCAGGTGATCGTGCCGTCACCGGGCATTCCTTTGCCCGCCGGTTTACAGAGTCAGGATCAACTGGAACTCAAGCGAATGACTCCGGCAGCGCGTGTGGCGGTGGTGTTTGGCTCGCGGCTCAATATCCGGCCGGGCCTGAGCTTTGAGATCGTGGTGCGCCGCGGCCATCAGATTCTCACTGTGCCGGTCACGAGCCGCCCGGTCCCGCAAACGCAAGCGCAGCGTTTGGCTGATTCGTTCACGGATGCGGCGTTGCTCGGCTTCCTGGGCCTGGGTTTGCTGGCCTTGTGGCGTGGGCGGAGCCTGGAGGCCTGGGGTTTGGGGCTGTTCTCGGTCATGGTGGCTTTCTCAAGTACGGCGCCGGAGCTGCCGGTTACCGCCCTGCAAGGTCTGGGACTCAATATTTTTGTCTTATGCATCGGTATGCCCCTGATGCTTCTGGGCCTGTATCTCATGGCGCGCGGTTTGGCCGGAGAGAGCCTGGTTCGAACCGCGCGTAAATGGTATGCCTTGGCATTCTCCGCGACCATGGTGTTGTACGTGGCCACGGTTCTCACGCAAATCGGCGCAGCCGTATTGGGCCGGCATACCTGGCCCGCAGGGATGCAAATCGGCCTGTCCACCTTGCCGTCCTTGGTGACTGCGGTCTTGTTCGCTTCCGGTTACCGGCGGGCCGATCCGGAAAAACGTCTGCGCATGCGTTGGATTTTGTACGCGACCGCGCTGTTACCGGTAGGAATCGTTATTCAAGCGCTCGAACAGTTGTCGGGTAACCGGATGCAAACATCCGTGATCCAGTTCCTTGCGGATTTGGTATTCCTATTGGTAGTGGTGGGTTACACCTACGCGGTATTGCGCAATCGCTTGGTGAGCGTGCGCCTGGCGGTCAATCGCACGTTGGTGTACGGCGCCATCACCGTCGTCGTCGTCGGAGTATTTGCGGCGGTGAACAGCGTAGTGGAACACGCCACCCTGGACCATGGCGCGAGCCTGTTGCTGGAGCTGATCGTGCCGCTGGCGCTCGGCATTGTGCTCGGCAGCCTGCGCAAGTACGTGGATACCTACATCAACCGCTTCCTGTTCCGCCGCCAGTACCGCGCCGAGAAGGCCCTCAACGACTTCGCGCGCACCTGCGGCTTCATTGAACAGCCGGAACATCTTCTGGACCTGACGGTGCAGCAGGTATTCGAACACAGCCGCGCGCAGGGCGTCGCATTGTACGAACGTGATGCGAAAGGTTATTCGCGGGTGCGCCAGCGGGGCACCGCGGAGTTCGTTGAGCGCGTCGCCGCCGACGACCTGGCATTCGTGCGGCTGCGTGCCGGTGACCGTGAAGCCGAGCTGCATGAGGTGGCGAGCGCGCTGGGAAAAGACGGTTACGTGTTTCCCATGGCGGTGCGCGGCAAGCTCATTGGTGCGCTGGTCTGCGGTTCGCGGCCGGCGGAACAGTACACCGCGGACGAACGCGAACTGCTGTATCACGTGGCCCAACAGGCGGGCGCGGCACTGCACGCACTGCGCAACCGCGAACACGAGCGTTTCGTGGATTCGATCGCGAGCGGTGCACTGGATGCGGACAGCGCACGTGCGCGTGCCCGCGAATTGGCGGCGGCGTGGCAAATGGCGTAAAAAGTGCTGCGCAACGCCGTGAAGTTGCCTGAGCATCGCCGCGCGGGACAACCGCCGGCATCCGAATGGGTACCGGGGAAAACCATACACAGCCTGACTCGTAACGGGTGGTCACGATGAAACTCTACTACTCGCCCCTGTCATCCAATTCCCGCAAGGTACGCCTCGTGGCGGCGCTGCTGGACATCCTCTTGGAACTCGAAAACGTTGACCTGCCCAAGGGCGACCAGCGCAGACCCGAGTACTTGGCCATCAATCCGATGGGCAAGGTACCGGTACTCCTGGACGGCGATTACGTATTGCCCGAATCCGCAGCCATCATGATTTATCTCGCCGAGTCCAAGCCGGTCAATGCACTCTACCCAATCGAGCGGCGTGCGCGTGCGGATGTCAACCGCTGGCTTTTCTGGGCCGCCAATCATTGGAGTGCGGCCGGAGCCGCGTTGGCGTATGAGAAGGTGCTGAAGCCGCGGTTTTTCCACGCTGAACCCGATCCCGTACAAATCCAGCGGCAGGAAAAGATGCTCGCGGATCTGGCGTTGGTGCTGGACGCACAGTTGGGTAAACGCCCTTGCATCGCTGGCGACGCGCTCACGCTCGCCGATCTCGCAATCGCGCCTTCGTTCGGCGGCTTTCTGGAAATGCCGGTCCACTCTTGCCCGCACGTGCAACGCTGGATTGCGCGCATCCGCGAGCTCCCCGCCTGGCAAGCCACCGAGCCGCCGAAACTGCCGTAGTGGGCCGTGATCCATCTAGGTTTCAGAGCGATATGCCGCGAGTCAAAATCGAATTGCCGGATCAATTCCCGTTCCGTACCGAGCTTGAGGTGCGCGTGAGCGACCTCAACTACGGTAATCACCTGGGCAATGATGCGGTGCTGACGCTGATCCACGAAGCGCGCCGGCGTTTTCTCGGATCACTGGGACTCGAGGAAATCGGTGCCGACGGCATCGGCTTCGTGATCGCGGATGCCGCGGTGGTGTATCGCTCACAGGCGTTTTACGCCGAGCGCTTGGGCATCGAGGTGGCCGTCACCGAGATCGCGAGCCGCGGTTGTGCATTTCTGTATCGTGTGACTCAGGTGAGCGGTGACCGCACTGTGGCAGAGGCCAAAACCGGCGCGGTGTGCTTTGATTTCCACGCGCAAAAAGCCGTGCCCTTCCCGCCCGCTACGCTTGCCAAATTGCGTGCCGCAGTTGCACGCTAGCGCTATTAACGGCACGTCCACGCTAGGGTATAGTCAAGCCGTCCGGCGCCGGCCGTGCGCCGCTCCGCAACAAAAATAGGGATTTTGCCGTGTCCGCCGCGATTGCCATTATCTGGATCATCGTCTTTGTCGTCTTCACCCTGACCATCTTGTATTTGCGCACCTCGCTGGTGGTGGCGACCGGCCTGTATTTGCTGTATCTCATCGTCTACACGCTGATTCACACCGGGCCTTACTGGCTGGCACTGATTTTCTGGATCATTTTCCTGGCGCTCGCGATCCCGCTCAACATCAAGGAACTGCGCCGGCAGTGGCTCAGCCGCCCGCTGCTCGAGGCGTTCCGCAAGGTCATGCCGGAGATGTCCGAGACCGAGGCCGCGGCGCTCGAGGCCGGCACCGTGTGGTGGGACGGCGAGCTTTTCAGCGGCAAGCCCGACTGGCACAAACTCCTCAAGGTGCCGGTGCCGAAACTTTCCGAGGAGGAACAGGCCTTCCTCGACCACGAAGTCGAGGAACTCTGCGGCATGCTCGACGACTGGAAGATCACGCACGAATGGGCGGATCTGCCCCCGCCGGTGTGGGATTTTCTCAAGCACAAGGGATTCTTCGCCTACATCATTCCCAAAAAATACGGCGGCAAGCAATTCTCGGCGCTGATGAATTCCGAAACCCTCGCCAAGGTGGCTACGCGCAGCACGACCGCGGCTTCGATCATGGCCGTGCCGAATTCGCTCGGGCCCTCCGAGTTGCTGCTGCGTTACGGCACCGAAGCGCAGAAGGATCATTACCTGCCACGGCTTGCCTCGGGCGATGAAGTGCCCTGCTTTGCGCTCACCTCGCCGAGCGCCGGCTCCGATGCGGGTTCGATCACCGATTACGGCGTGGTCTGCAAGGGCCTCTGGCAGGGACAGGAGATCACCGGCATCCGCCTCAACTGGAGCAAGCGTTACATCACGCTCGCGCCGATCGCCACGCTCATCGGCCTGGCTTTCAAGCTCTACGATCCCGAGCACCTCGCGGGTGACAAAGACGAGTATGGCATCACCTGTGCGTTGATCCCGCGCGCCACGCCGGGGGTGGCGATTGGCCGGCGGCATTTCCCGTTGAATATCCCGTTCCAGAACGGACCGACTCAAGGCAAGGACGTGTTCGTGCCGCTTGACGCCATCATCGGCGGCATGCCGATGGCCGGCCAGGGCTGGCGCATGCTGATGGAGTGTCTCGGTGCCGGCCGTGCGATTTCGTTGCCTTCGAGCGCCGCCGGCGCGGCGCGTCTCGGCGTGTACGCGACCGGCGCTTACACGCGCATCCGCCGTCAGTTCAATCTGCCGCTGGCGCGCTTCGAGGGTATCGACGAAGTCATGGGCCGCATGGGCGGTACGCTCTACGCCATGGAAGCCGTGCGCAGCCTGACGGCTTGGGCCATCGACCAGGGCGAGGAGCCGGCGGTATGCGCGGCGATTTCCAAGTATCACGTCACCGAAATGGGGCGCATGCTCGGCAACGATGCCATGGATATCCATGGCGGCAAGGGCATCCAGCTCGGCCCGCGCAATTATCTTGGCCGCGGTTACCAGACGATCCCGATCGCGATCACCGTGGAAGGGGCCAACATCCTCACGCGCAACCTGATGATCTACGGCCAGGGTGCGATCCGTTGCCATCCCTACGTGCTCAAGGAAATGCGTTCCGCGAGCATGGAAGAGCACGCCGCGAACGCCGTCGCGGCGGCCGTCACTCCCGAAGCACGCGCCGGGGCGCTGCAAGAGCATCAGGCCGCACTCAAACAATTTGACAATGCGCTGTTCGCACACGCCGGGCTTGCGCTCAGCAATGCGGCACGCGCGTTGATTCTCGGGCTCACCAGCGCCAAGTTCACGCAGGTGCCAGTCACGGGACCGACGCGCCGCTATTACCAGCACATCAATCGCTTCAGCGCGGCGTTCGTGCTGGCTTCGGACAGCGCGATGCTGACGCTCGGCGGTGCGCTCAAGCGCAAAGAGAAACTCTCGGCGCGCCTCGGCGACATGCTGAGTTACATGTACATCGCCTCGGCGGTGCTCAAGCGCTTCGAAGACCAGGGCCGGCCGGCCGAGGATTTGCCCTTGGTTGATTGGGCCTGCCGGCAGGCGCTCTATCACCTGCAGGAGCAGATGCACGGGTTCCTGCGCAATTTTCCCAATCCCTGGATCGCAGGGCTGCTGCGCTTTTTGATCTTCACGCGCGGGCGCCGTTACTCGGCGCCGGGCGATGCCTGCGTGCACCAGATCGCCGAACGCGTGAGCACTCCGGGCGGGCCGCGCACGCGCCTCACGCACAATGTGTATGTCGCGGATAAACAGAGTCCGGTCGGCATGATGCAGGAAGCGCTCGAGCTCGCCATCAAGCTCGAGCCGGTGGAGAAAAAAATTCACGTGGCGCTGCGCAGCGGCGAGCTCAAGCTCGTGCCCGGCACCCGCCGCGTGCCGGCGGCGCGCAAGGCCGGCATCATCAGCGCGGCCGAGGCCGCGGAGCTCGAGCGCCTCGAAGAACTCACCGAGGAGATCTGTGCCGTGGATGATTTTGCACCCGATGCGCTTGGCACCAAACCGTTTCCGCCATTGCCCGTGAGTGTGTGAGCACCACGGCAGCTGTTCCGGCTGTATCCCCAGGCCCGCTCGCGGGCGGCGAGCTGATTTACGAAGTGACGCTGGAGGTGCGGCGGCGCAGCGCGCGCCGCTTCGATGCCTGGCTCAAGGGTCACATGCGCGAGATGTGCGCCTTGCCCGGGTTTCTCGGCGCCGCCTTGGTATCTCCCGGGGAAATACCCGCCACGTCGGACGCGGGCAAGGTGCGTCGCGTGGTGCGTTACCGGCTCGCGGATTACGCTGCCCTTGAAAATTATCTGAGTGAGCACGCGCAGCGCATGCGTGCCGAGAGCCTGAGGCACTTCGGCAAGCAGTTGCAATCCCGCCGTCGTCTGCTGGATGCCGCCGGCACCGAGCTGCTCGCCGATGCAGCTCTGCCGGCGGCCATCATGCGCTGTCTCAACTGCCATACGCCACTCATGGGAAAGTATTGTGCCGAATGCGGCCAGCCGAATCACACCTACGCGGCGCCGCTGCGTACGGTGTTCAACGATTTTTTGGGCCACCATGCAGGCTCCGACAACAAGTTCTCCCGCAGCATCGGCCCGCTGTGGTTCAAGCCGGGATACCTGTCGCGCGAGTATTCCGCCGGGCGGCGGGTGCGTTACATCAGTCCCCTGCGTCTTTATCTTTACAGCAGCTTGTTGTTTTTCCTGGTGGCCTGGGGAATGGCACCGTCGCAGTTCTTCCATGTCAACGGCCAGGCCGCATCTACTGGAACACCGGCGGCGGCCAAGACGCTGACAGCGCGGGAACGCCAGGAAATTCGCGCGAATCCCTATTTGACTGCCAAAGAAAAGGGTGAACTTCTAAACCCTGGGCGGAACCAGGAATCCACGTGGGAAAGCGGCCAGGCGTCCACAGCCGGCAACGTACAGACCAAAGTCTTCGTGGCGCCATCGGCCGCGCCCAACATAACGCTTACCACCAGTGGGAACAGCGACAACGACGTGCATGGCACGATCCTCGGGCGCAGTTTCAGCATGCCGCGAACGGAACTCGAAACCCGCTTTCAGCACGCACTCGAAACCGATCTGCCGAAACTCTTGTTCCTCTTTCTGCCGCTCGTGGCACTGCTGCTCAAGATCTTTTACCTGCGCTCGCGCCGCTATTACATGGAACACCTGATTTTCACGCTGCATAACCACGCGTTTCTGTTCCAAGCGATACTGGTCATGCTGCTGGTGCACCTGCTCGGGCAGCACGTCGGCTGGCTCGCGTTACCGGCACACTGGCTCAACGTGGTGATTGGCTGGTACATCGCGGTCTATGTGTTTCTCGCGATGTGGTTTTATTACCGCCAGTCGTTCATCAAGACGCTCGGCAAGTACCTTCTGGTCGGCGGCATCTATTGGATCGCCCTGTTCAGCGTGTTTGTAATCGGCGCCCTGCTGGTGTTCTTCTACACGGTAGCCGCCTGAAGTTACTGCGAACAACCGTGGTCTTTGCGCGAATGGAAACCTCCGGCGTGATTGCTCGGGTGCGACCTCAACCCTGGAGCAGGCGCAAGCTGGTCCAGCCCACGGAGCCGCCGAAGCCCGCGAGCACCACAACACTTGCGTAGGCCACCCACACGATGGCCGAGATGGCCTTGCGGCCGACCCAGTGGAACACATAGGTGAACGCCACGGCGTACAGACTGCCGGTGGTGAAAAACGCCGCAATCCCCGGCCAGCCCCAGGCGGTGTAGAGCAGCGCGCCATTCGCCAGCCACCAGGCGAGCGAGAACGGGCTGGTGAGTACCGTAAGCAAGCCAAGCTTGGCCGAGCCCGGCGTGTCACGCGTCTGCAGGCCCGCGCGTGCTCCGCGCCAGGTGGCCCAGGCCATCCACAGGAGCAGCAGCGCCCCGGCGATACCGAGCACCCCGACGACACGCGGGCGCCGGTCGAGAAAAGCCACCACGCCCACGATCGCGAGTGCGAGCCACACCATGTCGCCAAGGATCGCGCCCGCCGCCATGCACAGCGATTCCTGCAGGCGCCCGCGCATCGAACAGTTGGCCATCACGGTCATCACCGGCCCGGGCGGCGCCGCGATGGTGATGGCGAGCAATGCCCCGCCGAGTATCGCGTGCCACACCGCTATATGCAGCGCAGGTTCCACCGTCGAGCGTCCGGCCGGGAAGGATGGCCGCGCATGGTACGCCGGCTATCGAATCCCGGCACTATCTCTCTGGCTGGCAGCCGTAGCAGAGATTCAGGAATGGCCCTTGATAGGCGTAGCGCAAGTCGCCGGTAAAAGTCGAGCGCCGCCCGAAGAGCGATAGAACGTAGGTGGTGTAACCCAGCTCCGCGGAGAAACCGGCGCCGAGCGGGTGCATGACCGAAACCGTGTATTTGTTCAAGTGGCCGCGGATGCGGTTCACCGTCATCTTCAGGTAGTCGGCTTCGACGTTGAATCGCCAAGCCCCCGCGTTGAAGCCGGCGTCCAAACCCGCCAGTGGCAATGGCGCTTGCGCATCCACCGACCGTGACGCCCCGGTGTTCTGATCGGAGAGGCCGATGGCGAAACGCGTGGCGTGCAGGCCGATGTGTGCACTCAGGGAAAAAGCTTCCGCGTCCACGAACTTGTAGCGATAGATCAGCGACGCGGTGCGCAGGTCGGAGAAGGTGCGGATCGTCGTGTTGAAGGTGAAATCCACGCCGCCGTAGTGGAGGGTCCGGTCGATTACGTTGTTCGCCTCGCGCTCGAGGTCGATGTAATTGAGTTCCAGCGAGGAGCGGCGCGTAAATCGCCAACCCGCCGTCGCGTCGGGTATTACACGTCGATCTGGCAAGCGCAAGTCGCGTTCCAGGTTCAACTCGGTGCCGATCGCACCGTTCAATGCGTCCACGCGCAGAGCAGTGGATGCCATAGAATCAAACGCGCCGACGCTTACGAACCACGTAGACGGCTCGGCCGCCGTCGCGAGTGCAGGGGCGGCGCACAGTCCGCAAATTATCAGGCCGCCGATTGCAGTTTGAAGTGCCACGTCAAGTTCGCTGTTGCTTGGGTGTTATGCGTGCTTGGGGTGCAGACTCTGCCGCGTCCGTACACGCACGCAGTGTATCGGACTACGGCTTGCCGAGAATCTCCGGGTCAAAAAATCCCAGCTTGCACAAATTTCAGCGTTCAATCGAATAAATCAAATCCGCGCCGCTCGCGAAACCGGTTTCCGCTTCGAGCATCCAGCGCGCGCTCAGAGTGTACTGGATGCGCAGCGTGTTGAGAGATTGCCCGAGGATCGTGCCGTAGCTCACGTACAATCGCGGCGACAGGAACTTGCCGAGAAATACCGCGGACGCGCTGCTGCCGTTCGCGAGCGTGACGTTCTGCACGCTGACATCGTTGACCCCGATTTGCGCGCCGAGCTCGGAAGCCACGAGGTTCCCGGCCACGATCTCGTTCATGTCGGTATTGGAGGTGACCGGCATGCCGATGAGCGGCGACACGTTCTGGTTGACGCCGGTCTGGCCGGTGAGCAGGTACGACATCATCTGCGACTGGGGCAGCGGTGGCTGGGAAAAGAGCGAAATGCGCGGATGTTGCAGCGGCCCGCGCACCAGCACGCCCACCTGCTGTTCGCTGGCGCGTGGCGCGGCGCTCGCGCCGCGCGCCGGCGGACGGATGGCGCGGATGTCGAGCGCCGGGTCGGCAATCGGGCCGCCGCTGAACAGGAGCCGGCCGCGCTCGATGTTGAGCTTTTGCCCGAAGGCGGCGAATCGGCCACCCACGATTTCGAGCGTGCCGTTGCCGGTGGTGGGTTTGCCGGGCGCGTCGATCGCCTGCACGCTGCCCGTGATGCGGCCGCTCAGGCCGAAGCCCTCGAATTGCACATCCGGCCCCATGCTGGCGGTAACCTGGGCGTGGATACGCCAAGGGTTGGGTGGCGGCGGTTGTACGCCGACGATGACCTGGTCGGGAGTAACGCCCGCGGTCTGGCTCAAGTCGCGCGGCGCGAGCCGCGCGTGCGGAATTGTGACCTTGCCGTCGAGCGTGAGGTCATGGTTGTCGAGCTTGAGACTGATCTGCGGCGAAATCGCGAGCTGCACTTCGGGAGTGTTGGCCACGCGGAAGTTCTGGCCGGTGAGTTCGCCCTCGGCCTGCCAGTGCTGCGCGCTGCGCGTGAGGCTGCTCTGCCAAGCGAGTGTGCCATCGCCCGAGCGCGCACTGCCGGTGGCGGTCAAGTGGTTGCCGTTGCCCGCCAGTTTCACCATGAGATCGGTGAGCTTGAGCCCGTACCGCGGTATGCCGAGTTCGCCGCTGCTGAACACGGCGTGGCCGTTGAAGTGCGGATCGGAAGGCGTGCCGCCGAGCTCGAGATCAATCGCGAGTTGCCCGTGGAGTGAACCGATCGCCGGCATCAATGCCGGGACCAGTTGGAAATCGTGCAGTTCGCCCTTGATGGTGCCGGTCAGCGCCAGGTTGTTGTCGTTCTCGATTTGGGTGTCGACGTTGAGGTAGCCGCCTTCGGTGAGCGTCCAGTCGAGATGCGCGATCGTAAGTGCTGGGTCGGAGTGCAACTTCAAGTGTCCGGCGTTATACGCGAGGAGCGTCGCCCGGTGCTGCTCGATGACGTTGTAAATCGCGCCGGGTGAAAGCTCTGCGTCGAGTTCGAGCTGGCGCTCGCCGGCGGCCTCGGCAATGTGCACGCTGGCGCCGAAGTTGCCGGTATACGCGAGCCCCCGCGGCAGCAGCGCCTGCAGATCCGCGGTCGGCACGGCCTTGATGGTAGCGTTCGCCTGCCAGGTCCCCGGTTGCCAGTCGGCCTGCAAGCAGGTGCTGGCTTCGCCTTGGGTGAGACAGCCTTGCGCCAGGCGCAAATGCCGGCCGGCAATCCCGATCTGCCACGCCGCGGAGTTTTTCCATTCACCGGCATCCGTGGGCGCGAGGCTCACGTCCGTGAGCTCGCCCTGCCAGGCGTGGTCCCGGTATTGACCGTGGCCTGCAATCTCGAGGCGGCCATAGGCCGACGCGAGTGCGAGCTTGAGCGTGTGCGCGGCGGGCGGGCCGGCGGCATCGCCTTGGAGCGAGGCGATTTGCACTTTGCCGATTTGCAGTCCGGTGGCCCGCAGCTCGACGCGGTTGTCCGGCGAGGCGCCGGAGAGCTGGGCCTTGAGCTCGAGGCTCTTGAGACCGTATTTCTCGTACTGCAGATCGCTCGCCTTGAGTGTGGCCGCGATCACCGGCAGACCTGCGGAAAAATCCGCGTGACCCTGGCTCGTCAAGCTGCCGTGGAATTCAGGCGCGAGTGTGCCGAGCTCCGGCGCCACGAGCGTCCAGTTGAGGCGCGTGCCCTGACCGTATTGGCCATCCAGTTGCAGATGATTTTTGCCCGAGGCTACAACCAGGTCCTGGAATGTCCAGGCACTGGTGCGATGGCTCAAGGTGCCCGACGCCTCGAGCGGCACGTGACGCAGCTCGCCACGGAGGCGCTCCACTTTCACGCTCAGGTTCGCCGTCGCGCCGGACGCGCCCGCGAGTTCGGCCTGGCCGCTCAAGTCGCCGGGGAAACGCGGGTAGAGCGCACCCGGGTTGATGTGTTCGGCCGCCAGCGCGAATCGCCAGCGCTGGCCGGCGCTATGTGCCAGTTGGCCATGCGCTTGAATGCGGCCGCCGAGCCAGGCGGCATCGAGCTGGTCCACCACGGTTTGGCTGCGGTCGCCGTGGCCGCGGAATTTGAAATCCACGGGCGGCAGTGCCTGGCCGGCATTGAAGTTGGCGAGCGCGAAGCGGAATTGACTGGCACTCGCGTTGAGTTTCCAGTCGTGCGGCGCGGCGAGATTGACGTTGCCTTGCGCGGAGAATTGTCCGCCGCCTGCGAGCGATCCCGTGACACTCAGAAGCGCGTAGGTTTTCCCGGTTGCGAGGCTGAGCCGGCCTTTCGGGGACGTGAACCAGGGCGTTCCGGTGAGCGGCACCGGCAGGGCCCGCCACTCGCCGTGCAGCGCCGGTTCGAAACGGCCGTGCTCATAAAGCACTTGGCCGGCCAGATCGAACCGCGTTGCCGTGGAGCTGCGCGCGAGCGCGAGCGTTTTGATCTCGAGCGTGCGGCCTGTAAGGCTGAAGTCCACATGGCTTTTCCACAAACCGTAGGTCGGCTCGTGTGCGCTGATATCGCCCGTGAGCTCGGTCGCCTGTGGATCGCCCCGCACCTCAAGCTTGCCTGCGGCGGAGATCTCGGGCCAGCTTGCGCGCAGCGCACGGGGATCGAGGCCGCCGAAGTCGAGCGTGCCCCGCCAGGCGGGCGCGGTGAAGGGTGTGCGGATTTCACCGGCCAAGTGCAACTCGAAGGGCGCCGCAAGTGAGCCCGTCAATTTCAGAGTCTGCGGGTCGCCCTCGAGCTTGGCGCTGCCCGCGAACGCCGGCAGTTGCGGGAGCTGCAATTTCCACTGCACCCGTGTACTCAAGCGCTGGCTCGCCCCGAGCTGCCAGTTGCCCTGTCCGCTCACTTGGATTTGCGAGCCCCTTACCTGCAAGTTACGCACCGACCAAGCGCGGTTGCTGAGCCGCGCGCTGAGCGTGGCGTGCGCGACGTGCAGCGGCACCGCGAGACCCGGTGCCTGGATTTGCAGATTGTCCACAACCAGTGCGCGCACCGCGATACTCACCGGCAGCTTGGGGGGTGCCGGCAGCTCGAGCTTGAAAGCCCGGTGCGCTCCGCCGCCCTTGACCACCATGTCCACGCCGTCGAGAGCCAGACGGCGGATGCGCAAGTGCTTGGCGAGCAACGCACTCACTTGCCAGTCGAGCGTCAGTGTCTCGACGCGCGCGTCGAATGTTGCGCTTTGGATTGCGACGCCCTCCAGCGTGATCGGTCCGGCGAGCGTGCCCTCGACTTGCTGGATCGTGATCTCGGGGGTGCGCGCGAGTGCCCGCGCCACGGTCCAGCGCAGCACGCTTTGGCTGTGCAGGACGAAGGTGAGGCCGCCCGCGACAATCAAGATCAGCACCACGACGACAGCGATGACAATGCGCTTGATCACATGTCGGTCCCGATGCTGATGTGGATACGGTACCAACCAAGGCCCGGGCGCTTTACCGGGTGTGCAAGGTCGAAGCGCACCATGCCGACCGGCGTGCGCCAGCGCAGCCCAAGGCCCACGCCTTTCTCGAGTGAAGCGTTGAAGGTGTTGAACACGTTGCCGGCGTCGACGAAGGCCGCGACGCCGAAGATCGGTCCGAGCATGTGATCCAATTCGATGCTGCCGACCAGCATGTCCTTGCCGCCGATTATGTTGCCTTCGGTATCGGTGGGGCCGATGGAGTTGAAGGCGTAGCCGCGCACCGTCATGTCACCGCCGGTGAAGAAGCGTTGCGAGAGCGGCAGCGCCGCGAAGTCGCGCGTGGCCGTGGCGCCCACCTCACCGCGCAACAACAAGCGCGTGTTCGGCAGGATGGTTTCGACGAGCCGGGCACTCAGGTCGGCGCGCAGGATACTGGTGCTCGAGCCGAGAATCTGGCTGGCACCGCGCAGGTCGAGCGACAAGCGGTAACCGTGGGTCGGAAAAATCAGGTTGTCGGTGACCACGCGCGAAAAAGTGCTGCCCGGGGTGAGCAGGGTGCTGACGCTCGCCGGGCCGACCGCGAAGTCGCTGCGGTTATGCGAAAGCTGCAGGTACTGATCCCAGGACCAGGCATTCAGGGTGGTGTAGCGGTTCACGCCGATCGCGGTGGTGTAAGCCACGTTGTTCGCGAGGATCTGGCGCACGTTGGCGAGGCTGTACACCAGGGTTGGGCCGTTGGGCGTGGGCACGGTGTAATTTATCTGGGTGCTCGAGAGCACGTGCGAATACTGGCCAAGCACCGAGAACTTGTGACCGACGGAATTCAGGCGGCGGTTTTCCCAACCGAGCGTGAGCCGCGGGCCGGTATCGGTGCCGTAACCCAGGCCCACCACGTACTTGTTGCGTTTGCGCGGCGAAAGCGTGATTTCGACCGGAATCTGCCGCGCCGCGCCGGCTTCGTTGCGCTGCGCTTGCACCTGCACGTCGTCGAAGTAGCCGGAATCGTTGAGCGCGAACTCCAGGCCCAACAGCTTGTTGCTGTCGTAGGGGTCGCCGGGCTTGAAGACCACGAATTGCGCCAGGAACTTTGGATCCATGAAGTCTTGCTTGAAGCTCACCGCGCCAAAGTAATAGCGTTCGCCGGTCGCGAGGTGCAGTTCCACATCGGCCCAGTGCTGCACGGGATCCACGCGCAGCACGCTCACGGTGTATTGCACGTCGAGATAACCCTGATGCGCGGCGATGTCGAGCAGCCGCTGTTTCACCTGGGTGTATAGCGGCTGGTTCAACTGCGCACCGGATTTGAGCGGTAACGAGCCGAGGTATTTCACCAAGGCCGGATTGTCCTTGCCGGGCCCGGCGATCTGCACATCGATGCGCCGCAGTTTTACCGGCGTGCCGGGTTTGACGGTGTAGTTCGCAAGCCAGCCGTTCGCCGTCTGCTTGAGATCGCCGGTGATCACCGGCTGGTAATAGCCGAACGGTTGGAGCGCCGTGCGGATTTCTCCGGGCGCGCGCCCGTTCATCTGGCCCACCATCGCGGGATTGAGATTGGGTGCGTTCTTGTAGGTGTTGACGCTCAGATAGGCGAGCACGTTTTTGAGGAGTTCGCCGCTCACGCCGTGCACCTGCACCTCGATTGTGGGCGCAGCGGCGTGCGCGCCCATGCAGACGCCAAGCAGCGCCAGGCATAGGCAGACCGGCAGTGGGCGCCAGCATCCGTGCCGCATGTGCCTAGCCATCCGCGGCGGGCACGAAGCGGAACGTTCGGCCGTAAAACGCGAGCTCGGCGCCAAGCGTCTGCTCGAGCGTATCGCGACGGCGGAAGCCGTGGCCTTCCTCCGGAAAACTAAAGGTTTGCACCGGCACTCCGTTGCTGCGTAGTGCCGCAACCATGCGTTCAGTCTGGCCGGGAGGCACGATCTTGTCCTTCAGGCCCTGGAAGAATATTACCGGAGAGCGGATGCGTGCGGCCGCATAGAGCGGCGAGCGTTTGTGATACACGTCACGGGCTTCGGGCCAAGGGCCCAACAGGCTATCTCCGTAGTGCGCCTCGAATTTGTGGGTATCGCGCATCGCGGTGGCGAGTTCGCTCAGACCGTAATACACCGCGCCGGCTTTGAAGTAGTCATGGAAGGCGAGTGCACAGAGCACCGTAAAGCCCCCGGCGCTGCCGCCGCTGATGGCGAGGCGGCGAGCGTCCGCGAGCCCGTGCTCGACGAGGTAACGCGCGGTGGCGATGCAATCCTCGGCGTCCTTGATACCCCATTCACCGCGCAGGCTCTCGCGGTACGCGCGCCCAAAGCCGCTGCTGCCGCGATAGTTCACGTCGGCGATGGCAAAGCCACGGCTGGTCCAGAACTGGATGCGCGGGTCCAAACCGTTGCTGCTCATCGCCGTGGGTCCGCCATGGCATGTCACGAGCAGCGGGGGCCGCTCGCCGGGCTTGGGTTCGTACTCGGGATTGCAGGGCGGGTAATACCACGCATACACCGTCTCGCTGTTGTCCGCAGGGAACCGGATGAATTGCGCTGCGCTGATGTTGCCGGCGGGGACGCTCATTGTGGGCGGGGTTACCGGTGTGAGGTGCTGCGGTGTACCGAACAGCACCGCGGCGGGTTGCGTCGGGCTCGCGGCCAGGAGCGTGCAAAGATTTCCCGCGGCATGCAGATGTTCGATCTGGCTCATGCCGGTATTGACGCTCTCCGATGCGCCGCTGGTGCGCACGGCTAACAATTCGGAAACCCCGTCATGCATGCGGGTCGCGAGCAGGGTGCCGTCCGCGAGAAATCCATAACTCGACATGCCGAAATTCCATTGTGCAAATCCATGGTCCATTCGGACTTGCGTCACGGCGGGGTTGGACCCCGAAACATGACGATAGATGTTCCAGTATCCATTGCTGTCGGAGACGAAATGCAGCACACCATCCGGTGCAAACTGAGGCTGAAAAATGGATTCCTGCGCACCGCCCGCAATCCGGCGCGGCGCCTGCAGCACACCGCGCTCGTCAAGCTCCGCGAGCCACAACTCACAACCTTGCCAGGGCATGAGCGGCGCATTCCAGCAAAGCCAGGCGAGCTGCAGCCCGTCCGGGCTGAGAGTTGGCGAACTGTAGAAATCCGAGCCTTGTGCCAGAGTCCTGGTGCGGCCGTCCCCGAAGGCCACCGACACCAAGGTGTTGCGCGGCGGTTCATCGAATTGGCTGTGGTCTTCGCACACACACACCAAGCGGGCGTGCTTTTTATCCAGCGTCAGGTCCGCGAACCGGCAACCGGGAGCGCTGCTCAGAGCTTTCGGTGTTCCGCCATCCGTGGATTGACGGTAAATTTGCTGATCGTCGTGATTGACGAAGTAAATTATATTTTCACCCGCTGTATACGCGCCGCCGCCGTATTCATGCACGCGGCTGCGTACGTTGAAAGGTGTCGGCGTGAGATCGCGGGGTGCGGCGCCTTGCCTGGCACATACCAGTACGCTGCGGCCAAGTTCTGCCGGCCGGCCCTCGAGCCAATAAACGCAATCGTTCACGACGCGCGGCTGGCTCAAACGCACGCCGGCAGCGCTGATGCGCGCGGCACTAAGTGGCGAAGGCCAAGACCCGCAAACAGCGGCGCGTTTCACGCGCCACCGGTCAAGTGAAAGCGGCGCGTTTCGAGCGCCTGGCCGCCCGAGTTGAATCCACGCTCGGTGAAACGTATCTGCTCTGGTCCCAGAAAGATCACGCTGGAGCAACGCGTGCCATACAGCGAATTGACCACGAACACGGGTGAGATCGCGCGTTCGCTCTCGATGCCAATGCCGGTATCGGGAAGTTTGTCCATGGGTGCCGGCTCGCGGTCGGCGAGGAGTTCAAGCAGCGTTACTTCGTCCGCGGCATCGCGCTGCAGCAGCTCCGCGAGGCGCGCCTTGCTGCGCGTGACTTTCGGCCAGGGCGTGTCGAGCAGGTGATTGCTCAAGCCGTGAACGCCCGGAGTGATTTCCATCGGCACCTGCGCCGCGCGGTTGGAAAAATACCAAAGCGTCTCGCGGTCACCCACGATCAGGCTGAACGGCGCGTAGTCTTGTGCTTGACGCGCCACGTGCTGCAGATATGCGGACACCGGCATGTCGCCGCGCAGAAAATCTGCGGTGAGTTGACCGCGTGAGCGCGGACCCGAATGAGGATTCATCCCTTCGCGGTAATTGGTCACGACCGCGAAGCGCCCGCTGGCCGTTACGCCGAGCCAAGTCCCGCCGGCTTCGAGATCACGCCCGCCGAGCACCCGTGACGCATCCGCCCAGAACCCAGCGGCGCGCGCCGGACGCGTATGCAGTTCGTCGCGGTTGCCGGCAAAGATCAGCGGGAAACGCGGGTGGACTTTCCAGGCAAATACCACGAGGCACATGCGGACATTATATTCATGCCGTGCGCCTGGACTTGAGATCACTGAGAACAACGTCCAGCGAGACTCCCCGCGCTTCGTCGAACCACTCGCGGATCAGGCTATGGGAAATGGACTGGGGCGTGGAGAGCGCGAGCGTGCCATCCTTGAGTCCCCGAACGATTTCGGGGCGGGAAAACCAGCGAGCATCTTCGAGCTCGCCGTCGTTGCAATGAATATCGAAGTTTTCCGCCTCGGCGCGGTAGCCGAGCATGAGCGACGCCGGGTAGGGCCAGGGCTGCGAGCGCAAGTACTTCAGATTGCGTACGCGGATGTTGGTTTCTTCCCAGACTTCACGGTGCAATGTGGCCTCGGGGTCCTCGCCCGGCTCCACGAAACCCGCGATGGTCGAGTAATGCTGCGCCGGCCAGCCGGTGTGGTGACCCAGCAGGCAGCGGTCGCGATGCGTGACGAGCGTGATGATCGCCGGGTTGACGCGCGGATAAATGATGTTGTCGCAACGCGTACAGTGCAGCTCGTGTCCGGCACGTGCGCTCACCGTGGGCGCTCCACACTGACCGCAATAACGGTTGCGGTTGTGCCAGTACACCATGCAGCGCGCGTAGCCGAGCAGGGCCAGCAGACCATCATCCAGCATTGCGAATTGCGGCCGCAGATTGCTGCGAATTACAGTCGGCGGAAGTGGCACGTTCTGCGGCAGACCCAGTGCAAAATAAATGTGTCCGGCGTACTCGCCCAAAAGCACCGTGCACTGTGCTTGCGTGCGCAGCGCTGCATCGGCATCGAGAACGAGCGGCGTGTTATCCGCAACGAGAAGGTTGTCCGCACCCGCAACCGGAATAAATTTTGCGGCCGGATCGTTAAGTCGCGCGGTTACCCATGCCGCGTCCGCACGGTGGATCGCGAGCGGGTCCATGCTGTTGCCTGCGAATACAAAAACCGGAGCGGATTGCAGAGACATCTCTTGAAGACTGAAAGACCGAAGTGTATGCGGCCGCCATTATCCCACAGACCCGCGTCACGCTGGCTTGAAGTTATCCCCCAGATGCGGACACACAGCTCTCTTTAGCTTGACGATTTCAGCCGAGTAATACGGCCGCGGCGGAACTTTGCCCCACACGGGATCAGGCCAGGCTGCGTCGCTCTTGTAGCGCACGATGTGATGCACGTGCAATTGCGGCACGTGGTTGCCGAGCGCCGCGATGTTGAGCTTGTCGGGCTGGAACACCGCCGCCAGCGCGCGTGACAGTTGCGTGGATTCATCCGCAAGCTGGTGACGATCCGTCGCGCTCAGTTCGTACAATTCGCGAATGTTTTCGCGCTCCGGCACCAGAATGAACCACGGGTAATTGCTGTCGCTCATGAGCAGCAGGCGGCAGAAATCGAAGCGCCCGAGCGGCATGGTGTCTACTTCAAGCTGACGGTGAAGCTGGAACATCGGTTTTTTTTCCAATTTTGGTTGGATTGAAAATTGCAGGAAGTCCATACTATCCGCATGAATACTCATCTGCTTGACGAAGTGCGTCAATTGAGCATGGAAGATCAACTCGCGTTGGTAGAGGCATTGTGGGATGAAATTGCGAAACGTGATGCGGCACCACCGCTAACCGCTACCCAGAAGACCGAGCTTGATCGGCGTTTGGCTGACCATGAAGCACACCCAGACGATGTGGTTTCGTGGAACGAGGTGAAAGCGTCCGCGCGTGACCGCATCCAGCGATGACTCTGCCGGTTAGGTTTCATCGTGCCGCTCGTGCAGAGTTCATTGACGCGGCAGTTTGGTATGAGAGTAAACGCCCAGGTCTCGGTGACGAATTCATCGCTGAAATTGAACGCTGCGTCACCTTGATTGCCGCTCAACCGCAGCTATATGCCGAGGTTCATAATCGCATACGTCGCCTTACCGCTCGTCGGTTCCCATACAGTATCTACTTTCGCCCGGAAGCACAGCGCATTGTCGTGCTGGCAATCTTTCACGGCAGCCGGGATCCAATGATTTGGCAGAGACGGGGCTAGCAGGCATACAACGAAGGTGAACACGGTAGCGTTTGGCAAAATCCCCCACCAAGGCGTACTTGTGTTCCCAAGCACGTTTGTGCACGTCGCTGGTCACACCGATGTACAACCTGCCGTTGCGTTTGCTTGCCAGTATATATACGGCCGGTTGGCGATCCATCGTCTCTTTGGAGCTGGATCCCCGCCGGAGCCTGCCCCGCGGAGGTGGGGCGGGAATAGCGGAAATGGAATTGGTCAGAGCTTCGTTAGTAACCGAAACAGGTTGTCGAAGGACAGAACTGCTCATTTGAGCAACGCATGATCCGGCGGCAGTTGCTTTGAATACCAGATCGCGAGTTTGTGGCGCATGGACTGTTGCGAAACCTGGTCCTCCGGCAGCGGCTGGATCAGCTTGTCATGCACCAACAGCCGGTAGATATACAGAATTTTTTCCGCCGCTGAATCCGTTGGCTCGAAGATGGCCGCGCCGCGCTTTTCGGCATACTGCACGCCGGCCGTAATCGCTGCGCGGAGCAGCTCGGTTTCGTGAAGGAGCTTCTTCAAAAAATCACCCGCACAGAAATTTGTACATGTATCGTACGCTGATTACGCGAGTCGTCTTTTCCCGCCGTGAGTGTACTGAGTTCGTGCGAACCGGGACAGGTGGAAGCTTCCCTAGTCAGAATCATCCAACGGCAGAGGCGACAAACCCAGCTCCTTCAGGAACGCATTGTGTTTCGCCGTTGCCGCACGGATAGCGCTCTCGATTTTGACGAGTTCTGCGTGATTCGCCAGCAGGTCAATCTCCTGCTCCGCCTCGGCGGTGCTGACGTAGCGCGAGATGTTGAGGTTGTAGTCGTTGTCGGCAATCTCCTGCATCGCCACGCGGCGGGCGTAGCGTTCGACCGGCGTTTCCGGGCGCTGCTGATAGGCCGAGACAATCCGCTCGATATCCGCGTCACTCAACTGATTCTGGCGCTTGCCCTTGGTGAAGTGCTCGGCGGCGTTGATGAACAGCACGTCGTCCGACTTCTTGCACTTCTTCAGCACCAGAATGCAGACCGGGATGCCGGTGGACTAGAACAGGTTCGCCGGCAGGCCGATCACGGTATCAAGGTGGCCGTCGGTGAGCAGCTTGGTGCGAATGCGCGCCTCCACCCCGCCACGGAACAGCACGCCATGCGGCAGGATGATAGCCATCACGCCGTCGTCTTTCAGATAGTGCAGGCCGTGCAGCAGAAAGGCGAAATCGGCGGCGCTCTTGGGCGCGACGCCGTGATTCTTGAAGCGCATATCTTCGGCCACGGCCTCGCTGGGGTCCCAGCGGTAACTGAAAGGCGGATTGGCCACCACCGCGTCGAACTGCGGTTTTTTGGCCGGGTTGGTCTCGCGCAGGAACTCCCAGTCGTTGGTGAGCGTATCGCCGTGGGTGATCTCGAACTCGGTGTCCTTCACCCCGTGCAGCAGCATGTTCATGCGCGCGAGATTGTAGGTGGTGATGTTCTTTTCCATGCCGTAGATGCGGCCGATGCTGCCGCCTGCTGCCTGCATGCGGCGGCGCACGTTGAGCAGCAGCGAGCCTGAGCCGCAGGCAAAATCGAATACGCTCTCCAGCTTGCGGCGCGGGCCGGTCTTCGGCTCCTGGCTGTCCAGCGTGACGATGCCGGAGAGGATGCTGGAGATCGGCTGCGGGGTATAGAACTCGCCGGCCTTCTTGCCGGAGCCGGCGGCAAACTGGCCGATCAGGTACTCGTAGGCATCGCCCAGCGTGTCGGCCGAGGAGGAAAACTGCGCCATGCCCTTGGCGATCTCGCCGATGATCGCGCCGAGCTTGGCGTTGCGCTCGGTGTAAGTGCGCCCGAGCTTCTCGGAAGCCAGGTTGATCTCCGAGAACAGGCCCTGGAATTTGCTTTCGAAGGATTCCTCTTCGATGTACTTGAAGCCCTTTTGCAAACTGTTCAGCAGCTCGCCGTTCTGCGCTTTCGCCAGATGGACGATATGGCCCCAGAGGTAATCGGGCTGGATC
>JBOIBB010000006.1:0-13619 GCA_050739335.1 Gammaproteobacteria bacterium
CTCATGTTCTGGCTCGCGCCGCCACCACTCGGACGGTTGCGCTATCATATCGGACCTTTTGTGCCGGCTCGCTTATGTCCGCTGTCCTGGAACTCCTGCTGCTGGTGGTGTTTTTCGTGAGCTACCTGTGGAAAGGCATCTTCTTTGCCACCGGGGTGCTGATGGCGGGCAGCGTGCTGGTGCTGGCGCTTTCCTGGTGGCACAGCCATAAGCTCGAACCCCTGCCGCTCGCTTTCACCATCCTGGCGCTGGTGCTCGGGGGAGTGACGCTCGCGTTCCATGACGCGGTGTACATCAAGTGGAAATTCTCCATCATCGAGTGGCTGTTCGGTGTGGTGATTCTCGCCAGCCAGTTCACGCGCCAGACTCTGGTGGAGCGCATGCTGGGCGACAAGCTCAAGGTTGCGCAAACGGTGCTGAAACGGGTGAATCTGATGTGGGCAGCATTTTTCCTGCTGCTTGGCACTGTCAACGTCTACGTTATTTACAACTTCGACACCGCTGTCTGGATCCGTTTCAAGGTCTGGTGGTCGACGGCCGCGATGCTGGTGTTCGTGGTGGGCCAGGCGTTCTACCTCAGCCGCCACGCCGAGCTGGAGAAATCCACCTGATGTGGTACGCCGTTCTGGCGGAAGACGTGCCGGAGAGCCTCGCCAAGCGCCGCGCCGCACGTCCCGCACACCTTCAGCGCCTCAAGGATCTTCAGGATCAGGGACGCCTGCTGCTCGCGGGACCGTGCCCAGCGATCGATGCCGAACAGCCGGGCCCGGCCGGTTACACCGGCAGTCTGATCGTTGCGGAATTCCCCTCGCTTGCGGATGCTCAGGCCTGGGCCAAGGCCGATCCGTACATGGCGGCCGGCGTCTATGCACGCTCGCTCGTCAAACCTTTCGTCAAGGTGCTGCCATGACGACCGTAGCGCCAACTACCTCCGGGACCCGCATGCACAAGCTGCGCACCCGGCTGCAACGCGAGTTGCAGCCTTTACAACTCGAAATCCATGACGACTCCGCTCTGCACGCCGGCCACGTCCACGCCGGCGCCGGCCATTTTTCGGTGCGCATCGTTGCCAGTGTGTTTGCCACGCGTGCGCCGCTCGAACGTCACCGCATGATCTATGCTGCGCTGGGTAACCTGCTGCAGACAGACATCCACGCCCTCAGCATTACGGCGTTGGCCCCGGGAGAATCCCGTTGATTTTCCACTCTCTACTTCCACGAGGAACTTGCATGCGTAGATTATTTCGCCTGATGGTGCCACTGCTCGCGGCCGCAGCCCTTGCGGCTTGCAGCGGCAGCCACTCCAATCCCGACACCTCAAGCGTGCTCGCCACCGTCAACGGCACGCCGATCACCAACAACATGTTCCGCGCTTATCTGCGCGAGCTGGCCGGCGGCCAGGAGCCCCAGATCAATGCCCAACAACACCAGATGGTGCTGAACCGCCTGATCGACATGGAAGTGCTGTCGCAGACGGCGGTGAAATCCGGCGTACCGAAGGATCCCAAGGTAGCGACTGAGCTCAAGATCCAGAATACCGGGTTCCTCGCCCAGCAAATGGTGCAGCAGTACCTGAGCCAGCATCCGGTCACCGAGGACCAGATCAACGCTGCTTACCAAAAGCACATCAAGAGCATGCCGGGAACTGAATACAAGGCTCGTCACATCCTGGTGCCGACTGAAAAAGAAGCCCAGAGCATCATCCACCAGTTGAACCACGGCGGCAATTTCGCGGTGCTGGCCAAGAAGTACTCGACCGATGCCTCGAAATCCCAGGGCGGCGAGCTCGGCTGGTTCAGCCCCGACCAAATGGTGCCGCAATTCTCGGCCGCGGTGGCGCAGCTCAAGAAAGGCGAGTACACCAAGCAACCGGTGCATACCCAGTTCGGCTGGCACGTGATCCAGCTCGAAGACACCCGGCCCACGCCTCCGCCGAGTCTGGATTCGATGCGCAACCAGCTCACCCAGTCGCTGCAGAGCGACGCGGTGGAAGCCTATGTGAACAAGCTGCGCGGCGAAGCCAAGGTCCACCTGGCTCCGACCTCGAGCAGCTCCCCGGCCGCAACGCCAGCCGTGAAACCTGCGGCACCGGCGGCGCCTACCGCCGCGACCGGCAAGCCGGCGCAAAAAGGTTGAGGCGCGGATATATCGCCCGGAATCCACGGCCGGCTTTCGCCGGCCGTTTTTTTCCTGCGGGCTCAGTGATACTGCTGAAGTTCGGCGAAGGCCGCGCGGATTTTCTCGAGGCGCTCGCGATTGGCGCCCACGTCAAAGAGACCAAGACGGGCGATGGAACGCATCTCGATGCTGTGCCCGCCCGGCACCATGTAAAACTCGACATCGTCGACCGCATCCTCGGGCTGATAGAAATATTGCGAGGCGCGATCTGCGGAGTCGGTGATCGAATACGCGACCCTCAGATAATTGCGGTGATTGGACACAATCCGGCCGTGGCCGACGGCGTTGATGGCAATCAACAGATCGTTGCGTGCCTGCTGCCGATTGCTGGTATACACCAGCGGCGCGATGTAGAGCGCGGGGGTCGTATCCTCGCTCGACAGGCAATCACGGTGCGCCGGGCACGGCACCAGCCTGCCCTCGCGCACGCCGTACATCGGTGTGAGCACCGTCGCACAAGCGCTGAGCGTGAGCAGCACGCACAAGCAAAGCCAGCCGAACCACCGCAAACGTTTACTCCCGCCGAAACCGGTCGTCAGTCGCACCTGAAACCGCGAGCATTTTATCGCGCGCGACGGCGAAACACTCAAGCATCCAGCAGGCGCTGCAAGCCGGCCTCGTCGAGCACCGCCACGTCCAGCCGCCGGGCCGCCGCGAGCTTCGAGCCGGGGTCGGCGCCGGCCACTACAAAGTCCGTCTTGCTGGAGACACTGCCGGTAACCCGGCCCCCCAGCGCCTGAATGCGCGCCGTGGCCGCATCCCGTGTCATGTGGACGAGGGTGCCGGTCAACACGAAGCTCTTGCCGGCGAGTTTGGCCGCCGGCGCCGACGCGGCTTGCGGACCTGCCTCCGGCCAGTGCACGCCCGCCTGCCGCAGGCGCTCAATCACCGCGCCATTGTGTTCCTCCGCAAAGAACTCCGCGAGGCTCGCCGCGGCTTCCGGCCCAATATCGCGTACCGCGCGCAGGTTTTCCGCCGCCAGGTGTTTTACCGATTCACGATCCTTGCCCGCATGTGCGCGCGCGAGGCTCGCCGCGTACTGGCGTGCCGAAACCTGCAGCGCCTCGAGACTGCCGAAGTGGTGCGCGAGTGTCTGTGCCGTTACCTCGCCGATTTCGGGAATGCCAAGTGCGTACAGGAACCGCGCCAGCGTCGTGGACTTGCTTTTAACAATCGCGGCCAGCAGGGTGTCTGCGGATTTCTCACCCATGCGTTCCAGATCCGCCAACGGCTCGCGGCTGAGCGCATAAATGTCGGCCGGAGAATGCAGCAGCTGCTTTTCGATGAGTTGCTGCATAAGTTTTTCGCCGAGGCCGTCGATGTCCAGCGCGCGGCGCCCGGCAAAATGCATGAGCGCCTGGGCGAGCTGCGCCGGGCAAGACAGGCGCCCGGTACACCGCCAGGCCGCCAGGGGTTCCAGCACCGTCTTGCCGCCCTGCAAGCGCTCACGGAATTCACGCTCGACGCGCGCACCGCACACCGGGCATTGCGTCGGCATGCGCACGGCTTCGGTATGTGCGGGACGCCGGCTCGCCACCACCGCCACGACCTCCGGGATCACGTCGCCCGCGCGCCGCACGATCACCGTGTCGCCCACGCGGATATCCTTGCGGGCAATTTCATCCATGTTGTGCAGCGTGGCGTTGCTCACCGTGGCACCGCCCACGAATACCGGATCGAGCCGCGCGACCGGCGTGAGCGCGCCGCTGCGGCCCACCTGAAATTCCACGGCCCGCAACCGGGTGGTGGTCTCTTGGGCCGGGAACTTGTGGGCCACGGCCCAGCGCGGCGCGCGTGCCGCAAAGCCGAGCACACGCTGCCAGTCGAGTCGGTTCACCTTGTAGACCACGCCGTCGATCTGGTAGCCAAGACGCGCGCGCTTTTCGCCGAGCGCGCGGAAATAACCCAGACACCCCTCGAGTCCCCTGACCAGGCGGTTTTCCGGATTGATGCGCAGACCCCATTCCCGGAACTGTGCCAGCACCTCGGTGTGGAGCGCGGGCAGAGACCAGCCTTGCACTTCACCCCAAGCATAGGCAAAAAACGCCAAGGGCCGTTCCGCGGTAATACGTGGATCGAGCTGGCGCAGGCTGCCGGCGGCCGCGTTGCGTGGATTGGCAAAAGTCTTCTCGCCGTGTTCCGCCTGGCGGCGGTTGAGTTCCTCGAAACCGCGGCGCGGCATGTACACTTCGCCGCGCACCTCAAGCAACGGCGGATGGCCGGAACCGCGCAGGCGCAAGGGCACGGTCAGCAGCGTGCGCACGTTCGCGGTCACATCTTCGCCGGTGGTACCGTCACCGCGCGTCACCCCCCGCTGCAGGCGTCCATCGGCGTACATCAAGCTCATCGCGAGCCCGTCGAGCTTGGGCTCGGCGGCATATTCCAGATTCCCGGTCTCCCCGAGGCGTTCGCGCACCCGCGCATCGAAAGCCTGCAGTTCGGCCTCGTCAAATACATCGTCCAGAGACAGCATGGGTACCGCATGGCGTACTTCGCCGAATTCCTTGAGCGCCGCCCCGCCCACGCGCTGGGTTGGGGAATCGGGCACTACCAAATCGGGATATTCGTGCTCGAGCGCTTGAAGCTCGCGCATCAGCAGGTCGTAATCGCTGTCCGGGACTTCCGGTGCATCGAGCACGTAATAAAGATAGTTATGGTGCTCGAGCTGCTTGCGCAGCTCGCCGATGCGGCGCTCGGCGTCCGCACGCTGTGTCACGCTTGAACCACCGCGTCAGCACCCATGCCCGCGAGCTCGCCGCCTGAGGCTCAGACCCGAGTTTGGAATTCCAGCACCCGCTGGCGGATATGCTGGGCGTCTTCCACCGAGAACACGCTGTGATTCTCGTTCTGCACTTCGCCGCCGAGTTGCGCGGCAAGCGCGCGTGCCGTGGCGATCATGTCCGCGCAGGCACCCAGGGCATCGCGCGGACCAGGCAGCACCAGGAACAGTGTCAGGCCGGTGAGCGGCTGCTGCGCGAGGAGTTCGGGCGTGAGTTCGCCCGGCTCGACCATGTTGGCCACGCAGAACGCCGAGCCGTCACCCGGCGTTTTGGCCGGGCGTTCGAAGACGCGCAGCGGTCCGTATTGCAGACCGTTGGCCTGCAGCGCCGCCAACACGCGTGCACCGCTGAACGGCGTCGGCGCGCGGCCAGCCACGTGCAAGGCCACGATCAACTGACCTGCGTGTGCGCACGGCGCGGCGGCCGGAGCACTCACCGGCGCAGCAATCGGTGCACACTCGACGGCGGGCTTCGTCGCAGCCGTTACCGGCCGCGGCGCGCTCGTGGGGTGCGACGCAAGCGGCGGGTGGAGCGTATCGAGACCATCCAGTGTCGGCTCGTCACGGGCACGCAGTGCGCGCCGGCTCTTTCTCTGACGCGACAGTAGATACACGAGGGCGATAAACACCAGGCCGATCAGGACAATAATGAGTCGTAACTGCCACATGTCAGGTCGCAGCGATGCGCACCGCTTCCTCCACGTCCACGTCCACGAGGCGCGAGACTCCGGGCTCGTTCATGGTCACGCCGATCAGTTGATTCGCGGTCTCCATCGCGGCCTTGTTGTGGGTGATGAATACGAACTGCACGCGATCCGACATGCCGCGCACCAGGTCCGCGAAGCGTCCGATATTGGCTTCGTCGAGCGGCGCATCGACCTCGTCCAGCATGCAAAATGGCGCCGGATTGAGTTCGAAAATGGCAAACACCAGCGCCACCGCTGTCAGCGCCTTTTCACCGCCCGACAGCAGATGAATGGTGCTGTTCCGCTTGCCCGGTGGGCGCGCCATGATCGCCACACCCGCGTCCAGCAATTCCTCGCCGGTCAGCTCCAGGTAGGCGTGGCCACCACCAAACAACTTGGGAAAACTGGTTTGCAGTCCGGCGTTCACCCGGTCGAAAGTCTCCTGGAAGCGCGTGCGGGTCTCGCGGTCAATCTTGCGGATGGCTTCCTCGAGCGTCGCCAAGGCCTGGCTGAGATCCGCGAGTTGCGCATCCAGGTACTGCTTGCGCTCCGATTGCTCGTTGTATTCCTGAATCGCGGCCAGATTGATGGCCCCCAGGCGCGCAATGCGCTCCTCGATCGCGGTGAGCTTCTCCGGCCAGGTCTCGAGCTTGGCTTCGGCCGGCAGGTCAGCCAGCAAGGTTTGTGGTTCGTAGCCATCACTGCGCAGTTGTTCGCTCAAGGTTTCACGGCGCACGCGGGCTTCCTCGCTGCCGAGCCGCAGTTGTTGCAACTGCTCGCGGCACTCTTCGGCGTGCTGCTCGCGCGCTTGACGCGCCTGTTCGAGCTCGCGCACTTGCGTGCTCAGCGCTTCCAGCCGCTCACGCGCCGCGGCGAGCTCGGCATCGAGGTGGGCACGCCGCTCGAGCAGACCCTTGAATTCGGCTTCCTGCCCGGCCAGTGGTGTCAGCGAAGCCGCGAGTGCCCGCTGCAACTCCTGCCGGTGTGTGTCCATCTGCGCGATTTGCTGGCGCAGCCGCGCGAGATTCTCGTGTGCCGACTCCTGTTGCGATTGCCGCGCCTGCAAATCCAGGGCCGCGGTGTGCACACTCTCCGAGCTGGTGCGCGCGCGTTCGCGCGCGGTCGCTGCCCGGGTACGCAACGTGCTGCGTCCGGTTTCGAGTTGACTGCGGCGGTCCTCGAGTTCCTGCAACGTATCCATCTGGGTCTGCAACTCGGCGCGCCGCTCGCCGATGTCATTGCCGAGTTTCGCACCGAGCTTTGTCTGCTCGGCAATCTCCGTGTTGAGACGCGTGACGTCCTGCACGACGTGCTGCAGACGGCCTTCGGTAGTCTTGAGTTCGGCCTGAGTCTCGGCTTGGCGGCGGTGCGCCAGGTTCACATCCGCTTGGCGTTGTTCGCGCTCGGCCTCGAGCTCGCGCAACCGGCTGCGCAGTTCATCCTGGCGCGCCGCCTGGGTGTCAATCTGCTGCTTGAGACGCGCGACGCTCGCGCGGTGCTCTTTCAACTCCGACTCGCGCGCCAGTACTCCGGAGCGCTCTTCCTGGCCACGCAGCAGCCGGATCCAGTGGGCTCCGAGCCAGATGCCATCGCGGGTCACCGCCGACTCACCGGGCTGCAAGCGGGCACGCAGTGCCAACGCCGCCTCGAGGCTTTCCGCCGCGTATACCGGACCGAGAAAATCCTGGAGCGGCAAGGGGCTCTTTACCCGGTGCAGCAGACTGTCGTCGCTCACCACGCGCGCATCCGGCCGGCGTTCCACGAATGACAGTGAGCCACCGGCCAGTTCCGCGAGTTTTGCGGCCCAGGCGTCGATGGAGTCCAGGCTTACAGCCTCGAGGTGATAACCCAGCACCATTTCAACGGCCTGCTCCCAGCCGGCCGTGACTTCAATCAATTCCGCCAGCCGCGGACTGCCGTCAAGCTGCCGCGCCGCGAGCCACTCGCCCACCTGGGTGCGGCTCTTGCCGAGAGCCGTGCGCTGCAGCTCGTCGAGCGATGCAACACGTCCGGTCTCTTCCTCGAGCTGGCTACGCAGGCCGTGCAATTCGCCCTCGAGCCGGTGCTCGTCGCTGCGGCAAGCCGCCAGAGTCTGCAAGGTTTGCTGCAGCTCCGCCTGACGGTGTTCGCGTTCGGTGGCGACGGTCTGCACGCGTTCCTCGACGGCCGCCACTTCGGACCGCAAGCTCTCGGACGATAGGTCTGCGCGTTGTTGGGCGAGCTTCTTGCGCTGGGCCGTGGCCTGCAGAAGTTCCTGCTCGAGATGCTCAATGCGCGTGCGTTGCACCTCGGCCTGCTGCGCCGCATCCGCGGTTTCGCCGGCGTGCTCGTCCCAGCGATCCTGCTGGGCCTGCAGCGCGCGCTCCGCGGCATCGAACTCGGCGAGCGCTTGTTGTTCGGCGGCCAGTGCGTGCGCATGGGCAGGCTCGAGCTCGGCGACCTGCCGCGCGGCGTCGGCGAGCCGCTGCTCTTCGCTGGCGACCTCGAGCTTGACAGCCTGCGCGCTGGCATCGATCGTCTCACCGTCCTGCTGCTGGCGCGCGCGGGTTTCGCGCAGGTTCTGCAGCGCCTGCTCGCGCCGCGCGGTGGCGGTGGCGAGCTCGTAGGAGCGCGCCTGCACGGCAGCCAAGCCGTCGTTTGCCGCGTCATGTGCGCTGCGCGCCTTCTCCAATTCGGCCTCGACGGCGCGCTGCGCGGCAATCGCGGCCTGCAGGCGATTATCGTGCTCGCGCAGCACCTCCGCGTGGCGCGCCATCTCGGTATCGAGTGCACGCCAGTGCAGCGCCTTGATCTGCGCCTCCAGGGCGCGCTTTTCGGTGTTCAATTTCTGGTAACGCTCGGCGGCATGTGCCTGGCGCTGCAAGTGCTGCATTTGCTGGTTGAGCTCACCGAGCAGGTCCTGCAGGCGCGCGATGTTCTCACGGGTGTGCTGGATCCGGTTCTCGGTCTCGCGGCGTCGTTCCTTGTAGCGCGAGATGCCGGCGGCTTCCTCGAGGAATACCCGCAGATCTTCGGGCTTGGATTCCACCAGCCGCGCAATGGTGCCCTGCTCGATGATCGAATAACTGCGCGGCCCGAGGCCGGTGCCGAGGAACAGGTCGGTGACGTCACGGCGCCGGCAGCGGGCGTTATTCAGGAAATAACTCGAAGTGCCGTCACGGACTACTTCGCGCTTGACCGAGACCTCCGCATAGTTGGCGAATGGCCCCCCGATCGCGCCGTCGGAATTGTCGAACACCAGCTCGATGTTGGCGGTGCTCACCGGCTTGCGTGCGCTTGACCCGTTGAAGATGACGTCGGCCATGGAATCGCCGCGCAACTGTTTGGCGGACGATTCGCCCATGACCCAGCGCACCGCATCGATGACGTTGGACTTGCCACAACCGTTGGGGCCGACGATCCCCACCAGATTGCTGGGCAAATGCAGGATCGTAGGGTCCACAAAGGACTTGAACCCCGACATTTTTATTTTGCTGAGCCGCATTCTGGAAGTAACGGATTCGCTGAATGGCCGATTCTGGAGCGGTAGTGTAAAGTATTGCACGCTTAAAACGCAGCCTCTGTTTTCGATGCCCAGCACGCCGCAAACTCACCTCGAAACCTTCCCCAATCCGCGCAGCGGCAGGGATTACACCATTCGCATCCGGATTCCGGAATTCACCTGTCTGTGCCCGAAAACCGGCCAACCGGATTTTGCCGAGTTGCTGCTCGAATACGTTCCCGACCGCCTGTGCGTGGAGCTCAAGGCACTGAAGCTCTACATCTGGCACTACCGCGATCAGGGCGCCTTCCACGAAGACGTGACCAACCATATCCTCGACGACCTCGTGGCCGCGATGGCACCCAAGTTCACCCGCCTCACCGCCGCCTTCAAGGTGCGCGGCGGCATTTACACGACGGTGGTGGCCGAGCACCGGCAGCCGGACTGGCACAGTCCGCCTGCGGTCAGCCTGCCCTGACACGGCCCGTGCTGAAGGAATTCACCTTCGGCGCAAGTTGCCTGTTTCTCGGCTTCACCTGGCTCGCGCGTCCGGGCATCAAACGCTATGTGCTCTGGCCGCTGCTGATCAACTTGGTGCTGTTCGCGTTCGCCATCGCCCTCGGTGCACACTTCTTCTCCACCTGGTTGCAACACTGGATCGCCAGCCTGCCGCACTGGCTCGCCTGGCTGGCGGTGGTTTTCTGGATAATCTTCGCGCTCGCGGCGGTCCTGGCGCTGTTCTATGCATTCAGCCTGATTGCCAACCTGATCGCCGCGCCCTTCAACATTTTCCTGTCGATGCAGGTGGAGGCAGCACTTACCGGCCAGCGCCCGAAAACCGGCCGCAGCCTCGCCCTGGACATGGCGGTCGGACTGCATGGCCAGATGCAGCGGCTGATATATATAGTGTGGCGGCTGATCCTGGTGGCGGCGCTCGGCTTGGTGCTGATATTCATCCCGCTGTTTGGAGTACTCACGCCGCTCGTGTGGTTCGCATTTACCGCCTGGACGCTCGCGATCGTGTATGCGAATTTCCCGTTGAGTAACCGCGGGGTGGCCTTCGCCGCGCAGCGTGCGCTGTTTCGCCACCGGCGTGCACGGCTCTTCGGTTTTGGCGCGGCGGCTGCGCTCTGCACCCTGGTGCCGCTGGTGAATTTCGTTATTATGCCGGCGGCCGTTGCAGGCGCCACCGTGCTTTGGACGGAGACGCCCCAAGGGAACCTCCGAGCTGCGCGGCAGTCTTAGCGGCACAGAACCGTGGCCTTGGCGCGTCACCTTGCACCGCTCGGCCGAATCCGGTATAAAGCGGCGCGGTTTTTTCCGGATTCTCAGGAGTAATCGATGCCGGCCAAGAAAAAGCCCGCCTCCCACGCCCCCAAGGCCGCCAGGAAAGCGCCCCCCAAGGGAACAGCCCGCCACACTCTCAAGAAAGCCGCGCCTAAAACGGCAGCACCTCCGAGACGCCGGTCTTCGGCCGTGGATGGTTTTCACGGCTTCACGCCCTACCCCATTCGCAAGGGCGAGCCGTACATGAACGAAAACCAGCATCTGCACTTTCGCAACATCCTGCTCGGCTGGAAGCGCGAGCTCATGGAGGAAGTCGACCGCACGGTGCATCACATGCAGAACGAGGCGGCGAATTTCCCGGATCCGAACGATCGTGCCACGCAGGAATCCGAGTTCAGCCTGGAGTTGCGCACCCGTGATCGCGAACGCAAGCTCATCAAGAAAATTGACGACGCGATGGCCAGCCTCGAAGCCGGGGAGTATGGCTACTGCGACTCCTGCGGCGTCGAAATCGGCGTCCGCCGGCTCGAAGCGCGGCCTACGGCCACGCAGTGCATAGACTGCAAGACGCTCGACGAAATCCGCGAAAAACAGACGGCAGGTTGAGCGCTCGCCACCGCGCTTGACAGAACCGCAGCTTCTCGCGACAAGCCCACCGGCTCCACAATCCGCAGCCGAGCGGACGCACACCGCAGATCGTAGCTATCAGGGGCGTTTCGCCCCTTCGCCCACCGGGCCCCTGCATTTCGGTTCGTTGGTGACGGCGCTTGGCAGTTACCTCGACGCACGCGCGCATCACGGGCGCTGGCGGGTACGCATCGAGGATCTCGATCCACCGCGCGAACCGCCGGGCGCGGCGGATGCGATCCTGCGTTGTCTCGAGAGCTGCGCACTCCTGTGGGATGGCGCAGTTGTTTATCAGCACACTCGCCGCGCCGCCTATCGGGACGCGCTCGCACTCATCGTGGCCCGCGGCCGCGCCTACCCTTGCGCCTGCAGCCGCCGTGAGATTGCCGACAGCGGGCTCGCTGGTCTCGAGGGGCCGGTTTACCCCGGCACATGCCGTCACGGGCTTCCGGCGGGTAAAACCGCTCGCGTCATGCGCGTGCGCGTACCCGTAGATTCCACTATCGGGTTTGCCGATATCCTGCAAGGGGATCTCCAGCAGCAGCTCGCGCGGGAAGTTGGCGATTTCGTGTTGCAGCGCGCCGAGGGTTATTTCGCCTATCAACTCGCGGTGGTCGTGGACGACGCCTTCGAGCAGATCACCCACGTGGTGCGTGGCGCCGACTTGCTGCTATCGACACCCCGGCAGATCTACCTGCAACAGCTACTCGGACTGCCGACCCCTGTTTACATGCACCTGCCAGTCGTGGTGAATCCCGCTGGCGAGAAGCTCAGCAAACAGACGGGCGCCGTGCCGGTCGATGCGGCGCAAGCGTCCGCCGTGCTTTTTCGGGCACTCGAGTTTCTCAGGCAGTCACCGCCGCCGGAGCTGCACGGCGAGTCGCCCGGCGCACTGCTGCATTGGGCGGTACAACATTGGCAACCCGAGCATTTGCGCCGCTGTCTACAGGCGCCAGAACCGTAAATCGACCGTGTGCGGGCTAGCCGTTCAATTGACGCACACGTGATAACCGAGCGGCATACGGCAGGTCTGGCTGTCCGCGTCGGCATCTCGAAGCTGGAATTGAAAGCTTATTGACAGCGGTTGCGCCGCGGCCGAGCCGGTCAAACCCCGCGGTGCCGCGAACCTCCAATGCTGCAGTGCCTCGAGCGCCGCGGCGCCAAACAGGCGCGAGCCCACCACCTGGGTCACATGTGCGCGGACGACCGCCCCGCGTGCGGTGATTCCAAACACCACAGTGGCCGAACCCTGTTCCCCGCGCTCACGCGCAAATGCCGGGTACACCGGCACGCGGCTCGCCAGTACACGCGGGCGTGGTACGGACGGCGGCGCCGGCGTCACGGTTCTCCTTACGCTCTGTGCCATGAAAGCGGGGACTGCTGCAATCAGCGTGCGTGCCGGTAACGCCGGCAGCGACATGGGGGCCGATTCCACACCCGGTATTGAGGCCGTAATCGGCGGTGGCTTGCGGATTGCCGGCAGAGCCTGTGGCGCCACACTGCTCGGCACGAGCCGCAAACTCGGAACTGCGGCGACTTGCGGCCAGTCCTGGCCGGTCAGGGTGAAATTTTTCTGCGCCAACTCCGCGGCCAACGGTGACTGCGTTGCATAGTGGACCAAGCCCACGGCTGCCAAGAATGTCGCCGCCAGCAATGGCGGCAACCAGACCGGAAACACGCCGCGGACCGGTGGACCGACCAAGCGCTGTACGCGCGTCACCAGTTGCCCGCCGTTGGCGCCGAGGAGCAACGTGATGCGCGTGGCGCGCAGGCTTTCCAACTCGGTGAGTGTGCGTGCATAGGCGAGCGAGCCGCCGCGGATGCGTACCACAGCATCATCGCAGCATTGCTCGCGCTCGAGCCGTGCGTCCCGCGAAACCCAGCGCACCACCGGGTGGTAGAACAGCAGAGTTTCGACCAGCGACTGCAATAAATTCCAGAAATAGTCCTGGCGTCGGATATGCGCGAGTTCGTGTATCAGGATCAATTCCAACTGCAGCGGCGAGAGACCGGCAATCGCCGCGGCTGGGACCAGCACCAGCGGCTTCAACCAGCCGATCACCGAGGGCACGGCCACGTGGCGGGACAGCGCAATCTGCACTGGCAAACGGATGCCCAATTGCGCGCTCAACCGCTGAATGCGGTGTTGCCAATCAAGGCCCAAACTGTACTCCGACGTGGCGCGCAGCCGGCGCGCGTGCCGCCAAGCCTGGCCGAAACGCAGCGTCATACATGCCACGCCCAGCATCCAGAGTGGTGCAAGCCAGGGCACCAGTGCCGCAACAGTCGCCGCGACCGATAGCGGTTGTGCCGAGGCGGCCGCTGCGGAAAGAACCGCGGTGACATCGGGCGCGCTCGACGCAACTCCGGAGACATCCGGAGCCACGGATACCGGCAACAAATGCACGAAAGTAATCACAGGCAGCACTACCAGAACGCTGAGCGTGCTCATGGCAAGCCAATAACGCAGCTCGGGCTGGTGCCCGCGCAAGCCACGGCGAGCAAGCCAGTAAACACTGCCGACAGCAAATCCCTGCCAGAGAAAATGCAGCAACGTCCAACCCAGGTCCTGAACCCAGGGC
>JBOIBB010000007.1:0-20138 GCA_050739335.1 Gammaproteobacteria bacterium
TCGTGTGCCGCGAGAACCTGGCGACTGGAAGCCACATCATGAGCCACCTGATCTGCGCCACCAATCACCAACGTCTTCAATATCAGTTCAAGCTGCAGCTTACCCGAGACGCAGGGATGGCCAACCATAACTTCGGTTCCGACTTCAACGGCCAGGTCGACGCCCTGAATGAGGCCCTGCTGACCGGAGCCATGGCCACGAGTTCGGTGCGAGACCTCGATTGGCGCGTCAGCACCGCGAGCTTCAATCGCCTGATGCACGAGATTCTGAATCCGAATGCGCCGGCCAAAGATATGCAGATCGGGCCGCTCGCCATCCGTGGGCCGGGCGAGATACTGCAAACGCTCGAAGCGATCAAGCTGGCACTGAGCGCCACCGCCACCGACGCGCTGCGTTGCCGGATTGAAACCTCGCCGCCCAATTCGCCTGAATCCAGTCTGGTGTGCAGGGCCAACGCCGTGCCGACCGGGCAAACCAGCCACAGCTTGGCAGCCGCGACCCAAGCGCTGCGTGCGCGGATCCTGAAGTTTCCCGGGCAGACGGTCGAGGCGACGATATACCGCGCGGATTTCCTTGGCTTGTTGCAAAACATTCCTCTGCCCAAGCAGTAAGCGCGGCGAGTAATCAAACACCATGCGCAGCGAGCTGGCCCGGCCCAGACGCCGTATTCGCGTCGGACATGCAACGCCAGGACGCGTTTTGTGAAGTCCGCTATCATGTCCCGGCACGAGGACTACAGCCTTTCTCCGCTGGTACCAAAGGGTCTTGACCATGAATCCACAACCCCGTCGCCGCCAGTCCTTGGCCATCGCCCTGGGCCTTGCGCTGCTCGCTGCCGCATTGTGCGCAAGCGCCCAAGCTGAGCCTCGGCAAACGCCACTGCCGGCACCCAGCAAACCTGCGGCCGCGGTCAGCAAAACCCGCGTGCTCGCACCCGTTACTGTGAGCGGAGTGGCCGCAATCAAGGCCGAGGTTCGTGCACTGCAAGAGGTCAAGGTGGCGCTCAAGCGGCCGGTTTCGAGCGCCGCGGCCGACGCCAATCTGACGGTGTGCAAGATCGACCACCAGGCGCGCGGTGTGCACGTACAGGAACGCATGGGCGCCATACTCGAATGCGGATCGAACAGTTGGTGGTTGTACGTCCAGGACAATTGCCGCATGGATGGCATCTCCGCCTGCGCGGAGGGACTGCCGAGCAGCGCATTCAAGCGCAAGGGCATGTGGCACAACTTTCGTGCGCTCAACCTGCAGCAGGTCATGGAACTGCGCAAATTGACCGGTACGCTACCGCCGCCCGGCTCCACTCGGACCATCATTGTGACCGGCTATGCTGGCGCGCCCAGCAAGGCACCGGCGGCCACCAGCAAGCCCCGCTAGCCACCGCTCGCCCGCTGCCCTGCGTGCAAAGTTCTGTCCGCTCGCGCGTGCGGGGCTGTTGCAGTCGCCCGCGAATCAATCCTGTCTGCGGATCCCCGCTCGCGCGGTGCTCCCTGCCGGGCTCTGGACCTCCAAAGTGTAGACGGTATGGGTGTCCGAATCCTGCCCGAGCCCACTCTGTTTGTGCTCGGTACTGAGCTTGCTTGCCAGCAGACGGCCGCCGGCGACTTCAAACGTGTAACTTGCGGATTCGGCAACTCGCATGCACAGAAACAGGAAACAGCCTTTGCCTTGAGTCTGCTCACTCGCCGCGAGCGGCACGCCACCGGTATCGAGCCAGATGGAAAAGCTGTCGGAAAAATCCTTGAGCTTGATATCCGAAGACTTCGGTGCCGGAAGACTGACGGTCAGTTCTTGGGCGGGTTTGCCCCAGAGCGTCGTGGCCGTCACGGTCGCGGCGGTCGCCGGTGAGAGCTTGCGCAACAGGTGCGGCCCTTCGGACAAAAGCTCCGCGAGCGTCACGGGATCCACGCTGCTCCTGAGCAGGCTCAGGGCCGGTGTCGGGTGCGTGGCGTTGGTCGTGGCTGCGGCAAGCTCGGTCGCCGCCTGCTGCAGGGTCGCCGCGTCGACATGCACGCTCAAACCATCACCGGCCCGAAGCTCCAACCGGGCCTGCGCGGTCTGCGGCTTTCCGGCATTCTCCTTCTTGCTGACGGTGGTGGTTTCGACGGTGAGCGTCGCCTGAATGGGCGCCCGGCCGTCGAGCGACGCTAGCTTCGCGCGCAAATCACCGAGCGCGTCGGCGCGCGCGCTTGCGCAAAGTATCAGCGCGGTGATGCCGGCCGCAGTACAAACTGCAGGAAATACGCGGCCACCCCATCGAGATCTGTCCATAAACACCCACCCCTTGTGCATCACCTAACGCGCGCCACCACGGCAGATCCCGATCGCGCGAATGGTCAGTGGGGCACAGAGTGCACCCGCCGCCGTCAAACGTTCAAGCCCCACCCTGCAGCGCCGCGGCTTTGACCGCAGCCGCGACCTGCGCATGCACCGACGGTTCGAGCACGTGCGGCAGGAGCTCGTCGGGGGGCGCGAGCTCGGTAAGCTTCTGCGCGGCCGCCAGATACATAGCATTGGTGAAATGCTTGGCGCGCGCATCGAGCGCACCGCGGAACAGCGCGGGGAAACCCAGGGCATTGTTGACGCTGCGTCCGTCGGTCGCAAACGACGCGCCGTGCGCGAGTGCCACACCCGCATCGATTTCCGGCTCGGGGTTGGAGAGCGCGAAGATCATCTGGCCCTTGCGTACCATCTCGGGCTTGATCAGATCCTTGACGCCGGTGGTGGCAATCACGATATCGGCTTGCTGCATGACCTCGGCCAGAGTCGCGCGCTTGCCGCCCAAGCGTTCGATGCGCTGCAGGCCCGCCTCGCGCACGTCGGCGCCGAGCAGCTGCTTGACGCCGTAGTGCAGCAAGAGCTGGGCCACGCCGATGCCGGCCGCGCCGAGACCGATCTGGCCGACCACCGATTCGTTCAGCTTGCGCTGCCGGCGGCGGGTGGCCGTGAGCAGCGCGCCCAAGGTGACCACCGCGGTGCCGTGCTGGTCGTCCTGCATTACCGGCTTGTCGAGTTGCGCGCTGAGCGTCTCCTCGATCTCGAAACAGGCGGGCGCGGCGATGTCTTCGAGGTGGATGGCGCCAAACGACGCCTCGATGGCTAGCACCGCAGCAATGACTTTCTTCGGATCGCTGTCCTTGAGCAGAATGGGGATGCCGGACAGTCCCACGAAGCGCGCGTAGATCATGGCCTTGCCTTCCATCACCGGCAGGCCCGCGATCGCGCCGATGTTGCCCAAGCCAAGTATCGCCGTGCCGTTGGTGATGATGCCCACGGTATTGCCCAGGCTGGTGTAGTCCCAGACCTCTTCCGGATGTCTCTGGATCTCCAGGCACACGCGTGCCACGCCCGGCGTATACACGTCGCGCAACTGCTGGATGGAATCCAGCGGGAGCTTGGAGATCATCTGGATCTTGCCGCCGCGATGGCGGTCGAACACACGGTCGGAGCGGCCGAGGAGCTTGCCGTAGGGCAGTTTGGCGAGCCGCTCCACCAGCAACTGATGCGCGGCCTCATCCATCTCCACGGTGATTTCCCACACGCTCTTGTCCTGCGCGCGACGCGCCAGCGTGATGTGGTCGATGACCACGCCGCACTCGCCGATGGCGATGAGAATGCGCCCGAGATTGCCGGGCCGGTGTTCGGATTCAATCACCAGAATTTCAGGAATTTGCATTACGCTGTCGTTGAAGGTTGTTGCCCGGCACGCTGCGCCGGACGTTCGTTGCAGGTCACAGTCGGCATGTTAGCGTGAACCGGTTCAGGCGGGGTAACTGCCGCCACGCACCCGGCGCAGATGCGGTTCGCCGGGTTTGTAGGCCTGGATGCGCTCGCCCAGCGAGAGCGCCAGGCCGTCGTTGAACGCTTGGCGGGCGTGCTCGGGTTCGCCGAGCGTCAGCATCAGCTTGCCCAATTCCTGGTATGCCTCGGCGCTGGCCGCGAGTGCGATGCTCGATTCAAGATAACTGCGTGCCTTACCCCAGAGCCGTGCCGCCACGCACAGGCGCCCGGCGGTAAGCAGCAGCGCCGCACTCTCGCCCTTGTCGCCGAGCCAGGTTTCGACGCGCGCGAGTTGCCGCACCCGATCGTCGGACAGCGCCTCCCCGTAGAGCCGCACCAGCTCGTCGTCCCAGTGGGACTTGAGCGCCTCGCGCAACACCGCCTCGGCGGCCTTGGAATCATCGCAGCGTAGCAGCGCACGTGCGTAGGCGCCTGCTGCCACCGGGTCCACGCGCAGCCGCCGCGGCAACCCGTTCCACAGGGCATGGATTTCCGCCAATCCGCCAGCCGGCTCAACACGTTCGAGCAGCATGGCGAGCGCGCGGCACTCGAGCCGGTCGATACGCCGGCGTGGCATGGCATGCTGGTCGCGCAACTCCGGCACCAACTCCTTGAGCGCCTTCCAGTCGCCGAGTTTCACGTACACGCGTGCGAGCAGATGCAAGCCGTGGGCATGCCGGGTGTCGAGTTCGCGCAGGTGGCGCAGAGTCGCAAGCGCGTGCTCGTACTGCTTGTGCGCGATCTGGAGTTCCGCCTGAGTGACCAGCACCGCCAGTTGGGCCGCCGGTTCGCGTTCCGCCGCGCGGCGCAGGTAAGCGTCGCGCCGCTCGTGGGCGCCCTGCATCTGCGCGGCACGCGCGGCGGCAATGTAGGTGACGAGCGGGACCTTGCTGTCGCGCGCGTGGCGCACCAGGTTGTGTTCGCTCTCCGCCCAGCGGCCCTCGGCCAGGTCGATGAGGCCGCGAATTGCCGAACGCCGCGCCCGCAGTTCGCGGCGCCGTTCCAGCGCTGTACGCATGCGCCGCGGAAATGCCCAGAGCTTCACCACCAGCGTGGTGAGCACATACAGTCCGAAAAACACGATCAGGATCAGCACCGCCAGCGTGGTGAATGCCATCTCCACGCTGGTGTCGCGCCAGGAAAGCAGCACGTAGCCGGTGCCGGAGTGCACCAGTGCGGCTACGATGACCGCCAGGATCAACGCGAGCAGGATATAGAACGCGTACTTCACGGCGCGTTGCCGGCCGGCGGCTCGAGCTTGCGCAACAGCGTGAGCGAGGCAGAAATGTCGGGCAGCGGTGGGGCGATGTCCTGCTGCCGCATCTGCGCGAGCTCTGCCAGGGCGGCGCTCACCGCATTGTTGGAACTGTCGAAGTAAGTGTTGAGCCAGCGGCTCGTGAGCTCGACGCTCGCGTCAAAGGCCGGGCTGTTGCGCTCGAGGAGTGCGGCGCGCGCCTGCGCCAGCCGCAGCGCCAGATTCTGGCGCAGGAAATACTCTTGCGAGGGCGCGAGCAGCGGCACCACCGGGGCGTTGCGGTGACGCACTGTGAAGATGTCGCGCGCCACGCGCTCGATGCCGATGCCGAGGCGCTGCCAGAGCGTATGCCGCGTGCTCTCGCGACTCGCTGCCTGCGGCGCCGGCGTGTACTGCACCGGCGGATTACGCTTGAGGGGAAATGCGTCCACCGAATTCGCCAGTCCGCTAAGTGTCGCAGCCATGCCGGTGATATCGGCCTCGGGCACGGCGCGCAGAGCGGCCTGCTCCTTGGCGATCGCCTGGCGCACCGGAACGAGTTGCGGATCGGAGAGCAGCTTCAAGCGTGCATCCGCGGCACCGAGCGCCTTGAGCGCGAGCTGCGGATCGGAATTGAGTTGCACCTGGTCATTGGCGGCCAGCAGCAGCGTTGCGGCCTCGGCCTTGATCCAGGCGTCACGGCCGCGCTCCGAGCGCCGCCGGAGGTTGGTGAGCGTAGCTTCGAGGCTGTCCAGCCGGTCGCTGAAGGCCTTGAGGTTCTGGCGGGTGTTCTGGCTGTCGTTTTCGAGTTCGCGGCGCGATGCCGCGGAACTCGCGAGCGTCGCGTAGCGCTGGTTGAGCGCCTGGACCTCGGCCGCAAGCGCCTGGTCGCGGCGCTGTCCTGCCCGGCTGGTGCTCACCCAGCCCGCGATCGCCAGCCCGAGGGCCACGAGCGCGAGCACGAGCGCCAGCCACGCCGGCCAGCGTGCCGGGCGGCGCGCGAACCCCGGAGCCACCGGTACCAAGCTCTTGCCGGGCCGGCCGGTCCTCGCCTCAGACTCCGCGCTCATGTTCCCTCCGCTCCTGACGCTGTGCGCGTCCCTGCTTTGTCCACCAATCTACCAGCGCCAACACCAGGGCGCGATCGCTTGCGTCCGCAGCCACCACCGGGCGGCGGCGGATCCCCATAGCGCTCGCTACTTTTAACACACGCGGGCTGGAAACCAGAAGCTGCGAAGCATGCAGGTTGGGGCTGAGCAGGGGGCTCAGCATGTGATCGAGATTGAGCAGAGACTCGCGGCCCGTGACCACGATCACATCCACGCGGTTCTCGCGGAACCATTGCGCGAGTTCGCTGCGGTCGGCCCGCGGCACGGCGCGTCGGTAGACCTCCGCGTAGTCGACCTCGGCGCCACGCTCCTCGAGGGTTTCGGCCAGTAGTTCGCGGCCGCCCTGACCGCGCACGATCAACACACGCTTGCCGTCCACGGCATTCAGCGCCTTGAGCTTCAGGAGCGCCTCGCTGCTCGCCCCATCGCGCGGCAAGATATCGGGCTTGCGGCCGTGCGCCGCGAGGGCGCGCGCGGTGCCGGGACCGATGGCCGCGATCTTGAGCTTCGGCGGCAAGGCGCCGAAATCGAGATAATCGGCTGCATAGTCGGCCGCATTTGGACTGGTGAAAGTCGCGTAGTCGTAACGCGCGAGTTCACCGAAAGTGTTCTCCAACTCGGCGTTGCGCACCACCGGCAGGATCTCGATGGTAGGAAAGTGCAATACGCTCGCACCCTTGGTCTCGAGACGCGCCTTGAGCGCCTCGCCTTGATGCACGGGGCGGGTGATGACGATGCCGGTGTCACGCAAGGGCCGAGGCGCCGCCATGGCTCAACCCGCCACCTGCCGCAGCACGTCATCGGCACCGCGGGCCAGCATGTCGGCGGCAAGCTGCAGGCCGAGCGCTTCGGCCTCGGCAATCGGCCCGCGGATCTCGCCATCGATGACGCGGCTGCCATCCGGCAGGCCTACACGGCCGCGCAGATACAGCTCCGTGTCCTCAAACTCGGCGTAACCCGCGATCGGCAACGTGCAGCTCCCGGACAGGCCACGGTTCAGGGCGCGCTCCGCGAGGCTGCGTTGCCAAGTCGGCAAATGGTTGAGAGGACGGAGCACGTTCAGGGTCTCCGGGTCGTCGGCGCGACATTCGATGGCGATGGTGCCTTGGGTGATGGCCGGCAGACTCAGCCGCACATCCAGTAGCGCGGTAATTTTGTCTGCAAGGCCGAGACGCTGCAATCCCGCGACCGCCAGAACCGCGGCATCATACTCGCCGGCCGCCACCTTCCGCAGGCGCGTGTCGACGTTGCCGCGCAACGGCAAGACTTTGAGGTCGGCGCGTGCGTGCAACAACTGACACTGGCGCCGCAGGCTGGAACTCCCCACACGTGCACCTCGCGGCAGCGCCGCGAGCGAGGGCCAGCGCGCCGAAACAAAGGCGTCGCGCGCATCGGCGCGCTCGAGCACCGCCGCGAGCACGAAGCCCGCGGGCAAAGCCACCGGCACGTCCTTCATGGAATGTACTGCGAGATCGGCGCGCCCGTCGGCGAGCGCACGCTCGAGTTCTTTGACGAACAGCCCCTTGCCGCCGACGCCCGCGAGCGAGGCCTGCTGATCGCGATCGCCCTCGGTGACGAGGGGCAGAAGTTCGGCCGATTGGTCGCGTGCACGCAGAAGTTCCGCGACGTGCCCGGCCTGCCAGCGGGCGAGCGCGCTCCTGCGGGTAGCAATGCGAAGTACTCGGGAAGACATCGGCACACGACGCGCTAGGCGCGGCGCGGCCGCGCTCAGCGTTTCCCGCGCAGGCGCGCACGCACTTCGGCCGCCAAGCGCCGGCTCACCTCGACGCGCTGCTCGCGTCCTTTCAGGCGAATGAAGAACTTGCCGTCCTCGCCCTTGTCGAGGCTCTGCACATGACGCAGCGCCACCAGCGCGTTGCGGTGTACGCGCATGAAGCCCGCGGAGAATTCCGTTTCCAGGTCCTTCAGGGCTTCGTCGATCAGGAGCTCGCCCTCCGTGTGATACACAGTCACGTATTTCTGCTCGGCCAGGAAGCACTGCACCTGGTCCACCGGCACCACGTGCAAGCGTTCGCGCAGGCGCGCACTGATGTACTGGCGCACGTTCGGAGTCTTGCCGCCGGCGGCCACCTGGGTAAGCTGCACGCGATTCAGCCGCCCGGCCCGCCCGAGTGCTTCGGCAAGGCGCTCCTGACGCACCGGCTTCAACAAGTAAGCGATGGCGTGCGTGTCGAAGGCATCCACCGCGAACTCATCGTAAGCGGTGGTGAAAATCACCACCGGCGGATTTTCGAGCGCCGCCAGATGGCGTGCGGCCTCGAGTCCGTCCATCACCGGCATGCGGATGTCGAGCAGCAGCGCATCCGGCTGGCGCGATTCCCACAACTGCAGGGCCTCGCGGCCGTTGGCGGCCTCGCCCACCACCTCGCAACCGGGAATCCCCGCGAGCAGCTCTTTCAGGCGCGCCCGGGCCGGCGCTTCATCGTCCACGACCAGGACTTTCATGGCGTATGACCCTCGTAGGGAAACTTGAGGTGCACGCGGTACATGCCGTCAGCCGCTTCGATCTCAAGCGTGGCGCGGTCCGGCCAAGCAAGCACCAGGCGCTGGCGCACATTGTCGAGCGCCATCTGGTTGCCGCGCCGGCGCGGCGCGCCTTCGGGCGGCAGCGGATTGCTGATGTCGATGCGGATGGTTTTACCGTCGCAGCGCCCCAGCACTTCGACAGTGCCGCCGTGTGGCTGGGTTTCGATGCCGTGGTAGATGGCGTTTTCCAGCAGTGGTTGCAGCATGAGCTGCGGCACATGCGCATCCTTGGGGAGTGCGTCGATCTGCCAGTCGACCTTGAGCCGCTCGCCCAAGCGCAACTCTTCGATGCGTTGGTACTGGCGGGTGATGGCGAGCTCATCGGCGAGCGCCACCATCGGACTCGTCTGCTTCAGGCTCGCGCGGAACAGGTCGGCGAGGTCCTCGATGGTGCGCTCGGCGAGATCCGGCGTGGTGCGAATCAGCGAGGCGATGGTGTTCATGCTGTTGAACAGGAAATGCGGACGGATGCGCGACTGCAGCACTTCAATGCGGGCGCGCGCCTCGCGCTGGACGTTGGCTTTCCATTGATATTGCACATAGAAATAGCGTAACACCAGCACGCTTGCGATGGCGCAGATTATGAGGTTGCGGATCAGAAACCCCGCGTGGCTGGGCGGCAGGGAACCCGCACCGATGCCGGTGTGCGTGGCCAGCTCGAAGGCGATCTCGCTCAGCACCCCGGTGGTCACGAGCAGCAGCACGAAACTCAGCACCGCGGCCCAGCGCAGCGGCAGACGCATCAGTTGCTTGCGCGAGGCACACAGGACACCGGCACTGGTGAGGCCGATCCACTGCAGGAACAGCGATACGCGCGCGAGGTCCACCCAGAGCTCCGGACTGTCGCCGGGCAAATTGCGCGCGCTCACCAACACGAAGGCGATGAGCTCGGCGATCAGCACCACAATCAGCACCACCGGTGCGGAACAGAAATCCGGCAGGAAAAAATCCTCGGCGACGGACTTGGCCGTGGCGGTCCGGACCATGCTCAGCCCGGTCCTCGCGCGGCGCCGCTAGTACAAGTGGCAGGCATCGTCAGTGTCCGAAGAGCGCCCGTTTGAGCCGGTAAAGCGCGGAGATGTCCTCATTACCGTGGCCAGCCTGTATGAGACGGCGGTAGTGGACCCGGGTCATTTCGACGACCGGCAGTTGTACGCCATGCGCCGCCGCCATCTGCTGTGCGATCGCGAGATCCTTGTCATGCAGACTCACCTTGAAACCCAGCGGGAAGCGCTCCGTGATCATGCTCGCGCCGCGATGCGCCAGGAACCAGCTCCCCGACGCGCCACTCGTGAGCACTTCGATGACCTTGGCGAGGTCCAGGCCTTCGGCTTCGGCAAACGCCATGGCCTCGGTACAGGCTTCGGCGATGCCGGCACCGGCGATCTGGTTCACGGCCTTGGTGGCCTGCCCGGCGCCGGCCGGGCCCATATACACGATGCGCTGCCCGAGTGTCCGCAGAACCGGCTGGGCACGCTCGAAGGCCGCCGCTTGGCCGCCGCACATGATGGTGAGCGTGCCTTGAGCCGCGCCTTCGGTGCCGCCCGAGACCGGACAGTCGAGAAAATCGATGCGCCGCGCCGCCAGCCGCTGAGCGGCCTCGCGCGCGGTCCCGGCACTTACGGTGGAGCAGTCGATCACCAGTGCACCCTTGGGCAGATGCGCGGCGAGCGCATCCACGACTTCAAGCACATCGGCATCGGCGGTCACGCAGATTACGACCGCGTCGCAGTGTTGTGCCAAATCAGCGATGCGCTCAGTGGCCCGGCAGCTGGTTTGCTGGGCAAATTTCTCGGCTTGGGCGCGCGTACGGTTATACACCCCCGTCAGCAGCTTCGCCTTGTGCAGATTGAGCGCCATGGGGTAGCCCATCGCACCCAGACCGATAAATCCCGCTTCCATCGTTGTATGCCCCTCTGGAACCCACCCCGATTGAAGTTGGATTTTACGTTACCGACACGCAGGATTTTAGCGGCAAATGCCGGGAACGTGGGGCGGCGAAATTAGCTTGGCCGGACCTGGTTTGCAACAACGGCCACCGGCCCCACGCCTTAATCGCGCAGCCCGTGGCCGGGACGGGCCAGCAGCCGATACCTTGGGCTACGGTGAGCCGCGCGCTGCCAGCCCCTTCCACGTCCTGCGCTCGGATAAAGCTGGCACTGTCCACCTGCCGGCTTGGACCACTTGATCGCGTCACGCCCCAGGAGGATCGGCAATACACATTCGGCGCCGGAGTCGAGTTTTTGCAACGCGTACCTGCAATGTTTGAAACCTCCGAACAAATAACGCGCCATAGTGGTCTTGTGCGCCAGTGCAGCCCGGTAATCGGCGGGTTCTTTGCTGACAGCTTGCGTGCAGGCGCTTGGCTTCAATTTGGTGAAGCCCTTGCTGATCTTTACCTCGTACTGCGAAGCGTCCTCGAAACAATGTTGTTGCATCTGCGGCGGTGAACTTTAGCCCGGAGTCAGTTCCGCGCGAATTGCAAATCACTGCGCCGTAACCGGTGCGTGCGGCCTCCCAAGCGTCTGGAGCGCAACGCAGAGCTGGGCGTTCCCTGGCACTTCCCAATGTACCCGCGTCCACAAGCCGGCCCCATGGAGCGGATTAACTCCGGCTTGCGGCCGCCGGCGATTCTGCGCCGCCGGGCTTGAGACCCAAGCCGAGAACAATCGCGATACCGATACCCACCAGTCCCGCAATCGCCACTGATCGGTAACCAAACGCGGCCACTTGCGCACCACTCGCGAGCGCGCCGATCACGGTCGCGAGCGACAAGGCTGAGTTAAAGAGTCCCATCGCCGCGCCTTCGCTGAAGGGTGCCAGCCGCGCAGCCAAATCGGTGCCGGCCACGGAGAGCACCGGCCAGGCGATGACGATCAGGGCAAACCCGGCGGCGGCGAACGGGAAGCGCGGGCGCAGCGGCGCGATCAGCGGCAAGAGCAGCAGCGCGAAACCCGCGAGACGCACCCACAGTCCGAGCTGGTAGACGCGCGCCGACCCGAGGCGCGCCGACCAGCGGCTTGCGAGCACGAAGAGCCCGATCCCCACGGCGGCCACCAGCGCATAAATCAGCGACGAGAAATGCGAGTTCATGCCGTAACTGTCCGCCAGCATCACTGGAAAGTAGGTAAAGAATCCGGCAATCCCGAGCGCCAGCATGAACCAAGAGAGCAGAAACCGCCCGAACGGCGTGCCGAGGGCCGCCGGCAGACGCCGCAGCCCGTGCATGTTGAGAATATGGAAATGCAAACTCACGTCCGACGGCAAGTTGATGTGCGGGAAAGCCGCGAGTGCACGCATATCGAGCAGGTGATGCGGGTGCTCGCCCGCGGCGCGTTCGTGCCGCCGGCAGGTGGCGGCTGGCAGTCCGAGGCGCGCAAACACCAGCGCCGGGATCAACAGCACGGCCGCCAGCCAGAGCCCCGCGGAAAACGCGCCCTTGGAAAAGATGCCGGCCAGCAGGAGTCCCACGACTTGCCCGGCGCCGTTGAAGCTTTGCAGCAGACCGATGCGCGGCTCCCATTCCCGTGCGGGCTCGAAATCCACGATCAACAGCGATGCGATTGTTGCCGCGCCCGAAGAACCCGCGCCCAGCACGAACGCCGCCGCCATCCAACCGCCGAGTGTGTGCATAAGGGGAAACACTGCGACGGCCGCGGCGCTCAACAGGAAGCCGGCAAAGAACAGCGTGCGGTACCAATGACGGCGCTCCGCCAACAAGCCCCAGAGCAGCGAGGTCAGGAGCCCCAGATCGTAAACGCCCATGACGTACGCGACCGCCGAGAGCTCGTGCGACACGCTCATCATCATGAGCGGCAGGAGCACCGGCACCATGCCGGCCGTGACAATGCCGAGCAGCAGGTAGGTGAGATACCAGACCCGTGCGTAGCGCTCGGGTGCAGCGAGCACTTGCTGCAGTACACGCAGCGGGTGCGAAACTCCGGCGCGCGCCGGTATTACGGGCCGTTCAACCATTACCGTTCACATCCATCAGCCGTCCATCACCCTCCCGCATAAACGCATCTCGCGCCAGCGCACACGACTGGTTATTGTCCGCAGTACCCGGGTATTCGCTCTGCCCGCTTACTTTTGGTGGTAGCCACTCGCGTGCGAAAGTTCCCGAAGCGACACAAGCCGGGAACGCGCGGCAAGCGTACCACCGGACGTCAGGCGCCGAGCGTAGTTGGTGGCAGCGTCGCGAGCGCACGGATGGCGCGCAAATCGCGGCTCGCGAGACAGCCGAGTGCGATCACGGTAAGCGTCAAGCCGGCCACGGCGAACAGTACCGACAGCGGCACCCACTTGAGCAGCAGCCCAGCGAACGCGGCCGATAGCGGTCCAAGGCCCAGGAAGGTGAAGAGCAGAATGCTCATGGCCCGGCCCATGAGCTGTTGCGGCACGCGCTGCTGGATCCAGGTGAAGATCGCGATCTGCACGATTCCGCCGAGCAGCCCCACGCAAACGAGGAGCGCGGCGCCGCTCCAGGTTCGGTGCACCAACATGAGGGCCGCGAGCGCCAGGCCCGAAAGAGCGTCGAAACCGAGCACCATGATGCCGAGGCGCCCGCGCACCCAACGCGTGACGATCCCGGAGCACACGCTGCCCGCAAACATGCCGGCGCCGTTCGCGGTCATGAGAATCCCGAGCGCGGCGGCGCCGAGACCGAGGCGCGTGTCGGCGAGTACCGGCAGGCCCACCTGGATCGGGCCCATGACCAACACCGAGACCGCGGCCACGTACAGCACAAACGCGCGCAGGGGCGGGTCGGCCCAGACGGCTTGCACTCCGGCGCGGATGCTCGCGAACACGCCGCCACGCGTATCCCGCGTGTGCGCCTCGTCCGGCACGCGGATCAGGAGCAGCGAAGCGAGCGACACCATGAAGCTGAAGGCGTCGATGCTGAAGGCGGCGCCCATGCCGCGTGCGTCCGTGACCACGGCGCCTGTTACGTGCTGCGCACCGAGGGCGATCACAAAACCCGCAAACACCGGGCCGATGATCAGGCTCAACTGGCGCATACCCATGAAGAGCGCATTGGCCGCGTGCAACTGCCGCGCCCCCACGAGCTGCGGCAGGATGGCAGAACCCGCCGGATACGCAAACGCGGTCGAGAGCCCGATACCAAGCGCCAACAGGTACACCAGCGACATGTGGATGGCACCCATGAGCACCAGCACCGCCAGCGCCACGATGCAGGCGGCATTCGCGGCGCGCGCCGCGAGCAGCACACGCCGCGGCGAGAAACGGTCGACCACGGCACCGCCGAGCAACATGAATACGGCACGCGGCAGGGCCATGACCGCGAGCACCACCCCGAGCGCGGCGGGATTGCCGGTAAGTTTCAGTACCAGCCAGGGCAGTGCCACCAGCGTGAACTGATCGCCGACCGCAGACACCGAGCTGCCTGCGAACAGCAGGCTGAAATTGCGGTTGGCAAAGAGAGAGGTTCGCTGTCGGTCTTGCAGCCTCATTTCCTCACTTCCTCACCAGCGAGCGTTGCGAGCGGCCTTACTCTCTTATTTTTCCAGATAAGTGTAGCCCTTGAGACCTTCTTCCAGTTCCTTCAGATACTGCGCGCGCTGATAGGGGTCGAGCTGCTGCGAAGCATCGATTTTGCCGCGGTAACGCGCCACCAGATCGGCGGGCTCAAAATGCACGTAGCGCAGCACGTCCTCCACCGTGTCGCCTTGCTCGGGCTTGACCAGCTTGAAGCCATTCTCGGCGTCGAGTTCCACGTTCACAGAATCGGTGTCGCCGAACAGGTTGTGCATGTCGCCCAGAATTTCCTGGTAGGCGCCGACCATGAAAAACCCGAGGTAATATGGCTCGCCGTTGTGCATCTGGTGCACCGGCATGGTGGCTTCGAGTTCCTCTTCGTCCACGTATTGCTCGATGCGTCCGTCCGAGTCGCAGGTGAGATCCTGCAGCACTGCACGCCGCGTGAGCGGCTCGTCGAGCCGGTGGATCGGCATGATGGGGAACACCTGGTCAATGGCCCACACGTCCGGTACCGACTGGAACACGCTCATGTTGCAGAAGAACTTGTCGGCGAGTTTTTCGTCAATCTCGAAGATCGCCTCGCTGTGGGCGCGGCTGGTGGGTTTCAGGCCATCGCGCACCTTGCGGCAGATGGCGTGATAGATCTGCTCCGCCCGGGCGCGCTGCTCGAGCGTGAGCAGGCCGTGCAGGTACATACCCTGCACCTCACCGTTCCAGTAAATCGCATCCTGGTACACCTCGAGCAGCGAACGGGCTTCGGTGTTTTCGTAGTCCTCCCACAAGTCCGCGAGGATCTGCGGATCCTCCGGGTCGGGCGCCGTGAGCGGGCGGTCGGAAATGGACTCGCGGTCCACCACCTCGGTGAGCAACACCGCGTGGTGCGCGGTGATTGCGCGCCCGGATTCGGTGACGATATTCGGATGCGGCAGCTCGTATTCTTCGCAGATTTCCCAGAGTGCGCGCACGATGGTGTTGGCGTACTGCTCCATGCTGTAGTTCATCGAGCAGGAACTGCGCGAACGCGTTCCTTCGTAGTCCACGCCCAGGCCGCCGCCCACGTCCATGACGCGCACGCCGACGCCAAGCTCGGTGAGTTCAGCGAAACACCGGCCGGCTTCGAGCATGCCGCGTTGCACGTCGCGGATGTTGGCAATCTGCGAGCCCAGGTGGAAATGCAATAGTTGCAGGCAGTTGAGCATGCCGGCGGCCTTCAGCCGTTCGACGACTTCGAGTATTTCCCCGGCGGACAGACCGAACTTGGATTTTTCACCGCCGGTATGTTCCCACTTGCCCTTGCCGGTATTGGCAAGGCGGGCACGTACGCCAAGTGTGGGCTTGACGCCCATTTCCGCGCCCTCACGCAGCAGCAGATCGAGCTCGCTGAGTTTCTCGATAACGATGTAAACCTTGTGGCCAAGTTGCTGGCCGATGAGTGCAAGGCGCAGGTATTCGCGGTCCTTGTAACCATTACAGATGATGGTGGCACCGGCGGGGGCCATCGCCAGCACCGCGAGCAACTCCGGCTTGCTGCCGGCTTCGAGCCCCACGCGGCCCGCGCCGTGGTGCAGCACGTCTTCGACGACCACACGCTGCTGATTCACCTTGATGGGGAAAGCCGCGGTGTAGCCTGCCTTGTACTCGTGGTACTCCATGGCCTTGGCGAAGGCGTTGCACAAGCGGTCCACACGGTCGCGCAGAATGTCGCCGAAGCGGAACAGCACCGGCAAATTCAGGTTCATGTTCCATTTGCCGAGCTCGGTCGCGAGCCGGTAGAGGTCCACGCAGCCGTCTTCGCGCCGGCGCGTGGGGAACACCACGAGATGGCCCTGGTCGTTGATGTCGAAGTAGCCATCGCCCCAACGCAGGACGTTGAAAATCTCGCGGGCATCCTCGATGGACTGATTCTTCATGGGGGTAGAAATCCGCTGGCCGTCAGAAAAAGCGGCGCAAGGGTACGGCAAGCGCGCACAAGATTAAAGAGCTCGGAAAGCGCCGCGCGGACGCGCCCAAGACCAGACTCAACCGCCGCCGCAAATCTTGTTGACCTGCGCCTGGGCCTGCTCGCGTAGTTTGACCAAATCGTCGCCAGTGTAATAGGTCGGATTGGCGCTGTTGGCGTTGGTGATGACGCGGTGGCTTTCCATGTATTGCTGGAGCTGCTGACGCGCGGCATCGCAGGCCTGTTGCTGCTGGGCCCGCTTCGCCGCCGCCTGTGCAGCCTCATCCGCGGCCTTCTGGTGGGCGGCGTTGGCGGCCGCCACGGCGTTCACCAGGGCCTGTTGATCGCGCGCGTTGGTGATGTTGATTGGCGGCGGCACGATGTTCACGCGCTTGACGTGGGTAACAGCGCCGGGCGGCGGTGTCTGCGAGTAATGCACGTTGCCCTGGGCATCGACCCAGCGGTATACCTCTTGGGCCTGCGCGGCGGCCACCACCGTCAGGCCGGCGACCAACGCGGCTACCAGTACAAGTTTTGCATTCATGGTTTGCGCCCCGCGGCTGAGCATGTATTGGTGACGCTGGTTCGGGCATCGGCAAGCGCCTGCGCTGTCTGTTCCTTGGAAAGCTTCTGTTTGGCGCCGTCCTTGCCGAGCGTGTAGAGATAATTCGCGCTTAAATACCGGGAGAGCGTTGCACGTGCCGTCTGGCACTCGGGCGTGTCGCCGGGCTTTGCGCTGAGCAGTGCCTGGTCGGCCGCCTGCAGCGTGCTCGCGGTCGGTGTGGTGGCCGCCGCCGGCGGCTCGTTCGCGGTATTCACGATGCCAGTGGGTGCGAGCGAGGCACTTGGCGGAACCGCGCTGTAGTGCACGTGCCCGCCCTGGTCGACCCACTTGTAGACCGGCGTTTGCCCGAGCGCGGCGCCGGCAGCGAGCAGCAGCGGCACGGCGATCCAGAGACCGGCGTACCGCCGGGATCTCATGACAGCGCCTGCGCGTCGGTTTCGCCCGTGCGAATGCGGATCGCTTGCTCCAGCGTATACACGAAAATCTTGCCGTCCCCGATCTTGCCGGTCTTGGCCGCGTTGCTGATGGCCTCGACCGCACGGTCGAGCAGATCGTCCGGCACGGCCAGCTCGATTTTCATCTTGGGCAGAAAATCCACCACGTACTCGGCGCCGCGGTAGAGCTCGGTGTGGCCCTTCTGGCGCCCAAAACCCTTGACCTCGGTCACCGTGATGCCCTGCACCCCGATGTCGGAGAGCGCTTCACGCACGTCGTCGAGCTTGAAGGGCTTGATAACCGCGGTCACCATTTTCATGCCGATGCGCCTGTAGAACCGGGCCCCGCCCCGGCAGCATCAAAGTCTAGCACCGCTTGGGTGCCGACCGCTCCCACCTATATACTGGCCTCCGGCGCAGGCCGGTGGAGACGACAGCTATGGCACTCGACACACGGATTCTCGATGATCTCGCCAAGAAACTTGCCGACAGCGTACCGGCGGGCCTGCGCGACCTGAAAGCGGAAACCGAAAAGAACTTCCGCGCCGTACTGCAGAGCGTGTTCGCCAAGCTCGACCTCGTGACGCGCGAGGAATTCGACGTGCAGGCGGCGGTGCTGACACGCACCCGCGAACGGCTCGAAGAACTGGCGGCGCGTCTCCAGGAACTCGAGACCGGGCACTCGGCACCGGCAAAGGGCAGCGCCCGGAAAAAACAGCCTTAATACCAGCAGCAGGAGGCGGCAAGGATGCTCGCCAGGATTTTCAGTCGCGCGGTCGTGGGCGTGGAAGCGCCTGAAGTCGCCGTGGAAGCACACCTCTCCGCGGGCCTGCCCGCGTTTACGGTCGTCGGCCTGCCCGAAGCCGCGGTGCGCGAATCCCGCGACCGCGTGCGCAGTGCGCTCCTCAACTCCCACTTCGATTTTCCCGTGCGCCGCATCACCGTAAACCTGGCGCCCGCCGACCTGCCCAAGGAAGGCGGACGCTTCGATCTGCCGATCGCCCTCGGGATTCTGGCCGCCTCCGAGCAGTTGCCCAGCGGCGCCCTGCGTGACATGGAATTTCTCGGCGAACTCTCGCTGTCCGGGGAATTAAAGCCGGTGCGCGGAGTCCTGCCCGCGGCACTCAAGGCGCGCGCGGCCGGCCGTAGGTTGATGCTGCCCTGCGACAACGCCGAGGAAGCGGCGCTGGTGACGGGAATGGCCGTGCTGGGCGCACGCCATCTGCTCGATGTCTGCGCGCATCTCACTGGCGCGCAGTGCCTGCAGCCGCACATCTCGACGCTGGCGGCCTGCGAACCGCATTACGAAGATCTCGCCGATGTGCGTGCCCAGCAACGCGCCAAGCGTGCGCTCGAGATCGCCGCCGCTGGCGGCCACTCGCTGCTCTTCATCGGTCCGCCCGGCACCGGCAAGTCCATGCTGGCTGCGCGCCTGCCCGGCATCCTGCCACCGATGACCGAAGAAGAGGCACTGCAAACCGCGGCGGTCGCGTCCATCAGCGACTCCGGGTTCAGCGCTGCGCGCTGGCGCCAACGTCCGTATCGCGCGCCGCATCACACGGCGTCCGGCGTGGCACTCGTGGGCGGCGGCTCGTATCCGCGCCCGGGCGAGATCTCGCTGGCACACCATGGTGTGTTGTTCCTCGATGAGTTGCCGGAATTCGACCGACATGTGCTCGAAGTGCTGCGCGAGCCGCTCGAAACCGGGCAGATCGTGGTATCGCGCGCCGCGCGTCAGGCGGAATTCCCCGCGCGCTTCCAGTTGATCGCCGCGATGAATCCCTGCCCTTGCGGTTATCTCGGCGACGAGTCCGGCCGCTGCCGCTGCACCGAAGAGCAGGTGCAACGCTACCGGGCGCGCATTTCCGGGCCACTGCTGGATCGCATTGACCTGCACGTGGATGTGCCGCGCCCGCCGCGCGCCACACTCCGGCCCGATGTGCCCCCGGACGGTGACACGAGTGCCACGGTGTCGGCACGCGTACTTACCGCGCGCGGCCGTCAACTCGCGCGCTGTGGCAAACCCAACGCGCGGCTCACGCCGCACGAAGCCGGGCACTTTTGTGCGCCCGACAGCCAGGGACTCGATCTATTGGAACGTGCCGCCGAACGCCTGGGATTTTCCGCGCGCGCCTACCACCGTATTCTTAAAACCGCACGCACCATCGCTGATCTCGCCGCGAGCGAAAGCGTCAACAGTACGCACGTGGCCGAAGCCATTGGCTACCGCGTGCTGGATCGTCAATCAGCTTGATTGGATTTGCTTTGCTTTCCGGTTTTGGTGAGTGCCAGCGAAAAGATCAATGCGAGCGCGCCGAGAATGACGAATACGCTCCAGAAGGCTTCACGCATATGCCCAAGCGCGAGCACGCCAATCAGCACGTAGAAAATACCGATCAGGCTGGCGACAGACAAGCCGCGGCTATCACCGCGCCAGGCTCGCCACGCAGTGGCGATCACCACCAAGCCGAACACCAGCATGCAGCCGCCGCAGAAATACCACACCAGATAAATCAGTTTGGCGGTGTGCGGATCAAGCGTGACTTGAGCCAGGCCCGCATCCAGAGACTTGCGGCCCACGAAGCAGTGGCCGAAGGCACCCAGTCCGATCAGCACGCCGGTCAAGGCGAGCAGCGGAGCAATCAGTTTGCGACGCACGGTTATTTTCCTCAGAGATGATGCGACGAATGTCACGTGGGTTGACCAGGATGTTCCATCAACAACTTGAGCAGGCTTCCCTCTCAGCATGATGAGCAACGTTTGCTGCGCGTGCAGCTATGCTGCTCCGGCGGTCTTGGCATAAGCGGCGAGCAGCTTGCTCCAGCCTTTGATGACGTCATCGTGCATGGCCTGTCCTGCCACCGCGCCGTGACGCTCGAAATTCCGATGCTCGAATTCCACGCGCGTGCGCGTTGGGGTTTCCGCGATGAAGCGCAGCTCGTATTCGCTGCCGTGGGCGGGATCCGGATCGAATTGCCAATCGCCCTGGATTTGCCAGGACACCACCAGCCGCGCGGGCGGTTCCCATACC
>JBOIBB010000008.1:0-21432 GCA_050739335.1 Gammaproteobacteria bacterium
CGATCCGCCACGGCATCACCCGCGCGCTGATTGATTACGATGAAGTTCACCGTTCCCCGCTGCGCAAAGCCGGCTTCGTGACCCGCGATGCGCGCGCTGTGGAGCGCAAGAAAGTCGGCCTGCACAAAGCGCGTCGCGGTCCGCAATACTCCAAGCGCTAAACTGGGGTCTCCCCGTTCCGCCAGATACCGTCTGGCCGCTGGTTTTGGGGGATCGTCTAACGGCAGGACAACGGACTCTGACTCCGTTTATCTAGGTTCGAATCCTAGTCCCCCAGCCAATCAACCGGAACCCGCCGCCAAGGCGGATTTTCGTATTCGAGCTAGGGCCGGATGGTCTCCACCCCGCCGGCGTGGCCGACGAGGAGCACATCTGCCGGCCGGCGCGCAAAGATCCCGACCGTGACCACCCCCGGAATCTGGTTGATCGTCGCTTCCAGTGCCAGCGGGTCGAGAATCCTGAGATTGTGCACGTCCAGGATGTGGTTGCCGTTGTCGGTGACGAACCCTTGGCGCCAATCGGGCAGGCCGCCGAGCTTTACGAGCTCGCGCGCCACGAAGCTGCGCGCCATGGGGATGACTTCCACGGGCAGCGGGAAGCTGCCGAGCACGTCTGTGAGTTTGCTTTCGTCCACGATGCAGACGAATTGCCGGCTGACTGCGGCCAAGATTTTTTCACGGGTGAGCGCGCCGCCGCCGCCCTTGATGAGCTGCAGGTGGCGGTTCGCCTGATCGGCACCGTCGACGTACACCGGGAGTTCGTCAGCAGCGTTCAGGTCGACTACCGGGATTCCCAAGGCCTTGAGGCGCCGGCTGGAAGCTTCGGAGCTCGATACCGCACCCTCAACGCGGCTGCGAATGGTCGGCAGAGCCTCGATAAAATGATTGACGGTCGAGCCGGTGCCGACACCGATGATTTTGGCGTCGCCCAGCCATTCCAGAGCGGCGAGTGCGGCGCGCTGTTTGTTGGAATCGATGCTCATATAGCAATCTTCCCCGGGATTTGCGCAAAAAAACAGGCCCACCGGAGTGGGCCTGCATACGCAAAGCCGTTTGAGGCTTCACATTGCCGCGCTGGCTTTCCGGCGGCGGCGCCCGCCTCTCTTCTTCTTTCCGGCGGCCTTCTTTTTACCGCCGGCTTTTTTCTTGCGGCGCATGGCCTTTTTCTTGCGGGTTCCGGCCTTTTTGCGACGACCGCCCTTGCGGGCGGCTTTCTTCACTGCAGCTTTCTTTTTCTTCGCGGCCATCACCTTGGTTTTGGCTTTAGCTTTCGCTTTACGTTTCATACTTAAAGATCCTCCCGGTTGGATTACACGCACTTGAGTATATACAAGAAAAAGTAAATTTCCAGTTTTGCCGACAACTTTTTACGTCGCACATGCCAACGGTTGAGTGCAAACCCGAGCGTGTTGCTGCACTTTGCAACGTGCAATTGATGTGTTGTCGTCGTCGTACAGCATCCGCGAGTGCGTTCAGCGCGACGCGGTGAGTTGGATGATGTGCTTCCAATGTTTGGCCGTGATCGGCGTGACCGACAGGCGATTGCCGCGGCGCAGGACCAGCATGTCATGCAAAACCCGCTGCGCGCGCAGCTCGGCCAGTGTGACGGGCTGCGCGAAGCGCTGCTTGAGTGTGATGTCCACACAGTACCAAAGGGGTCTGGCGGGCGTGCTGCGCGGGTCGAAGTGGTGGTCGCGTGGGTTGAAGGCGGTGACATCCAGGTAGCCGGAGCGTGTCACTTTCACGCTGCCGACAATGCCGGGTAGGGCACAACTCGAGTGGTACAGGAACGCGAGATCGCCGGGCCGCATGGCGTCGCGCAACATGTTGCGCGCCTGAAAGTTGCGCACTCCGTCCCAGGCCGTGGTCTGGCCCGGAGCGCGGGCGAGATCGTCGATGCTGAAGCTCCCGGGATCGGTTTTGAGCAGCCAGTAATTCATGCCGGGCGGCGCGGCGGTTGAAAGCGGTAGCTTTTGAGTTCGGTGACCGCGCCATCGAGCGCCACGTCCCAGGGGGCCGCCGGGAGTTTCTGCAGGTGCTGGAACTCGTAACCCAGGCCGAGCAACCAGGGTTTGCGCGCTCCCGCGTTCAAGAACCCGAAGCTGCGATCGTAATAGCCGCCGCCCATGCCTAACCGATGGCCCTGGTTGTCGAACCCGAGGAGCGGTGTGAGCACGAGATCAAGCTCTTGGCGTGAGATGCGGGCCGCGTCCTCTGGCGGTTCGGGTATCCCGAGACGGTTGGGCTGCAGCGCGGCTCCGGGCTGCCAAGCGAAGAATTGCAGCACTCCGCCGCGCTCCGGTGGAACGCGTGGCAGATACACCCGTTTGCCGGCGGCGACGGCGTCCGCGAGCAGCGGTGCGGGATCCATTTCACCGCCCACCGCAACGTAGGCAGCAATGCAAAGTGCCGTGCGGTATTCCTCGAGCACACTCAGGTGCTGGCGCAGTGCGGCGGCGGCCTGTTGGCGGGACACGGGGTCGAGCGCACCGCGCTCCGCGCGCAACGCACGGCGCAGTTCTTTGCGGTTGGGTGTCGCAGAAATCAGGAGGCGTCTCCCGTCGGTGCCGTCACCAGCTATCGCCCTTGAACCAGAGGTTCAGGTGGAACCAGCCGTGATGCTTTAGGCTTTCCGCTGCATGGCGGACTTGCACACCGTCATCGCGGAGCCGGCTCCGTGGGTTTGATTTAGGCTCAAAGAGTAACCCAACCGGTGTCGAACACCACAGGAGACGCCGGGGGAATGGTACCGCGCCCGGGGCGCGCATCAAAGCGTTGACTTAGTGGGTTTGAACGCTGCCGCTCGCGACCGCAAGCTGGTCGTTGATGCCGCGCAGCCGCTGGAGCAGCGACTGTTCGGCGGCCGCAGCGGCCAGGCGATTCTGCAGAATTTCGTGCGACAGATTGAGCGCCGCCATGACCGCAATGCGGTCGAGTCCTACCACCTTGCCGGCGGCGCGGATCTCCTGCAATTTGCGATTGAGCAGCTCGGCTGATTCGATGAGTACGCTGCGCTCTTCTTCCGGGCAGGCAACTTGATATTCTTTGTCGAGAATCTGCACGGTGACGCGTGCAAGTTCCTCGCTCACGCACTTTCCTCGAGCGATTTGAGCCGGGTGATGATGGCCTCTACCCGTCCGCGCACGTGCTCGCTCTTGGCGAGCAGCCCGGCACGTTCGCCCGAGAGCGATTCGAGGCGCTCACCGAGCGAGTGGTTGTCACGTCGCAACTTGGCGCAGAGCTCGGTGAGCTCGCGGATACGGCTTTCGAGACGTCCGAGCTCTTGGTCGAGCAGTTCACGTGTGTTGTCTTGTGGCATGAGTCCACTATAGGGCCCGTCCGTGTCTGCGGTCAACGCGCGCCGGCAGCGGCTGCCTGCCGGGCGCAGGCCCACGGCGGGCGCGCGCTGCCGGGTGCACCGAGTATTCATTTGCATGAGCCTGTATTAAATTACCTGCCATGCCCGCGTTTTACGCTCAGCCATGAAAGCCGGAGAATTCACCCGGCGCCGCCGTGAACTCCTGCGCATGATGGGGCCGGATTCCATCGCCATTCTGCCTGCGGCGCGTGAAAAGCTGCGCAGCCGGGATACCGAATATCCGTTTCGCCAGGACAGCGATTTCCACTACCTCACGGATTTCCCCGAGCCCGACGCGGTGGCGGTGCTGGTGCCCGGGCGCCGTCCGGCGGAATACATCCTGTTCTGCCGCGAGCGCGACCCGGTGATGGAGACCTGGAACGGCCGGCGCGCGGGCCCGGAGGGCGCGATCCGTGATTACGGCGCCGACGATGCTTTTCCGGTGAGCGACATCGACGACATCCTGCCGGGCCTCATGGAACGCTGCACCCGAGTGTTTTACAGCATGGGGAGCCGTCCCGAGTTCGACCAGCGCGTGATCGGCTGGGTGCAGAGCTTGCGTACCAACGGCAAGTCGCTACACAGCGCGCCCCAGGAATTCGTCGCGCTGGATCATCTGCTGCACGACATGCGGCTTTACAAGAGCGTCGCGGAGCTTGAGCTCATGCGCGAGGCCGCCGCGATTTCGGTGCGCGCCCATGAGCGGGCGATGCGCCTGTGCCGGCCGGGAATGAATGAAGGCGTGCTCGAAGCCGAGTTCTTGCACGAATTCCGCCGCGCCGGCGGCGCGCCCGCCTACAACAGCATCGTGGGCGGCGGCGAAAACGCTTGTATCCTGCATTACGTGGACAACAATTGCGTACTCAAAGACGGCGACCTGGTACTGATCGATGCCGCCTGCGAGTACCGCGGCTACGCCGCCGACATCACCCGCAGCTTTCCCGTCAACCGGCGCTTCAGCGCGGAGCAACGTGCCATTTACACGCTGGTACTCAAGGCGCAAGCCGCGGCGGTTGTCAAAATGCGGGCCGGACGCAACTGGAACGAGCCGCATCTCGCCGCCGTCAGGGTGCTGACCGCGGGTCTGGTGAAACTCGGGCTGCTCAAGGGCGCGGTCGCGGGTCTGGTGCGCGATGAAGCCTACAAGAAGTTTTACATGCATCGCACCGGGCACTGGCTCGGGCTCGACGTGCACGATGTCGGCGATTACAAGGTTGGCGACCAGTGGCGTGAACTTGAACCCGGCATGGTCATGACCGCGGAGCCCGGACTCTATATTCCTGCCGGTATCAAGGGCGTGCCGAAGCGCTGGTGGAACATCGGGGTGCGCATCGAGGACGACGTGCTCGTCACTCGCGGTGAGCCGGAAGTGTTGACCGCCGCGCTTGTGAAGGAACCCGACGCGATCGAAGCCCTGATGCAGCAGGCCGCGTGAATGGGCGGTGCATCCGCGCGCGGGCCGCATCCACATAGAGTGCCGCCAAAATCCGCGAGTGTGCCGCGACCGGCGGCAGGTGATCGAGCCATGAACGTGAGCCAGACGACTGTGAGCGTGGACTACGACGTACTCATCGCTGGCGGCGGCATGGTCGGTGCGAGTCTTGCGGCCGCGCTCGCGGCACTGCCGCTCAGGATTGCCGTGGTCGAGGCCGTACCTTTCGGTAGGACGGGCCAGCCGAGTTACGACGAGCGCATGACGGTGCTCTCGCTCGGCAGCGAGCGGCTGTTCCGCAAGCTGGGTTTGTGGCCGGCGCTCGCCAGTGCGGCCACGCCGATTCGCACGGTGCACGTGTCGGAGCGTGGCCGGTTTGCGAAGACGCGCCTGCATGCCGCCGAACTCGGGGTCGAGGCCCTTGGGCAGGTGGTGCCGAACCGCAGCATCGGCGCGGCCTTGATCGGGTTCCTGTCACATCAGTCCCGGGTCGAACTCCTGGCGCCCGCGAAGGTACTCGCCGCGCGCTTGGCGCCCGAGTGCGTGACCGCGACACTTTCTGCAGATGGTGCGCGCGAGGTGAGCGCGCGGCTCCTCGTCGTTGCGGACGGCGCGCACTCGGCCTTGCGCGAGCAGCTCGGCATCCATGCGCAATCGCATGATTACCGCCAGAACGCCGTGGTCTGCAACGTGAGCCTCGAGCGTCCCGAACCGGATACCGCGTTTGAGCGTTTCACGGAGCAGGGACCGATCGCGCTTTTGCCGCGTGGCGGGCAGGACGCGACGCTCATCTGGACGCTGCCGCGCGCGCGCATCGACGCGGTACTCGCTTGGCCTGAGGCGGAATTTCTGGTCGCCGCCGCCGCTTGCTTCGACGGGCGCTTCGGCCGGTTCCTGAAGATGGGCCAGCGCCAGAGCTATCCGCTCACCCAGGTGCGGGCCGAGTCGCAATGGCGCGGGCGCGCGCTGATCCTGGGCAACGCAGCACACAGCCTGCATCCGATCGCGGCCCAGGGCTTCAACCTTTCGCTGCGTGATGTCGCGCGGCTTGCGGCGCTCATCGCAGACGCGCTCGAGCAGCCTGGCGAATTCGGAGACCCGGTCCTGCTCGCGCACTATGTACAGAGCCGCAGTCGTGATCAGACGCGCACCGCGCTCTTTACCGACGCCGTCAGCCGCACTTTCACCAATCCTTTGACGAGCGTCGGCCTCGCGCGCGACTCGGTGCTCGCCGCGCTCGAGCTCCTGCCCGCGGCACGCCGAGATTTCATGCGCCGTAGCGCCGGCCTGACTGGCGTGGTGACGGGTCTCGAAACAATATCCACGCCGCGCGCATGACTCCGGAATTCGACCTGGTGATCGTGGGCGCTGGCGCGGTGGGCACGGCACTCGCCTGCGCGTTGCGCGCCAGCGGATTGCGCATTGCGATCGTGGATGCCGCCCCCGCGCCCGAGTTTTCTCTCGCGAGTGAATTCGATCTGCGGGTGTTCGCACTCGCACCGGCGTCGCAGCGGATTCTTGCGCACCTGGGCGCCTGGGATGCGGTACGCGCGGCGCGTGTGCAACCCTATTCCTCGATGTATGTCTGGGATGCCACCGGTCCGGGGCACGTGCGTTTTGACAGTACGGCCTTGGGTGAAGAGGCTCTCGGTTACATCGTCGAAAACAAGCTGCTGCAATTTGCCTTGTGGCAGCGGCTGGCGGACGCCACAAATCTGACCGCACTGCGCTCGGCAACTCTCGCGGCACTGTCCGTGCATGCCGAGCGAGCCGCGCTGACGCTTGCAGGCGGCCGCCGCCTCGAAGCGCGCCTCGTGGTGGCGGCCGACGGCGCCGCCTCGGCCGTGCGCGAGCTCGCAGGGATCAAAGTGCACCGTGCTGACTACCACCAGCGGGCCCTGGTTGCGCATGTGCACACCGCGAAACCACATCGCGCTACGGCCTGGCAGCGTTTCCTGCCGAGTGGACCGATCGCGCTTCTGCCGCTTGCCGACGGCCGCGCCTCGATCGTGTGGTCGCTCGACGATGCGCGCTTTGCCGAAGTCCACGCGCTCGACGACGAGGCCTTTTGTGCGGCCGCGAGTAAGGCGAGCGCGGAGATCCTCGGGCGCATCACAGCCACGACACCGCGCGCTGCGTTTCCACTGCAGGAGTTGCACGTCCAAAGTTACGTACGCCCGCGCATGGCGCTCGTCGGCGATGCTGCACACGTGGTGCATCCGCTCGCCGGGCAGGGCATGAACCTCGGTTTGCTGGATGCCGCCGTGTTGGCGCAAACGCTTCTGGCTGCGACCGCACGCGGGCGGGACATCGGGGACTTGAACGTGCTGCGCCGCTATCAACGCGCTCGACGCGCCGACAACGCCGCCATGATGTTGGCGCTGAGCGGCTTTAAATGGCTTTTCGGGAACGAAAATGCGCCCCTGATATGGGCGCGCAACGCCGGATTGTGTGCTGTAAACCGCTCTACGCCGCTCAAGGGGCTTTTAATGCGCCGCGCGATGGGTTTCGGTTCGGAATTGCCCGCGTTGGCGCGTTTCCGACGAAACTAAAAAGGTAGAAACAGTCGTCTCGACTGCGATAACCGCAGCGTGGCGCAGATCGCCGCTCCTACAAGACAAACCGTGCATGCACGCAGTCTGTATGCGAGCGCATTGCTATTTCGCGAGCAGCTTGTCGATCTTGGCCGCGCAGATGAAGTCGTTTTCCGAGAGTCCGCCGATGGCGTGGGTGCTGTAGTGCACCAAGCAGTGGTTGTAGCCGACTTCGAGGTCGGGGTGATGGCCTTCCTGATTCGCGATCCAGGCAATCGCATTCACGAAGCCCATAGTGCCGTGAAAGCCCTTGAACTTGAATTCCTTGTGGATCTGCTTCCCGTCACTCGCGAGCTGCCAGTCCGGGGCGATTTTCTTGAGGTAGCGTTCGGCTTCTTCGCGGATGAGCGGCTGCACCCCGCCTTCGCAGGGTACGCAATGCTTTTCGGCCAGTTCGGTCATGATGTTCTCCGGGCAGTGAACGGGGGAAACCGGCTCAGGCGCGGACGGCCTTGGGCTCGAGTGGCGGGTAGTTGGGTGGGTGCATGCCGAGGCGGCGGGCTTCGTGAATCAGCCCGATCAGGTCCATCTTTGCGAGCTGGAACATGTCTTCCAGACCGTTGATGATGAAATAGGTCGTCTGATAGATGTCGATGCGGTAGGGGGTGCGCAGTGCGTCGAGCGGGTCGAAAGGCTTGCGCAAAGGTTTGTCGCTCTCGACGGAATAGGAGGTTTCACCGAAGGAGGACACGATACCCGCGCCGTAAGTTTTGAGGCCCTGCTTGGTGTTCATGAGACCGAACTCGACGGTGAACCAGTAAAGGCGCGCGAGCATCGAGTGGTCATGTTGGTCTATCTTGACGCCGGCTTGGCCGTAAGCATGGGTGAAGGCGGCGAAGCGCGGGTCGGTCAGGAGCGGCGTGTGGCCAAAAATTTCATGAAAGATGTCCGGCTCCTGCAAGTAATCCATCTCGGCGCGGCTGCGGATAAAGGAGGCCGCCGGGAATTTCTTGGCGGCGAGCAGCGCGAAAAACTGATCGAAGGGAATGAGCGCCGGTACCGGCGCCACTTCCCAGCCGGTGTACTGGCGGAGCACCGCCGAGACCTCGTCCGGCTGGGGGATCCGATCCGTCGGAAAGTGCATGCGCCCCAGGGCTTCGAGGTATTCGTTGCACGCGTATTTCTCGGCGATCGGGCGCTGGCGGGTGATCAGGTCGTGCCAGACACGGTTTTCTTCCTCGGTATACGGGATGTGGCCGTTGCGGTCCGGGTGCTTGGCCGTGTATTTGCTGCTCTTGCCCATTAAGGTGTCCTTCCGATGAGACATTCTAACGCGGATGGCTGCGTTACCTTCTTATATAGCTGGCAGCACGGCGGTAGATTAACGTGTGTCAGCCGACATCGCGGCGAAGCCGCTCGGTGCGCAGCATGAACGGATCCAATAAAACTACCTACGTGATCTTCGGAGATCTTCCGTGAATCTGCATTGATCATGGCGTATTCGATATCAAATTGCGTAGCCATACTGTTGCAAAACAGAGATGCATTACGCACATTGCACCTGCTAGTAGTGCAAGCGACTTATCAGTTGTTCTTGCGCCTTCGTCCGTTCGGAGCGCGGGGTCACGTGGCGTATGTCCGAGACACGTGAGACCGTCGTTTTTGTACATGGTCTCTACATGACCGGCGTGGAAATGACGCTGCTGCGTTGGCGCGTTGGCCACGCAGGGTACGATTCCCGCCAGTTTCATTACCACACGCTGCTCGAACCGGTGCGCGCCGACGCCGAGCGGCTGGCGGACTTCATCGCGAGCCTCGACGCGCAAACTTTGCATCTTGTTGGCCACAGCCTCGGCGGCCTCGTGATCCTGCGCCTGTTTGAACTTGGAGCAGAAGTGCCGCCCGGGCGCGTGGTCTTGCTGGGTTCCCCCGTCAACGGCAGCCGGGCGGCGCGCCAGCTCGTGGCGCGTCACCTTGGCTGGATTCTCGGGCAGAGTGGCCCGGACGGGCTGCTCGAGGAATCCAACCCCAGTTGGGGCGGAAGCCGCGAACTCGGGGTGATTGCCGGCACCAATGGCTTCAGCGTCAATCCGTTCCGCTCCGAACTGGCGGGGCCGAACGACGGCTTGGTGTCTGTCGAGGAAACGCGCTTGAGTGGCGCGGCGGATTACGCAGAAGTAGTCGCCACGCACACGGGCTTGTTGTTTGACCCGCAAGCGGCCGAGCAGGTGCTCCAGTTCCTGCAGGCCGGAAGGTTTCGTCCGCAGCGCTCTTGAGATGTCCACGCCAGTCCGAATACACAACCCGGCTCCAAGTTGGTAGTGAGTTAGGGATGCCTGAGCGGGAAGGAAGACTATTTGAAAGCGGTACCATAGCGGCAACGCTTTCTGGGGCTGCAATTGAGCCGATGCACGGCGTGGTTTAACTCGGCGTCGCTCACAATCAACGAGTCGCAACTTACCCCTGTACATTCTCGCGGCGCTCCGCGAGCGCGCGAGCGGGATCGCGGGCGCCATGGAACACCGCGATAACTGTCACAACCTCTCAATCTGCCAACCCCATAACAAACGCCAGTGTGATATTGAGACGCGCAATGTCCGCGCTGTCGAGGCGGCCAATCACGCGGCCAATGCGCTCACGGCGAATGGTCAGAGGTTTGTCGGCCATTACCTGTGAACGCACGCGTAATCCGTTGTCCTCCGTTGGCTCAATCGTCACACGGAAATCCGCAGCGTCGCTGAGGTCCGAGGTCATCTGACAGACCACAACCGAGGCATGCGCTTCGGGCAGGGCGTCGGTTTGCACAATGACCGCTGGCCGCGGTTTGCCATAGGCCCCTGCGGCGGCGACAGTGACCACGTCGCCGCGCTTCATTGGGTGTCGAATTCCGATACCGCTTCGATCCACCTCATCGCGTCGCGTTCACCCGCACGGTCAAGCGCCGCCACCTGTCTTGCGATGCGTCGCCGCACTTGCTTCGAACGCGCGTCGGGTACGAACAAACGCAGTTCTCGTAGGCCCCGTGCGCGGCGGCGCTCGCGCATGACTCTCATCCGTTCTGCTGCTAACGTCATAAGCTTTCCTTCTGCGTAACGCGTTACGAGCTGCGGCTCAAATCGAGAGTCCCGCCGGTTGGGCATCGGCCGGTGGCCGCATCTCCATGTCCTTGCGAACGTCCGGTAACGAGCAACTGGAAAAAGTTACGTCAATCTCTCTTGTGGGCCGTTATGTTGAGCTCTACATAATCGCTAGCTCGGGAAGTTCGACGGTTCCGTCCGGCTGCCACAAAGCAGTCACTCGCCGAACTCGTGTGGCGTCGCTTCGCGCGCCGAGCACCCGTGTGAATGACTTAGGTAGATTGGTATCCGGGAAATCCGCGGCGATTCAGCGAACCGGAAAATGGTGAGAAATACCCGGCGAGGCACCTTCCCTTATCTCGAAGTCTTTCCGTCAAATCAATTCCTCCGCTCAAATTAGCGGAAATTTACCAACCTGCTGATCACGCACCGCATTTACTGAATCGCGGCTGCGATCGAAAAGTACGGGCAGCAGCTCGCGGCCGAGGTCCTGGTTGGAAAATCCGAGTGCTCATAGCTTTTTCTTGAGCTCGTAGAGTAAATCGAGCGCCTGTTTGGGAGTTATGTTTTCCGCATCGAGATTGCGCAATTCGGCGATGACCGGGGGCTCGGACGCAAACAAACCGAGTTGTGGGGTTTGAGCCCCGGGTTTCTTAGCGGTTTGGCGTTGCGATTCGGCTTCGAGCGCGGCCAAGCGCGCGCCCGCTTCGCTCAGCACCGCTTTCGGAACCCCGGCAAGCGCCGCGACTTGCAAGCCGTAGCTCCGATCCGCGGGGCCGTCCTTGACGGTGTGCAGAAACACAAGCTCGTGCCCGTGCTCGGAAGCATCGAGGTGCACGTTGGCGCAGCCGTCCACGATTTCCGGCAGGGCCGTGAGTTCGAAGTAATGGGTGGCGAACAGCGTGAAAGCCCCGAGTTCGCGCGCGATGTAACTCGCCGCGGCCCAGGCGAGCGACATGCCGTCGTAAGTTGAGGTCCCGCGGCCGATTTCGTCCATGAGCACCAGGCTCTGGTCGGTGGCGTTATTCAGAATGTTGGCGGTCTCGACCATCTCGACCATGAACGTCGAACGTCCGCCGGCGAGGTCATCGGAAGCGCCGATGCGCGTAAAGATGCGATCGAGCGGACCGATCACGGCGCGCGCCGCGGGCACGAAGCTTCCGATGTGGGCGAGGATCACGATGAGCGCGGTCTGGCGCATATAGGTGGATTTGCCCCCCATGTTGGGCCCGGTGATGACGAGGAGATGCCGGCCGGAATTGAGTTCGAGGTCGTTCGGGACGAAGGGCTCGTCGATCACCTGCTCGACCACCGGGTGGCGCCCGGCATCGATCCTAAGCACCGCATCCTCGCTCAGTTCCGGCGCCGCGAAGCGCAAGGTCGTGGCGCGCTCGGCAAGGTTCGCAAGCACGTCGAGTTCCGCGAGTGCCGCGGAGGTTTTCTGCAGCCTCGCGAGCGGCGCGAGCAATTGGTCGAGCAAATCTTCGTACAGGAACTTCTCGCGCGCGAGTGCGTGCTCGTGCGCGGACAACACCTTGTCCTCGAACGCCTTGAGCTCGGGCGTGATGTAACGCTCCACACCCTTCAGCGTTTGGCGGCGCAGGTAATCGGCCGGCACCTTGTCGGCCTGCGCGCGCGTGACCTCGATGTAGTAGCCCTGCACGCGGTTGTAATTCACCCGCAGGCTCGAAATCCCCGAGCGTTCGCGCTCGCGCGTTTCGAGGTCGGCGAGAAATTGATCCGCGTGTGCGCTTAGACGGCGCAGTTCATCCAGTTCCGCGTCGTAGCCTTCCGCGATCACGCCGCCGTCGCGCACCAGCGCCGGCGGATTTTCGATGATGGCTGCGTGCACTAGTGCGTGGGTTTCAGGGTGCTCACCGATGTCGGTCGCGAGCGCGCGAAGCAACGGCGAGTCGAGCGACCCCAGTGCGGCTTGCAACGCCGGCAGTTCACCCAGTGCGTAGCGCAATTGCGTGAGGTCATGGGGACGCGCGGATCTGAGCGCCACGCGCGCGAGGATGCGCTCAAGGTCGCCAATGCCATTGAGTATTTCGCAGAACGTCTCGTAACCGTGATTTTCTTGCAGCGTCGCGACCGCGTGGTAACGCTTGCGCAACTCCGCGTGCGCGCGGATCGGCCGATTCAGCCAGCGGCGCAGGAGGCGCGCGCCCATGGCGGTTGTGGTGTGATCCATGACGCCGGCCAAAGTATGTTCCGGCCGCCCCGAGAGGCTCACTTCGAGCTCGAGATTGCGGCGTGTGACCGCGTCGAGAATCAAGGCGTCCTCGCGCCGTTCGACCGAGAGACCGGTGATGTGCGGAAGCGCGCTGCGCTGGGTTTCCTGTACGTATTGCAGGAGCGCGCCGGCGGCCGCGACCGCGAGCGGCAGGTCCTCGCAACCGAAACCCGCGAGGTCGCGGGTCTTGAATTGCGTGGTGAGGAGCCGGGTGGCCGTGACCGTATCGAAATGCCAGGGCGGGCGGTGGCGCGTGCCGGGCCGCTCGCTGAGCGCGCGCGGCAGCGCCGCCTCTTCGTTGTAGAGCAACTCCGCGGGATGCAGGCGCTCGAGCTCGGCACCCAGACCATCCTCGCCCTCGACTTCAAGCAGCGTAAACCGGCCGCTCCCGAGATCAAGCGCGGCAAGTCCGTAACGCGTGCGCTGGAAATGCATGGCCAAGAGCAGATTGTCACGGCGCTCGTCGAGCAGGCCTTCGTCGGTGATGGTGCCGGGCGTGACGATGCGCACCACGCGGCGCTCGACCGGACCCTTGGCGAGTGCCGGATCGCCGATCTGCTCGCAGATCGCCACGGATTCGCCGAGCTTCACGAGCTTCGCGAGGTAGTTGTCGAGCTGGTGGTAGGGCACGCCCGCCATCGGAATGGGCGCACCCGCCGAGTGGCCGCGCTGCGTGAGCGTTATGTCGAGGAGCCGCGCGGCCTTGCGGGCGTCATCGTAGAAGGTTTCGTAGAAGTCCCCCATGCGATAGAGCAGAAGGATCTCGGGATGCTCCGCCTTGACGCGCAGGTACTGGCGCATGACCGGCGTGTGGTCGGGGAAATCATCGGCGGCGGGCTGGTTCATGGGGTGTCCGGTCAAGAGCCGCGATGCTAGTAAGCATCATCCGCGATGGCAAGCGGTGTAGGCTGTACACATGACGAAGCATCCGCGGGCCACCGATGACGCAGCCCTCGCCGCGCTGGCGGGCGAGCTCGGCACGCGCCTGCTCGCGGGTGGCCTGAAGCTCGCTACCGCCGAGTCTTGCACCGGCGGCTGGATCGCCAAATGCGTGACCGACATTTCCGGCAGCTCCCAGTGGTTCGAGCGCGGCTGGGTCACTTACAGCAACGAAGCGAAGTGCGCCGAGCTCGGGGTCGGCGCCGAAACCTTGAGCCTGCGCGGCGCCGTGTCCGAGCAGGCGGTGCGCGAGATGGCGACCGGGGCCGCCGTGCATGCCAACGTGCCGTTCACGGTGGCGGTGACCGGCATCGCCGGGCCGAACGGTGGCAGTGTCGAAAAACCAGTCGGCACCGTCTGGATTGCCTGGCACTGGGCCGACCGGCGCATCACGGCGCACCGATACCGGTTCGGCGGAGACCGGGAAGCGGTGCGCCGCCAGACCGTAGCCGCCGCCCTGCGGGGTCTGCTGGATGGCCTCGGAGACTGAGCGGCGTCGGCTCTTTTTTGCCCTCTGGCCGGACGACGCGCTGCGCGGAACCTTATATAAGGAAACGCGCCGTGCGGTACGCGCGAGCGGCGGGAAGCCCGTCGCCAAGACCAACTTTCACATAACCTTGGCTTTTCTCGGGCAGTTGGACCGCGCGGGGGCCCAGACCGCGTGCGCCGCTGGCGAGGCGAGCCGCGGTGAGCTGTTCGATCTCGTTCTCGACCGCTTTGGCTTCTGGCCGGAGGCGGGCGTCGTCTGGCTCGGTCCCGCGCAGGTGCCCGAGGCGGGCAGCCGGTTTGCCGAGGAGCTGCGCCGCCAACTGCGCGCGCGCGGAATCAAGGTCGACGTACGACCGTTCGCGCCGCACCTCACTCTGGCACGCAAGGTCGCGAAGCCCGGGGATTTCGGCACGCCGCATCCGCTGCGCTGGCCGGTGCGGGAGTTCGTGTTGGTGCATTCGGTCACCGCGCAGCGAGCGAGCGAATACCACCTGCTTGCCACATGGCCGCTGCGCGCGGCGGCGGTGGAACTGTGAAATAATACTTTTCGATAAATTTTGGCCAGATTTTTACCAGATTTAACCAAGAACACAGGTGTCCCATGGATGAAAACCGGAAAAAGGCGCTAGCCGCGGCGCTCTCCCAAATCGAGAAGCAGTTTGGCAAAGGATCGGTCATGCGTCTCGGCGATCACAGCGCCTCGCGCGACGTGGATGTGGTGTCCACGGGCTCGCTCGGCCTCGATATTGCACTCGGCGTGGGTGGGCTGCCGCGCGGCCGCGTGGTCGAGATCTACGGGCCGGAGTCCTCCGGCAAGACCACGCTTACCTTGCAGGTCATCGCCGAAGTCCAGAAGAAGGGTGGCACCGCAGCCTTCATCGATGCGGAGCACGCGCTCGATCCGACCTATGCGGCGAAGCTTGGCGTGAACGTGGACGATCTTTTGATCTCGCAGCCGGATACCGGCGAGCAGGCGCTCGAAATCACCGACATGCTGGTGCGCTCGGCGGCGGTGGACGTGGTGGTGGTCGACTCGGTCGCGGCACTGACGCCCAAGGCCGAAATCGAGGGCGAGATGGGCGACTCGCACATGGGGCTGCAGGCGCGGCTCATGAGCCAGGCGCTGCGCAAGTTGACCGCCAACATCAAGCGCTCGAATACGCTGGTGATTTTCATCAACCAGATCCGCATGAAGATCGGCGTGCTCTTCGGCAACCCCGAGACCACGACCGGCGGCAACGCGCTCAAGTTTTACGCCTCGGTCAGGCTCGACATCCGCCGCACCGGTTCGATCAAGAAGGGCGACGAGGTGATCGGCAACGAGACGCGCGTGAAGGTGGTAAAGAACAAGGTGGCGCCGCCCTTCCGGCTCGCGGAGTTCGAGATTCTCTATGGGCAGGGCATCTCGCGTGCGGGCGAGTTGATCGAGTTGGGCGTCGCCAACAATCTCGTGGAAAAATCTGGCGCCTGGTACAGCTACCAGGGCAAGAAATTCGCCCAGGGCAAGGACGGCGCACGCGAGTACCTGCAGCAGAACCCGGAAGTTGCGGCCGAGATTGAGCAGGCACTGCGCGACAAGTTGCTGCCGAAAAAGACCAAGACTCCGGCAGCGGAGGCGGTCCAAGCTGAAGAAGCCTGAAGGCCAGGCCGCCAGTGACGCCGCGCTGATCGAGGCCGCGGCGCTTCGGCTGCTCGCGCGGCGCGAACATTCCCTGCAGGAGTTGACGGCCAAATTGCGCGCGCGCGGTTTCGAGCCCGAGCCGGTCGCGGCGGTGGTGACGGCACTCGCGGCCAAGAACCTGGTGAGCGATGCGCGATTTGTCGAGGAATTCATCGCGAGCCGCCTGCGTCGGGGTAATGGGCCGGCCAAGATCCGTGAGGAGCTGCGCAGCCGCGGCGTCGATGCCGAGAGCGTCGCCGCCGAACTTGGGAAACAGTCGGGCGCCTGGTCCGTGAACGCGGAAAGCGTACGCCGCAAGCGTTTCGGTGCGGCGTTGCCAAGCGCTTACCCGGAGCGCATGCGCCAAGCGCGCTTCTTGCAGCAACGTGGATTTACTGCCGAGCAGATCCGGAAGGTGATGAAGGGCGAAATCGAAGATGTGTAGGAGCGACCGCTATGGATGGCGGAAATGCAGATTTTGCGGCGGCAAAAATCTGCCCGGCCGCGATCCGGAGTCGCGGCCCGAGACGACCGCTCCTGCCCGCAATTATCGAACATGATGACCACCAACGAAATCCGCACATCTTTTCTGGAGTTCTTCCGCTCCAAGGCCCACGTCATCGTGCCCGCGAGCCCGCTCGTGCCGCGCAACGATCCAACACTGCTCTTCACCAATTCCGGCATGGTGCAGTTCAAGGATATTTTCCTGGGGCGCGAAAAGCCGCGGCATCTGCGCGTCGCCGACGTGCAGCCCTGTGTGCGCGCGGGCGGCAAGCACAACGATCTCGAGAACGTCGGCTACACCGCGCGCCACCATACGTTTTTCGAGATGCTCGGCAACTGGTCGTTCGGCGATTACTTCAAGCGCGACGCCATCGTCTGGTCCTGGGAGCTGCTGACAAAAGTCTGGGGGCTCGCGCCGGAACGGCTCTGGGTCACGGTGTATCACGACGATGACGAAGCCTACGAGCTCTGGACCAGGGAAGTCGGCGTGCCGAGCGCACGCCTCACGCGCATTGGCGATAGTCCCGGCACTGCCGGGACAGGCGCTTCCCACATTTCCGACAACTTCTGGCAGATGGCCGACACCGGCCCCTGCGGTCCGTGCACGGAAATCTTCTGGGATCATGGCGCGGGAATCGCCGGCGGCCCGCCCGGCAGCCCCGAGGAAGGCGACCGCTACGTCGAAATCTGGAACCTCGTCTTCATGCAGTTCGACCGCGATGCCGCAGGCAAGCTCACGCCGCTCCCGAAACCCTGCGTGGACACCGGCATGGGCCTAGAGCGCATTGCGGCGGTGTTGCAGAGCGTGCACTCCAACTACGACATCGACGTCTTCAGGAAATTGATTGCCGCCGCGGCCGAAGTCACGGGTGCGAAAGACTTGAACAGCCCGTCGCTGCGAGTCATCGCCGATCACATCCGTGCCTGCGCGTTCCTGATCGTGGACGGCGTGCTGCCTTCGAACGAAGGCCGCGGTTACGTGTTGCGTCGCATCATTCGCCGCGCGGTGCGTCACGGTTACAAACTCGGTCAGGAAAAGCCCTTCTTTCACAAGCTGGTGAGCACGCTGGACCGGGAAATGGGTGCCGCCTATCCGGCACTACACAAGGCCCGCGCGCGGGTTGAGCAGGCCTTGCTCACCGAAGAGCAGCAGTTCGCCGCAACGCTCGAGCAGGGCATGCGCCTCCTCGACGCCGCCCTTGCCCAACTCAAGGGCCGTGAGATCTCAGGTGCCACGATCTTCAAGCTTTACGATACCTATGGTTTCCCGGTCGATCTCACCAACGACATTGCTCGCGAACGCGGCCTGACGCTCGACCTGCCGGGTTTCGAGCGCGAGATGGCGAAGCAGCGCGAGCGCGGACGCGCGGCGAGTCAGTTCGGCGCCGAGTACGCGCAGGATGTCGAAATCGAGGGCACCAGCACATTTACCGGCTACGACAAGCTCGAGGATACGGGCAAAGTCATTGCACTCTTTCGTGGCCGCGACCCGGTCGCCGCGCTCAAAGTGGGCGAGCCGGGGATGGTGGTGCTCGATCGCACGCCGTTCTATGCGGAATCCGGCGGCCAGGTGGGCGACCAAGGTGTGCTGCGTGCGCTCGGTGCTGAGTTCAAGGTGGAAGACACCCAGAAGCGTGGCGGCGGTGTGCATGCCCACATGGGTACGGTAGTCAAGGGTGAAATTAAAATTGGCGCGAGCCTGGAAGCGGCTGTGGATGCAGAGCGGCGCGCCGCGACGGTGCTGAATCACTCGGCAACGCATCTTTTGCATGCGGCGTTGCGCCAAGTGTTGGGCACGCATGTCACGCAGAAGGGCTCGCTCGTTGCTCCCGACCGGCTGCGTTTCGATTTTTCGCACAACCAACCGGTTACGCGAGCAGAGTCGCAGCGTGTCGAAGAGCTCGTGAATGCCGAGATCCGCAAGAACGCCGAAGCCGATGTGCGTCAAATGAAATACGACGATGCGATCAAATTCGGCGCCATGGCGCTCTTTGGCGAAAAGTATGGCGACGTGGTGCGGGTGATGAGGTTCGGGGATTTTTCGACCGAACTTTGCGGCGGCACACATGTACGCCACGTGGGCGACATCGGATTTTTCAAGATCGTTTCCGAGACTGGCGTCGCGGCCGGCATCCGCCGCATCGAAGCGCTCACGGGCGAAGGCGCGGTGCATTCGGCCCAGCAATCCGAGCGTACGCTCTACGCGCTCGCCGAACTTACCAAGTCGAGCCTGGATACTGTGAGTGCGCGAGTCGAGCAGCTCGTGGAGCATAACCACAAGCTCGAAAAAGAACTGGAGCAGTTGAAGAGCCGGCTCGCGAGTCGCCAGGGCGGCGATTTGGCTTCACAGGCGATCAACGTCAACGGCCTCAAGGTGCTCGCATCGCGCCTGGACGGCGCGGACGCGCGCACACTGCGCGACACCGTGGACCAGTTGAAGAACAAGCTCGGCTCCGCGGCGATCGTGCTCGCGGCGGTCGAAGGCGGCAAAGTGCGCCTCGTCGCAGGCGTGACCGCGGATCACGCGGCGCGCATCCCGGCCGGCGAACTCGTGAACCGGGTCGCCGAGCTGGTGGGCGGTAAAGGCGGCGGCCGCGCCGACCTGGCGCAAGCCGGCGGCACCGAGCCCGGGAAACTCGACGCTGCGCTGCGCTCGGTGCCCGAGTGGATACGCGCGCGCCTCGCCTGAGCGCGAGCGCGATCCATCGTCACGGCAATCGCGTATGGCCCTGATAGTACAGAAGTACGGTGGCACCTCGGTGGCCGACTGCGCGCGCATCGAACACGTGGCCGACAAAGTCTGCGAGGCCTGCCGCGCGGGCAACCAGGTCGTGGTCGTGGTCTCGGCGATGTCGGGCGAGACCGACCGCCTGCTCGGACTCGGCCGGAGCCTTACGCCGCGTCCCGATCCGCGCGAGATGGACGTATTGCTCTCCACCGGGGAGCAGGTCACGATTGCACTGACGGCAATTGCTCTCGAAAAGCGCGGCCTGCAGGCACGTTCTTTTACCGCGAGCCAGGTCAAGATTCTCACCGACGACGTGCACGGCAAGGCGCGCATCGAGGCGATCGACGATGCACGGCTGCGCGCCGAGCTTGCGCGCGGCTGCGTGCCGGTGGTGGCCGGTTTTCAGGGCGTGGATTCGCGGGGCGACATCACTACGCTCGGGCGCGGCGGTTCGGATACCACGGCGGTGGCGCTCGCCGCGGCCCTCAAGGCAGACGAGTGCCAGATTTACACCGACGTCGATGGTGTCTACACCACCGATCCGCGCATGGTGCCCGAGGCGCGCCGCCTCGAGCGCATCACCTTCGAGGAGATGCTCGAGCTTGCGAGTCTCGGCAGCAAGGTGCTGCAGATCCGCTCGGTGGAATTCGCCGGGAAGTACAGCGTGCCGCTGCGCGTGCTGTCTAGCTTCAAGCCCGGCGCGGGCACGCTCATTACCTACGAGGAACCCAACGTGGAAGCTCCAGTCGTTTCGGGTATCGCCTTCAATCGTGACGAAGCCGAGATCGCGCTCATCGGCGTGCCGGACGAGCCCGGCACCGCGGCGCGCATTCTCGGGCCGGTGTCGGCCGCCAACATCGTGGTCGACATGATCGTGCAGAACGTGGCGCGCGACGGGCGGCTTGATTTCACCTTCACCCTGCACCGCGACGACTTTGCCGAAGCCATGCAGATACTCGAAGCCAACCGCGAGCGCGTGGGCGCGGAGCGCGTGGTCGGCAACGAACGGGTGGTGAAAATCTCGCTGGTGGGCGTAGGCATGCGCTCGCACTCCGGCATCGCCACCCAGATGTTCCAGGCGCTGGGGCTCGAGGGCATCAGCATCCGGCTGATTGCCACCTCCGAGATCAAGATCTCCGTGGTTCTGGACGAACGCCACCTCGAACTCGGGGTGCGGGCGTTGCACGCGGCGTTCCATCTCGCGGAGCCGCCCGAAGAAGCGCGCTTGCCCCAGCCGGCCCGCAAAGAGGCCTGAAAAGGCCGGCGCCGCGGACATTTGAGAATGGCGGCGGGAAACCTCAGAATGGCGCCTCCCGACAATTGGTCGATCCCTGGCCAGATCAACAACAGCAAAAACCGTCTCGGGACATTACAGGTGATTGAGTGCAACAATTACAGGAGTTAACGCATGCTTATTCTGACCAGACGGGTAGGCGAGACCATCATGATTGGTGACGACGTCACCATCACGGTACTCGGGGTGAAAGGCAATCAGGTTCGCATCGGCATCAATGCGCCCAAGGAGATCGCGGTGCACCGCGAGGAAATCTACGAGCGCATCAAACACGAGCGCGAGACCGAGAGCAGTACCGTACAGAGCGCTTGACGCGGCGGGCGGGTCGTTTTGACCCGTTGCACGGGCCCCGGTATTATCTGCCGCGTGCAAGAACCCCCTCCGGAGAGATGGCCGAGCTGGTCGAAGGCGCGCCCCTGCTAAGGGCGTATACGTGCAAAACGCGTATCGTGGGTTCGAATCCCACTCTCTCCGCCAGTTCCATCCGCCGGTAACGGGAACGGCCGAGATTGTTGCGGCGCGGATTGCGTGCGTGCGTGTGTGTGCCGATGTTTGCAATCGACGCCGCGTGCGTGTATTCGGATAATCGAACGCGGGTTGGTGTGACGCTCCACGGACGCGACGCTGAGCCGGATCACAAACCAGGGGGACGGTATTTTTTATATGCTTGCCGGACATCTGCTTCGCGGTTCGCGCGCGCTGTGGCGCACGGCAGCCACACTCCTTGCCGCCGTCTTGGTCGCGACGCTAAGCCCGGTGATATACGCGGCCATAGCGCCGGACATGGTCTGGATTTCTGCCAACAATCTTCAGGCCCGCAACGACGTCGAGATCCTCGCCGACGCGGGCGTACTGCACGCGCCGATCGATGCCTGGCCCTTGCCCTGGTCCGCGATCAGTGCGGATCTTTACGCGGCCAATCCCAAGAACCTCACGCCGATCGAACTCGGCGCGTGGCACCGGCTGATGGCCGAGATGCCGCAGGCGCCCGCGTGTTTTGAAACGCGTGCCGCCGCGCAGGTGAGCGTCGAACGCGGTCAACCGCAATTGCGCTGGTATGCTCCGGCGCCGCGCGGCAAGAACGATATCGAGGGCGCCATTACCTCCGTCTGCGGAGGGTTTTACTACGCGCTCGATGTGAGTCAAGACAACCGGTCTTTATACACGGGCGCGTATCAGAAG
>JBOIBB010000009.1:0-6411 GCA_050739335.1 Gammaproteobacteria bacterium
TGTACGGTTATGCCTATTCTCCCGTGGGGTTCCCGGCTAATTTTCAGATTGGTATTGCCTCGGCCGCCGACGGTGGCCTGCCGAACGCACAAGCCGCGTGGACCGTATTCCAGAACCGCGGCATGCAGCCAGCCCCGCCCGAGTACGGCTATAACGACGATCCGAATTTCGCCGTGCTGCCGCGTACTCTGCCGTACACGCCCATTGTGAGCGTCTACGCAAGCCCGAACCCCGTCGCCTCGGGTGCCACGACGACTCTCTATTGGAACGCGAGTGACGCAACCTCCTGTTCTGCCACTTGGACCTCAAGCACGGCGGCCTCCGGTCAAGTGACGACCGGCGCGATCACTACGGCGACCTCCTACCCAATCACTTGCACCGGTACGAACGGGTCAACGGCCGCATCGGTGAACGTAACTATTGCCACTGCGGCGCCGCCCCCAACTACTACGACGCCGCCTCCGCCCGCACCCGCACCGCCGACGGGCAAGGCACCGCCTCCTGCCACACCGGCCAAGAGCGGCGGCGGGGCACTCGGATGGCCGGGTCTGCTCGTACTCGCGGTACTGACCGGCTTCGCCACGAACAGACGCCGTCGATGCAAATGAAGCCGCCGCGCAACCGGGAACCCGGGAGCGGCGCGAGCCATCCCTCCCGCCAAGTGACCACCACGCCTGAGCCGCTCGCGGTGACATTCGTCACCCCGAAGTCCTGACGGACGAAACTGGTCCCGCTGGGCCACGTGCCTCATCCTGTGTCGCAAGCACAGGAGAGGCCCATGCAGCTAGCGCCCGAATCACACAATTGCATTGCCGCTTTGCACAACGTCACCAAGCAGTACGGCGCAATCGTCGCAGTCGATCAACTGGATCTTGAAATCCACAGCGGTAAAGTGTTGGCGCTGCTCGGTCCGAATGGCGCCGGCAAAACTACCACGGTCAACCTGTTGCTGGGACTTGCCTGGCCGAGCAGCGGCAGGGTGGAACTCTTCGGCCTGTCGCCTCGCGAAGTGGCCGCGCGCCGGCACATCGGCGCGATGCTGCAAGGTGCACAACTCGGCGGCCACGCACGCGTGCAGGAAGTGATTGCACTGCAATCCGGTTACTACCCTGCCCCGCTGGCATTGAAAGATACGTTGCATACGGCCGGGCTTGAAGGGCTTGAAAACCGCCCCGTGGTGAAGCTTTCCGGCGGCCAGAAACAGCGTCTCATGTTCGCACTCGCGATCTGCGGCAATTCCGAGCTGCTGTTTCTGGACGAGCCCACCGTCGGACTCGACGTGGAGGCGCGGCGCAGCTTCTGGGCATCCATCCGCCAGCTCAAAGAACAGGGCCGCAGCATCGTGCTCACCACGCATTATCTCGAAGAAGCCGACGCGCTCGCCGATCGCATCGTGGTCATCAATCGCGGACGCATCATCGCCGCCGGCTCTCCCGCCGATATAAAACGCACCGTCGCGCAACGGCACATTCGCTGCGTGACAAGACTGAAAGCCTCGCAGATAAAAATGCTGCCGGATGCGCCCTCGGTGAATCAGGACGGCGAGCGCCTGGACATCGTCGCGACGCATCCGGAAAGCGTGCTGTTTGAGATGCTCAAGCTCGACCCCGCGCTGCACGACCTGGAAGTGACTGGCGCGAGGCTGGAAGAAGCCTTCCTGGCGCTCACCGATGACCACCGCGAGGAGAAAGCGGCATGAATACCGTAGCTATCAACCAATGGAGGTGGCGCGACACGCTTGGCGTATATCTGCGCGAAGCCGGCGCGCAATTCTTGGGGATGCTGCGCATGCCGGGATTCGCGCTACCGACACTTCTGTTCCCCATCATGTTCTACGTGATCTTCGCGCTGATTTTCAACAACCACAGCGATCATCGCGTGGCCACGTACATGCTCGCCACCTACGGCACCTTCGGCATCATGGCGCCGGCGCTGTTCGGCTTCGGCGTGGGCGTGGCCATGGAGCGCGAGCACGGGATTCTGGCGCTGAAACGCATCGCGCCCATGCCGCCGATGGCTTATCTGTTCTCCAAAGCGGTCATGGCGATGCTGTTTGCGCTCGTCATCGTGCTGCTACTGTTTGTGCTCGGCGCCGTGTTCGGCGGTGTCGCCCTGCCACGGAGCGAGCGGTTCCTTCTCGCCGCGGTGTTGGTCGCAGGCACCTTGCCGTTCTGTGCACTCGGCCTTGCCGTGGGCTTGCGTGTCGGCGGCCAAGCCTCTGCCGCGATCATCAACCTCATCTATTTACCGATGTCGTTCCTCTCCGGCCTGTGGGTGCCGCTGAATTTCATGCCGCACTTGCTGCAAGAATTCGCACGGATATTCCCCGCCTATCACCTGGCGCAGATCGCACTTGGCATCATCCACATGGGCGACGACAGTTATCTTGCCGCGCACCTTATTTACCTCGCGGCGTTCACTGTCGTGTGTCTGTGGTTTGCCGCGCGCGGCTGGCGGCACATTCAGGACCGCTGAAGGAGCGGCATTGTGATGAATCGCAATCAAGGCATCGCCCGCACCGGACTCATCATCGGGTTGCTAATCGCGGTGGCGATCGTCGTGCTGTTTCTGCTGCCGACGCCCCAACCGGGCCCGGCCGCCCTGGCTGCGGTGACCAAAGCCGTTGCTCCGGCAGATTGTCTGACGCTGCCCGCGGATTTCTCCACCCCGGCCGTCATCGCCGCCGCGCCACCCGCGAATCTGTGGCAACACTGGCAGTACGGCGCAGCGGTGACACTCAGCGCTGAGCCGCAGCAGGGTTTGATGGACGAGCCCGTCAGCATCCGCGTCACCGGCCTCAAGCCCGACGAGCCCATCACCTTGCGTGCCAGCATGCTGGGCTATCAAAAACACACCTGGGTCGCGGACGCGACATTTCTCGCGGACCAAAACGGCGTCGTGGACGCCACACGTCAAGCGCCGAAATACGGCGGGTACTCCGGCGTGCATGCGATGGGCCTCGTCTGGTCGATGTTGCCGGAAAAGGTCGAGCATCCTCACGAGATCTTCTACGCGCCGGACACGTTAAAGAACGGCGCCTTCCCGATCCAACTCGAAGCGCGCGCAGACGGCCGCGTTCTCGCCCAGACCACACTCACGCGCCACGTCCAGGCACCGGGCGTCAAAGCCATGCCGGTGAACGCCGATGGTCTCGTCGGCGAATTCTTTTCACCCGCAACACCCGGCCCACATCCGGCAATCGTCGTGCTGGGCGGCTCGGAAGGCGGCTTGTATCCGCAGGTAAACGAAGCGGCGCTCTTCGCCTCACACGGCTACGCTGCACTTGGTTTGGCGTACTTTCAGGGAGTGGAGGGCAACGACCCGCGCCTCGCGCACCTCCCCCGGATGCTCGTGAACATCCCGCTGGAGTACTTCGTGAAAGCCGCACACTGGTTGAAACGGCAACCCGGTGTAGACCCGCATCACGTCGCGATCATGGGCTGGTCCAAGGGTGCGGAAGCCGCGCTGATCACCGCCGCGAGATTCCCGCAGGAATTCCAGGCGGTCATCGGGTTCATGCCAAGTTCGGTCGTGTGGGAAGGCCTCCAGTACGGGCCGGGGCCAGCCAGCTCTTCGTGGTCGCTCGCGGGCAAACCGCTGGCGTGGACCGGCTTTGATGCAAGTACCATCGCCGCGATGGTCACGTCCGGCAAGCCGATCCGTTTCGTCGGCATTTACCGCGCGGCGCTCAAAAACACCGTGGCGGTCGAGAAATCCGCGATTCCGGTGGAAAACATCCGCGGACCGGTGCTGCTGATTTCCGCTGGCGACGATCAGATCTGGCCTTCGCCGCTGATGGCGAAGCAGATCATGGAGAGACTCACTGCACATCACCAGGTCTATCGTGACGAATCGTTGTGCTACGCGGATGCCGGTCACGCCATCCTGCCGCCTTATCGCCCGACCAATGCCAGCCTAGTGGCATTCCCCGGCGGCAGTTTTGCGTTCGGTGGCAACCCCATTGCCTACGCCTTCGCCGACCGTGACGCCTGGAACAAGGTACTCACGTTTCTGCACCAGTCTCTCGCTGCGACGAGATAGAAACGATGCACGTCCAACCCAAAACTCGTGAAAAGGATCTGTTCGGCTTCAACTGGACCACGGCGCTTTTTTGGAGAGCGCCATGGGGATTAATCATCGCGAGCAGCTTTGGCGAGGAACTTATCCGCACCGTAGCGTGGACGTTCGCCTTCACGGTGATGGGCGCCGCTTGCGCCGTCAATGCCCGCCGCTGTGGCCGCCGGCATTGCTTCTACACCGCTCCGCTTTTTTTCTCGCCGCGCTGGCGTCTTTGCTCGGCGGTTTGCACGTCCTGCCCTTGGGCCAAGAAGGCTGGCACTGGATTCTCAACGGCGCTGCGGTGGGCGCTCTGCTCGCGTGCTGCGCGTTGGAAGGGTGCCTCGGCAAATACACGAACCCGCACTCGTCCGGCGCCTGAATGGAGTCGCACTCGAGGTTTCAGTAACCGCAAAATTCATGTATCCGTCGCCATGTAAGTGAAGTTTGTTGAACGTCAAACCTTAAAGGAGAATCGCATGTCTCATCTCATCGGCAAATTCCTGCTCGCCGGCTTGACCGCCGGTACGGCAATCTCGTTCGCGGCAGTGGTCTCGGCCGCTCCACCGAATCGAATGACGCCGCCCCCCGAAAATATCGCGCCGGCGGGCAGCGTCATGATCGGTAATTTCGAAGGTCACACCACAGCCAACAAACAATACGGCACCCTGGTGCTGCGCCAGGGAGACGAATTCGGCTGGGGTTGGTCCACGACCTCGGACGAGCGCATGGGCGGACACTCGACTGCCAAGATTACGATCGTGCATCCGGGCGCCGACGGCACACACGGCGCGCTGCAAGTAACGGGTGTGATCAAGCCGGGTTTCATCGCCCCCTGGGCAGGCGCCATCTGGTTCCCCGGCAATTATCCGACCCAAGCTGCGGACCTTTCTGCCAAAAAAGAGCTGAGCTTCTGGGCGCGCGGCACCCCGGGGAGCTACAACCTGATGTTGTCCACAGGTTCTGCCAACTCCATGCCCATCTACTCCGCATTCGTGATCGGCAAGCAATGGAAGGAATACCATATCCCCTTGGCGACAAGCTTTCCGAACGCCGATTGGAAACGCGTCGTGTACTTGGCATTCAGCGCGGCCAATCCGGGCAAGTTCCAGTTCGATCTGGATCAGGTGACTTTGCACTAAGCACATGACTGCCACACTCAAAGCCGCCGGCCAGCAAGTCGCCGCACCTTTCCTGTGGCTGCACCGGCGGCTGTTGCCTAGTGCAGAAGGTGTGGGATGGACGCCGTATCTATGGCTGTTTTATCTGGTATTCCTGTTCATTCCCTGGAACGGCCAAATTTGGAGCGCCAGCGAGTGGGCGGTAATGAGCATCGGCGCCGCGTTGTTCCTGATGCTGTATTTCTTCGGCTTCCGCGACAGCCAGTACGGCCTGAAAGCCATGTTGTTCACTGTCGGCGCTATGGCGCTACTCGGTTATTTCTTCATCGCCTACAACGGCAACGGCCAGGTATTCATCATTTATGCCGCGGCTTTTTGCGGGTTCACGGGATCCATGCGCCGCGGGTTTTGGGCGCTCGCGGTCCTGATCGTGCTGATGTTGGCGGAATTCCCGCTGCTCAATCTGTTCCCGGGCAGGCATTACGAGATCTGGGCATGGCTCCCCGGCCTGTTTTTTGGTGCCATGGTGGGGCTGATGAACATCTACTTCGGCGAAATGCATCGCAAGAACCAGGCGCTCAAACAATCGAAAGAAGAAATCCGCAAGCTTGCAGCCAGTGCCGAACGCGAACGCATCGGCCGCGACCTGCATGATCTCCTTGGCCATACGCTCACGGTCATCACCGTCAAAGCCGAGCTGGCCGCAAAACTGGCCGACCGCAACCTGCCGGCGGCGGCGCGGGAAATCCGCGAAGTGGAACGCATTTCGCGCGATGCGCTCGCGCAGGTGCGCGAAGCGGTAGGCGGTTACCGCAGCGGCGGCTTGACCGGCGAACTCGCGAACGCACGCGTGGCACTGACCGCCGCGAACGTGAAACTTGCGGAAAAAATCGAACCACCGAATCGGTTGACGCCGGCACAGGATTCGGCGCTCGCCATGGCGCTGCGCGAGGCAGTCACCAATATTATTCGTCACTCGGGCGCCCAGCACTGCCGCATTGAGCTTGAAAACGGCGACCCGGATTTGCAACTTCTCATCGTGGACGATGGCCATAGCGGCGAGCTGCACGAAGGCAACGGCTTGAAGGGGATGCGCGAACGCCTGCAGCAGCTTTCCGGCCGCCTTGAGATTTCCTCCGGACGCGATGGCACCCGCCTCGCGATTTTCATGCCGGTGCAAGCTCCACACGGCAAACTCGGGCCGGCGGTGACCTGAGCATGATCAAGGTACTGA
>JBOIBB010000010.1:0-8904 GCA_050739335.1 Gammaproteobacteria bacterium
GGTTGATCCTGCTGTTCCTCGCGGGCACACTCACCGGCGCACGCGTCGCGCGCCGCTGGGAGCACTTGCGCGCGGGCGGCTGGGTAATGAATTAGCGGGGCTCCACAAATATGCGCATTCCCCTGTATCAGATCGATGCGTTCACGGACGAATTGTTTCACGGCAATCCGGCGGCCGTCTGTCCGCTGGAAGAGTGGCTGCCGGACGATGTCATGCAAAAGATCGCGGCGGAGAACAATCTGTCCGAGACTGCGTTTTATGTGCCGTCCGGCGAAAATTTTCAACTGCGCTGGTTTACGCCGACGACCGAAGTCGATCTCTGTGGGCATGCGACGCTGGCCTCGGCTTACGTGATTGCGCACCTGCGTAATTCCCGTGTGCGGCGCATCGTGTTCACCTCGCGTAGTGGTCCGCTCGCGGTGGATATCGACGGCGAGCGCATCCGCCTGGACTTTCCCGCGGCTCCACCGCAATCCATCGCGCCGCCGCCGGGTCTCGCGGCAGCACTTGGATTCACACCGGCCGAGGTCTGGGCGGCGCGCAACGGCTATTTGCTCGCGCTCGCGTCCACATCACAAGTCCGTGAGGCACTTCCCGCCGCCGCGGCGCTCATGCAGCTTGAGTATTCAGCGGTGATCGTGACTGCAGCGGGAGAGGATTGCGATTTCGTATCGCGGTTTTTCGCGCCGCGCTTGGGCGTGCTCGAGGATCCGGTGACCGGATCTGCACATTGCGTGCTCGCACCCTACTGGGCGGCCCGGCTCGGCAAGAATTACCTTCGTGCTCGGCAGTGCTCGGCGCGTGGCGGCGAACTCATCTGCGAAGCCCGCGGCGAGCGCGTGTGGATTGCCGGCAAGGCCGCCAAGTATCTCGAAGGCGTGATCGAAATCTGAGACCGACCTGGGATCCGTGCCCGGAAAAGAGCTCCGCGTATGCGGGGCTCTTGTGCTTGGATGACTGTTGTGTGCAGCGGCTCAGCTATTGCTGGAATCGGCCTTGAAGGCGCTGCCGTCCTTGATGTTTGTAACCGCTTTCTGCGCCAAGTCTAGCGCCTGACTTTCACCGGTAGCGAAATCCTTGGGATTGTTGACCTGCACCATGAGCTTGTGTGCATCATCGATGAAGTGCAGTTGTATCGAACGGTTCGTGGGACTCGTGGTGTTTTCTACGAAGAACGCACCTGCGCCAAGGCCCGTAGCTGGCACGACCTTGCTGGGGATGATGCTGTTCTGGCCCACGCCCTTTTGCATGGCCGCGTCCTGCTGGAGCGCCTTGGCTGCGTCCTTGCCCTTGAACGGCGAGATTTGCAACAGCACCGCGACTTCGTTGTCGTCGTTGATGTACTGGCAGAGTTGGATCGGGGAGTTCGGGTTGACGGACATCGGCACCGCGATGATCTTGCCGCCGAGGATCGACGCGGCGTCCGTCTCGGGAATAGTGCTGCAGGCGGAAAGCACCTGGTTTTTGGCGGCTGCTGGCGCCTTGTTCTTGGAACAGGCCACGAGCGTGACGGCGAGCAGTGCGGCGGTCGAGCCTGCTAAAATGAGTTTCAGGGAGCGGTTCAACTTCGTCATGATTCCTGCCTCTTGAACGATGGAAGTCGGAGCTGCGGACGGCCCCAGCGGAAGGGGATTTAGCGGGTAAACGGGCTAAGGATACCGTAAATCGATGCTTTTTGTCAGCTTTGCGCAGCCGAGAGGTAGACGGTTCCACTGGCGGTTGCGTACGCCGTGAGCGCCGTGCCGTAGAGCCGGCTCAGATTGGCCGCGTTGAGCGTGGTCTCACCCCCGAGCAAGGTTTCGCCCGCGCCGAACAACAGCAGCACCTGGTTGCAGAAGCGCGCTGCGAGGTTCACGTCGTGCAGGCTCATGAGCACGAGGCGTCCGCGCTCGCGTGCCAGCCGGCGGAAGTAGCCGAGAAGTTCGATCTGGTGACGCAGGTCGAGATGCTGGGCGGGTTCGTCGAGCAGCAGGACCTGCGGGTCCTGGGTGACGATGGTCGCGATATCCAGTCGACGGCGCTCGCCGCCGGAAAGCCGGTTTTGCGAGCGCTGCTCGAGCCCGTCGAGTCCCACGAGTTTGAGTGCGCGGCGTGCGAGTTGCACATCGGCGTGCGATTCCCAGCGCCAGAAGCCGATGTGTGGATGGCGGCCGATGAGTGCGGTTTCGAGCACCGTTGCCGGCAGGCTGTCTTCAGGTTGCTGCATGAGGAGGCCAAGGCGTTGTGCTATCTGGCGGCGGGTGAGATTTTTCAGGCGCGTGCCTGCGAGAAAAATTTCTCCGGCCGCCGGGGCGCGCAATCCCGCAAGCGTGTGCAAAAACGTCGTTTTGCCGGCGCCGTTCGGCCCGAGCAGCCCGAGACACACCCCGGCGTCCAGTTCAAGGCTGAAATCCCGGCACACACATTTGCCCGCGATGCGGATGGTGAGCCCACGTGCGGCCAAGAGCGGAGTGGTCACAGCGGCCCGCGTGCGCGGTTGAGGAGATATAGGAACACCGGCACACCGAGCGCCGCCGTCACCACCCCCACCGGCAACTGTTCGGGTGCGATCACCGTACGTGCGAGCGTGTCGGCCAGCAGCAGCAGGCTGCCTCCGAGGAGCACCGCGCCCGGGAGCAGCGTGCGGTGATCGCTGCCCGAGAGCAATCTGAGGAGATGCGGAATCACAAGTCCCACGAAGCCGATGGCTCCGGCCTCGGTGACCGCGACCGCGGTGAACAGCGAGGCCACCACGTAGATCGCGATGCTGAACGGACGCACAGCCACGCCCAGCGCTTCGGCGAGCGTCTCGCCGCGCGCAAGCACGTTCAGGTGGCGTGCGAACGGCAGGCATAGGCCGAGCCCCGCGAGCAGCACGATCAACGGCAACCAGCCGCTGCTGCGATACGAGAGATCTCCCATCAGCCAGAAGAGCATGCTGCGCAAGCTGGCGTTGTCGGAAAGCACTAGCAAGAGACTGATCGCCGCGCCCCAGCCGAAAGCCACCACCACGCCAGTCAACAGCAGGCGCGTTGGAGTCCAGCCGCCACGCCCGTGCGCCAACACGAATACGATCAGCATCGACACCAGGGCGCCGAGAAATGCACTACCCGAAACCCAGTAGCCGGCCAGGCCCGCGAGCAACGACAGAAGCGCGCCTACCGCGGCGCCGCCGGAAACACCGAGGATGTACGGATCGGCGAGCGGATTGCGCAGCAGCACTTGCATGAGCGCACCCGCGAGCGCCAACAGCCCGCCGACCGAGAACGCAGTGATCGCCCGTGGCAACCGCAGTTGCAACACCAGCGTGTGGGCGAGCGCATCGCCGCTCCCGGCCAGCGCCCGGGCCACGCGCACAGGAGCGAGCGGTACGCTGCCCACGGCCAGCGCCACGCAAAAGGCGGCCACGGTGAGGACCGCCAGCCCTGCGAGCAGCAGCCACGGCCGCGGGCGCCGGTGCATGCTCAATGCGTGCCCTGCGTCCCAGCGCGACGGATGTGCATGACTGGCCAGTGATGCTCGGCTGCGTACTCTGCGAGCAGCGTGTCCGGGTTTACCGCCACCGGATGGCTCGCGTTCTGGAGCAGCGGCAAGTCATTGTGCGAATCGGAATAGCACCAGGTTTCCGCAGGCGTGCGGCCTACGCGTGCGAGCCAGTCGTGCAGGTGCTGGAGCTTGCCCTCGCGAAAGCACGGCACACCGGCGACCCGGCCGGTAAATCGGCGGCCGTCGTATTCCGGATCGGTAGCGAGCAGGTGCGGCACTTCGAGCTCGGCGGCGATAGGCTCGGCGATAAAGCGGTTGGTGGCGGTGATGATCGCGAGTTCGTGGCCGGAGTTGCGGTGGCCGGCGAGCAGGGCGCGTGCTGTCACGGTGAGACGTGGGCGTATACATTCGTCGAGGAACTGCCGGCGCCAAGCTTCAAGCGTAGTCAGGTCATGCTCGGCGAGGGGTTTTAGTCCCAAGCTGTAGAAGGCCATGATGTCCAGCCGTCCAGCGTGATAGTCCGCAATGAATTGTGCACGCGCGGCACGGCCACGCTCGGCATCGACCGCACCACGCTCCGCCAGGAACCGGAACCACAACTCGTCGCTGTCGCCGTCGAGCAGCGTGTGGTCGAGATCAAACAGCGCGAGTTTCACTGTGCGGGTCCGCGAGCGTGGCGGGCTCGCAGCGTAAAGAAATCTCCGCAGCCGCACAACTGCGCGCAATTGCCAGCGCCCGTGCGTTTGTGGAACACTGAATTTATGAGCGTACATGTAGTTGGCCCCGCGGGCGGCGTGATCGACACCCAGGGGTTCCGTGCCAACGTCGGGATCATGCTCGCGGATTCCCGTGGACGGCTCTTCTGGGCGCGGCGCATCGGCCAGCGCGCCTGGCAGTTTCCACAGGGTGGCCTCGAGGAGGGCGAAAGTCCCGAGCAGGCTCTGTTCCGCGAACTCGCCGAAGAAGTGGGCCTCGAGCCCGCACAGGTGCAGATTCTCGGGAGTACCCGTCGCTGGCTTCGCTACCGGCTACCGGCTCGCTACCAGCGCCGCGCTGCCGCTCCGCTGTGCGTCGGTCAGAAGCAGCTTTGGTATCTGCTGCGCTTTGTCGGCGCGGACACCGATGTGCGTCTGGACGCGAGCAATGCTCCCGAGTTCGATGCCTGGCGCTGGGTAGATTACTGGCAACCGCTCGAGGAGGTAATTTTCTTCAAGCGCCGGGTGTACCGGCAGGCCTTGATGGAGTTCGCGGCACTTATTTGAGGCGCGGCTGCTTTAGTCGCGAGCTTCACCCGCGAGCTTTTCCAGCGCGCTGCCGCTCACGCGGTTGATGCGCCAGTCATCGAGAATGCGGGCACCCAGGCTCTGATAGAAACGAATAGCAGGTTCGTTCCAGTCGAGCACCGCCCACTCGAAGCGCCCACACCCGCGTGCGAGCGCCAACCGTGCCAGATGGCTCAACAGTTTTCGTCCGTAGCCGCGCCCTCTGAATTCGCGCCGGATGAACAAATCTTCGAGGTACAAGCCAGGTTTGGCCAGAAACGTCGAAAAGTTGTGGAAGTAGAGCGCAAAGCCGATAGCTTTGCTATCGAGCTCGGCGAGCACGCACTCCGCGCGCGGGTGCTCGCCGAACAATTGCGTCCGGATGTCTTTTTCGGTGGCCGTGACCTCAAAGGCCATCTTCTCGTAGTCCGCGAGCTCACGGATGAATCCGAGAATCAGCGCACTGTCCTTAGCCGTACTCGGCCGGATGCGAAACGTATCGGTGCTCACGGGGGCGCTCATAGGCTTGTCTCTATGATGTGGTGCCGCATTGTAACCAAAGGTGCACTCGCTCAGTTGCTGTAATCTTCGTTCAGGCGGTTCAGGAAGGCTACGAGATCAGGATAGTCCGCCGGCACCAGCGCGATGCCCTGCAGGCACGGTCGGCCTTGCGCAGCTGGCCAGTGCGCGCCGTTCACAACAATGTGATGACGCCCATATACAAGCCGAACAGCATTACCACCGCCGAGAGGCTCCAGACAACGTATTTATAGATTCCCTTCATCCGGTATTGCTCCGGCAGCACCCGCGCCTCAAGGACCAGCAGGAAACCCAGCACTATCGGCAACAAGATGGCATTCATGACCTCGACGTCGATGATCAGGGTGATAAGGTTGAAACCGACCAGCACCAGCGCCGCGCCGGCCACGTGCGCCAGGGAATAAGCCCAGTAAAAGCGCTTGGCGTGCGGTACCGGATCATTCAGGCTGTGCTTCCAGCCAAATACCTCGGATATTCCCCAAGCTCCCGCCAGGGAGGCGACCAACGCAGCGGTGAAGGCCGCACCCAATATTCCCAAACCAAAAAGCACCTTGGCGCCGGTCCAGCCGATGACCGGCAACAGGCCGGCAGCGATTTCTCCCACCGTGTTCAGCACCGGATCGGCATGTGAGTGTGCAACCGCCGCGGCCAAGGCCACGATCACGACGATCATGATTATTTGGGTGATAACCGCGCCGATCGCGGTATCCCAGCGCGCAATCTTGAGATGAGCGGGGAGTATTTTTTTGTCGACCACCGCATCCTGCTGGTAAAAGATCATCCACGGCATGATCACGGCGCCCACGTTGGCGGCGAGCAGGCGCACGTAATTTGCATTCGACAAGGGCAGGGAGCGCAATCCCTGCCAAAAGCGGTGTATGTCGGGATGCGCCATGATCGCGGCCGGAATAAAAGCCAGCTCGAAAAGCCCGACGGCGATGCCTATGCGCTCCGCCTTGTTGTAAGAACCGGCGACGGCCACGCCGATCAAGAGCACGGTTGCGAGCGGAATCGTGAACCACGGCGAAACGTTAAACAGCTCACCGACGCCGGCGATGCCGGCAAACTCGGTGATCAGCGCGCCCACGCTTGACAGGAACAGGGTCGAGGCCGAGAGCAGCGCCCAGTGCATGCCGAAATGGCGGCGAATTAAACTGCCGTGGCCTTCTCCGGTGACCGCTCCCAGCCGTACCGTGATCTCCTGAATGAAATACAGGATTGGCATCAGGATGACCTGCGGCAGCACCATCGCGTAGCCCCACTGCGCACCGCTTTGCGCGGCAGTGATGACACTCCCGGCGTCGGTGTCGGCGAGCATGACAATCAATCCCGGCCCGAACACCGCCAGGATCATCGCCCACCGCCTGATAGGAACGGGTGCGCCGACCGATTCAGATGTTGAGTTCATGGAAAGGCGAATGGAGCTGGCCGCCGGATACTCAGGAATTCACCCGGCCGGTTTCCGCTTCGGCAGGTGGCGGCAGCCGCAAAGGCTGCGGATGATGCTGGTGTCTCACGACTTGCACGAGCGTGCAAATAATGACCAGACTGATTGCGTAAAACAGCAGTTCGATGCCGGAAGGCCGTGCGATATAGCCGACCAGAATGTGCAGCAGTTCGCCGAACAGGCTTTGCTGGCTGAGTATGTGCGAGGAATCCCAAAGGCTGTTTTCGAGCCCCGGCAGCAGTCCCGCCTGATTAAGAAAACCGACGGCCTGTGCCGTAAGACCTGCGGTCAGCAGCAAAATCAGCCAGCCGGTCACCGTGAAGAAGTAGCGGATCGGGATGAACAGCAGGCTGCGATACAGCAGTGCTCCCACCACGATGCCCGTCAGCAGGCCGGCAAACCCGCCGATAAGCATGCCGTGCTCCGTGCTGCCGCTCGCGATGATTGCAAACAGGAACAACACCACTTCCGAGTCTTTGCGCAAGACTGCCGTGAAACAGATCACTAGCAATGGCACCTGCGTTTGGTTGCCGGCCTGTACTTCGGTCCCGATCTTTTTTATTTCACCGGCAAGTTTGCGTCCGTAGCCGCTCATCCAGATGTTGTGCCAGGCGAGCATCAGTACGGCGAGCATCAGGATGGTCTCATTCAGAATGGCCTGGCCGCTGCCGGCAAACGTTTGCGCGATGCCACCGGCGAAGGCAGCAACGATGCCCGCACCCAAAGCACCGAGGAGGGTGCCGGTGAGCACCCACCAACCGCGCCGCGCGAGTCCGCGGCTCGCTCCGAGCACAATGACGATCACCAGTGCGGCTTCCAGCACCTCGCGGAACACAATCACCGCGGTGGCGAGCATGCCTGGCCTCCTGTAGGCAGCTTGTTTATTGATTCTCGGTCTTGGGGGTTGCAGCGAGCGGGTTGACCACGATCCATGCTTGCGCGGCGTGGTTGAAATCGTTGAAGAAGTTGTATTTGCCGGGCGGCAGCGGGCTGATGTAAATCACGACGGAGGCGCGGGCCGGTACGACCATCTCGCGGGAGAGGTCCGTGCTCTCGAATTCCGCGGGGGCGGCATCCTCATTCTTCACCACCCGCTTGAGTTTGGTGTTGGCTGGTATGGTCAGGCTGGTTTCGGTAAATGCCCGGTTCTTGAAGGTCACTTGAAACGTTGCTGGCTCAGCCACGGCAGCCGCTCCAAACAGGAGAGCGGCAATCAGAGTCAGATACACGGCGCGGGTTAACATATGTATATCCGGTTATAGGCGCTGTATCTGTAAGGTAGTAAATGAGATGTATTATCGTCCAGCCGTAATTTATCTTAATGAAGTGTGAAATGCATTGTCAATCATTCGCATTTGCGTTTAGTATATGGACGTCAACGTGAGGGTTGTATGGAATGATTGTTTGCTGCTGCACTGCGGTGACCGAGCGTCAGATACGCCAGGCGGTTGCTGAGGGCGTGACTTGCCTGGACGAGTTGCGCGCTCGTTTAGGTGTGGATTCCGAGTGCGGGTGTTGTGCAGAAGAGGCCGAGAACATCTTGCAACGTTGTCTGATGCAAGGAGTTCCGGCGCGCGAGCCTTCGACCACGCAGGCTGTTGCCTTGAGTTTCCAATCATTCTGACCACGCGAAGCCGAATCGTCCTGGTCCATTTTGTGATTTATAGCGACAAATCAGTGACTCGTTGATTTGCTCGGTTGGCCTGCCTATTCTTGCGCTTGCACTCACGTTGTCCTGTTGATTCGACAACTACCCGAGGCGATTCCATGCAAGGCGATACCAAGGTCATTGAGTATTTGAACCGGGCGCTCAAGAACGAACTCACCGCCATCAACCAATATTTTCTGCATGCGCGCATGTACAAGAATTGGGGCCTCAAGGAGCTGGATGAGCATGAGTACAAGGAGTCCGTGGATGAGATGAAACACGCCGATCGCTTGATCGAGCGCATCTTGTTTCTGGACGGACTGCCGAATCTGCAGAATCTCGGCAAGCTCTACGTCGGCGAAGACGTCCAGGACATTCTCACGTGTGATTTGCGCCTCGAGATGGAAGCGGCCCCGCTGCTGCGCGAGGCGGTCGGTTACTGTGAGAGCCAGAAGGATTACGTGAGCCGCGAGCTTTTCGCCGACATCCTCGCCGGCGAGGAGGATCACATCGACTGGCTGGAGACTCAGCTGGACCTGATC
>JBOIBB010000011.1:0-16536 GCA_050739335.1 Gammaproteobacteria bacterium
ATACATACAAGGGCGAGATGGGCAGATTGATGGAGTCGTTGATGCGGTCATTGAATATCGGGACGGAACAACTGTTTTGGATGAATGGAAGTGTTCCAAAGAGATCACTTCGGATAAAACGCGAGCCTACACGCTTCAAGCAAGCGTTGGGGCGTTGGGCATTGCCGCACAAAATTCATACGCGATTCATCGGGTGGATATAGTACCGGTGTCAGCACCTTCCAATACAATTTCGCTTGGTTTCGATAACGCATTTGAAGAAGAAACCAGGGAGAAACTCGATCACATTTTCCGAGATCTGAGAGACAGAAAATACAAGCCGCGAAAGGGCTCATATTGTAAGTCTTGTCAGTTAAAACCTCAGTGCCCCATTTGGCGCAAGCGGTAGTGAGCAAAAATTGCGGGAGCGAGATGCGTGGAGATGATAAGTCGACGGCTAATCATCCCACACCCCTAGACAATTCGCGGTTCCGGCTCCAAACGGACGCCGAATCTTTCCTGCACCGAATCCCGAATACGCTCGGCTAACGACCAAATTTGTGCGCCGGTGGCGTGACCGTAATTCACCAGCACCAGCGCGTGTTTATCCGAGACGCCGGCGTCACCGTCGCGAAATCCCTTCCAGCCGCATTGCTCTATCAACCACGCGGCGCTGAGTTTTTTTCCGTCGCCTGCGTTGAAGATGGGCAAGCCCGGATGGTCGGCTCGCAATTGCTCCGCTTGAGTGCCTGACACCACCGGGTTCTTGAAGAAACTTCCGGCATTGCCGATGACCGCGGGATCGGGCAGCTTGCGCCGGCGCAAATTGCACACGGCATCTGATACGTTCATCGCCGTCGGCGAATCCACGTGCATGGCTGCCAACTCTTCGCGCAAGCCGGCGTAATCCAGCGTCAAGGGCGCCTCGCGTTGCAGATGCAATTCGACCGCCGTAATGATCCAGCGATCCGGTTGCTGCTTGAAGACACTGTGGCGATAGCTGAATCCGCATTGCTCACGATTGAGCCGCATGATTGTTCCGCTGTCGCGATCGTAAGCCTCGACTGTCTCCAGGGTTTCCGCGAGTTCCGCGCCGTAGGCGCCGATGTTCTGGATGGGTGCGGCGCCCACGGTGCCGGGAATCAGCGAAAGATTTTCGAGGCCGCACAAACCTTGCGTCAGCGACCAGCGCACCAGGCCGTGCCAATCCTCGCCCGCCGCGGCGCGCACGTGCACGCTTTCGCCGTCATCTTCCAGTGCTTCGATGCCGCGATTCATCATGGCGAGCACCAGCCCATCGAAATCGCGGGTAAAAAGGATATTGCTACCGGCGCCCAGCACCAGGAGTGGCAGGCTCCGCAGTTCAGTGCGGCTGAGTATTTCTTGAATGGAGGATGCAGCGTGAACTTGAGCGAGCCACGCCGCACGTGCGGCCACCCGCAAAGTGTTGTGGCGTTGCAGGGAGGCCGCTTTCGCCAGCGTGTAGGGCGCGGTCATGGCCACACGGTATCACGACACCCACGGACACACTTGCTGCTGTGCCGCAGGGAAGTTCTGACGCTGAAAGCCGTGGTAACGATGTTGCGATGATGCCGGCTCAGACGGTGACGCACCCACGCTGCGCCGACACACGCGCCCGCTTCAAGCGCGCTTTTCGAGAGGCACGAACTTCTGGTCTTCCGGCCCAACGTAGTTGGCGCTTGGGCGGATGATTTTGCCGTCCTGGCGCTGTTCGATGACGTGCGCACACCAGCCGGTGGTGCGCGCGCTCACGAACAAGGGCGTAAACATTTGCGTGGGTACACCCATCATGTGGTACGCCACCCCCGAGTACCAGTCGAGGTTGGGGAACATCTTTTTTATCTCGCCCATGGTCTTTTCTATGCGCTCGGCCACGTTGAACAGCAACAGGTCGCCGGCTTCCTTGGAAAGCTTGCGCGCCACTTCCTTGATGACGTGGTTGCGCGGATCGCTCACCGTGTAAACCGGATGGCCAAATCCGATGATGATTTCCTTGGCCGCGACGCGCTTGCGGATGTCGGCTTCGGCTTCTTCAGGGCTTGCGTAGCGGCTCTGGATCTCGTAACCCACTTCGTTGGCACCGCCGTGCTTGGGGCCGCGCAAGGCGCCGATGGCGCCGGTGATGCAGGAATACATGTCGGAGCCGGTGCCGGCAATCACGCGCGCAGTGAAAGTCGAAGCGTTGAACTCATGCTCCGCATACAGAATCAGCGAGGTGTGCATGGCGCGCACCAGAAGATCCGAAGGCTCCCGGCCGTGCAACAAGTGCAGGAAATGTCCGCCGACCGAATCATCCTCGGTTTCCACCTCGATGGCGCGACCCTCGTGGCTCCAGTGGTACCAATAGCAAAGCATCGAGCCGAGCGAGGCAATCAGCCGGTCGGCAATGTCGCGCGCGCCGGAGAGATTGTGGTCATCCTTCTCGGGCAATACGCAGCCCAGGGTTGATGCCCCGGTGCGCATCACGTCCATTGGATGCGTCGAGGCCGGCAGCGTCTCGAGCACCGTGCGTACGCTTTCCGGCAGGCCGCGCAGCGCTTTGAGCTTGGTCTTGTAAGCTTTGAGTTCCGCGCGATTCGGAAGTTTGCCGTGGATCAGGAGATACGCAACTTCTTCAAAATCGCATTTGTCGGCGATGTCGAGAATGTTGTAGCCGCGGTAATGCAGATCGTTGCCACTGCGCCCGACCGTACAGAGCGCGGTGTTTCCGGCGGCGACTCCGGAAAGCGCGACTGATTTCTTGGGCTGGAAGCCCGGAGCTGGTTCATTCATGGTGCTGGTCTCCTGCGGAACCGCGGCTGCAAGCCGCGTTTAGCGCTTGAATAATTCGTCGAGTTTTTTCTCATAGCTCAGATAATTCAAGACTGCGTACAGCTCGGCGCGCGTCTGCATGTGCTCGAGCTCGGACTCCTGCGTGCCGATGCTGCGGATCGTTTCGTACACCTGTTCGGCGACCTTGCTCATGGCGCGGAACGCCGACAGCGGATAGAGCGCGAGCCGCACTCCGGCCGAGCCGAGTTGCTTGACGGTAAAGAGCGGCGTCTTGCCGAATTCCGTGATATTCGCGAGCACCGGGACTTTGACCGCTTGGGTGAATTGCCGGTATTCGTCCAGCGTCGTGAGCGCCTCGGCAAAAATCATGTCGGCGCCGGCTTCGACGTATTGCTGCGAACGTGCGATAGCGGCCTGCTCGCCTTCGACTGCGTGGGCATCGGTACGGGCCATGATGACAAACCCCGGATCGCTGCGGCCATCCACGGCCGACTTGATGCGGTCACACATCTCCGCGGCCGTCACCAGCTCCTTGCCGGGGCGATGACCGCAGCGTTTGGCGGCGACTTGATCCTCGATATGCAAACCCGCTGCGCCCGCGCGGGTCATCTCGCGCACCGTGCGCTGAATATTGAAAGCCGCGCCCCAGCCGGTATCGGCATCCACCAAGAGCGGCAGACGCGTTGCGCCGGTGATGCGGCGGATGTCGTCGCAGACGTCGTTGAGCGAAGTCATGCCGAGATCCGGGAGGCCGAACGAGGCATTGGCGACGCCCGCTCCCGAAAGGTACAAGGCTCGAAACCCCGCGCGCTCCGCGAGCAGCGCTGCGTAGGCATTGATGGCACCCACGACCTGCAGCGGGCGCTCGGTAGCGAGCGCCGCTCGAAAACGGGCGCCAGCGGATTCGGTCTGAGCCATGGATAATCCTAGATCAGAAGTCTGTCCATTTTAGCGGCTCGGGCTGCGCCCTGCGAACCAGACGCGGCTAGGCAATCTTGACGAGAATGCGGCCCTGGTGTTGACCGGAAAGTACGCGGTCAAACGCGGCGGGCAGCTCATCGAAGGCAAGCTCGGTCGCGGCAATGCGCTTGAGCTTCGCGGGCTTGAGATCGATAGCCAAGCGCTGCCAAACCTTAAGGCGCAGCGCACGCGGAGTCCTCGAATTGATGCCGAGCAGATTCACGCCGCGCAGAATGAATGGCATCACCGTGGTATGCAATTCCGTGCCGCCCGCCAAACCGATGCTCGCGACACTTCCGCCCCAGCGTGTCGCAGCAAGCAACCACGCAAGCATGGCACCACCGACGCTGTCCACGGCGCCTTGCCAGCGGGCGCGTTCGAGCGGCTTCACGGCGTAATTGATTTGCTGGCGCAGCAGGATCGTGGCCGCGCCCAGTTGCCGCAGGTAATCCTGGGCATCGCGCTTGCCGGTGACGGCCACGACTTCGTAACCGCGCTGCGCCAGCAGATTGACCGCGAAACTGCCGACGCCGCCACTCGCCCCGGTGACCACGACCGGCCCGCCCTTGGGGCTCAAACCGTTGTGCTCGAGGCGCATCACGGCGAGCGCGGCGGTGAAGCCTGCGGTGCCGAGCATCATGGCGCTACGCGTGCTGATGCCGCGCGGCAGCTTTACCACCCAGTCAGCTTGTGCGCGCAGGTACTGCGCGTAACCGCCGTCGTAGTCCTCGGAAAGGCCACACTCGGTGAGCGCCACCTGGTCGCCTTTCTTGAAACGCCGGTCTGCCGAAGAAACCACCGTGCCGGCGGCATCTATCCCACCAACCAGCGGAAAGCGCCGCAGAATTCGGCCTTTGCCGGTGGCGGCGAGCGCGTCCTTGTAATTGACGCTCGAATACTCGGTCTTGATTAGCACCGCGCCGGGCGAGAGGTCCTCGAGTGCGAGCTCTTCGAAACGCGCTGCGACTCCGGCGGCGCTCTTGTGAATGCGGTAAGCGGTGAATTTTCCGGACATGCGTCACGCCTCCACGGCCTTGCGCTCGGTCAGGGTGTCGGAAAGAAATACCAGCGCCCGTTCAGCATCCAGTTGCTGGCGCTGTGGCGGCTGCCGCGTGCATAACTCAGGCCGAACGACAGGCGCTGCGAGTAGTTGTAACGCAGTGCCGCCGAACCCACGACCTCGGTGGTCGTGTGATCGTGGCTCAGCAAGCCCGCGTTGTCGTAATCCAGAAACGCGTCGAATTCCCAGTTGTCGGTGGGCAGGGTACGGATGCCGGCGCCGAAATCGTAGCCGTCGCGCGTGTCACTGGTGGCCACGACAAATCCCGGGAACAGGCTGGTGCTCGGACCCTGATTCCACTTGTCATTGGCATAACCGATGCGCCCCACGAGGTCCATGGAATCGGTGAGCGCCAAGTGCCCGCCGATGGTGAGCAACTCGTCGCGGGTGAAGAAGCCGCCGGTGAGCGCGCCGCCATTGAAACTGTTGTGCCGATAGCTCGCGGCCACGAACCAGTTGCTGGCAAAGGCGTAACTGCCATCAAAACCGTAACCCGAACCACCGCTGAAACCGCTGGTCGTGGCCTTCGAATATCCACCTTCGACGTAGGTGTAACTCGGCGGATCGGCGCGGTCTGCCAGCGGCAGGGCCGCAGCCAACAATGCTGCGCACAATAAGAATTTACCCATGGAAACTCCACAACTTGGTTGGTTCCGGATCACCGGAGCGCGCCATCCTAAGCGCCCGCCGGCACATTTCACAAGCCTGGCGGCGTCTCTGATACATAGCCAAAATATTCCACGAAGAGCTGCAAGCGCGGCAGCACCGGCTGCAATTGCGTTTGGTAATGCCGCCAGCGGGCGCGCGCCGATTGATACAGTGGCTGCACGACCTGCGAATAGCTCGGGGTATTGATGCGGCGTCTGCGCGCGGTGGCCTGAAAATGCAGCATCGCCGGGTCCCAATCGAGCGCCAGAAACTCGCACAATTGTCGGGCTTGGGCTTCGAGGTCATCCACCAGCGCCTCGTAACGGATCAGGTGCACGCGTGCGCCGAGGCGCGCACGGCTCACGATGCCAACCTGCATCACCTCGGCATAGAACTGCGCGCTTCCAGCGAGTGTCAAGAAACGACGCATCGCCTCGTTTAGTCCGAAAGCCCGCATGAAACAGGAGAGCACCACGTCGCGCGGGTCCCGCACCGCAAACAGGAAACGGGCCGCGGGGAACAAGCGCGCGATCAGCGGCATGAACAGGGTATTCAGCGGCAGCTTGTCGATGAATAATTTTTGCGGGTCGCGTTGCGGCAGCGCCTGGCGCACCCGCTCCCAGTATTTTTGCCGGTAGATCGCAAGCGTCGGGCCGTCGAGCGTCACGAGCCGCTCGAGCGCCCCATCGCTCATGACGAAATCGCCCACCAGGTCCTGAAGGTTGTCCTGCTCTTCGAGCACCTCGATGCGCGGATGCGAAGCCAAGATCTGATCGAGCAGCGTCGTCCCGGAACGCGGGAAGCCCACCAGGAAGGCCGGTGTTTCCACGCCGGGCGCAGATACTGTATTTCCGGCCGCCAGCAAGGCATCCGCATGCTGCGCAATGCGCTCCGCGGTGGCGGCCGTGTATATGCTGGGCCCCGCAGTGGATTCTCCGCTACCTACCGCCTGCTTGGATTCCTGAAACGTCGCGAAGGCCCGCGCATATTCGCCGCGTTTCTCGTAAATCGCGCCGAGGCGCGCGAGCGCGAGCGAGCGGTTACGCGGGCGCAGCGGTTTTGCCAGGAGCTCCTGCAGCCGCGCGGCAGCAGCCTCCAGCCGTCCGGCGCGCAGATCGAGTTGTGCACGCGTGAGATTCGCCACGGGTTCGTCAGCATCGAGCGCGAGCGCCGCGCTCACCCAACGCTCGGCGTCGTCGAGACGGTTGGCGCTTTCCGCGAGCGCAGCGAGACTCGCGGCGGCCGCCGCAAGCCGTGGGTCAAGTTCGAGCGCGCGTGTGTAAGCGCGTTCGGCCTCGGCATAGTCGCTCAGAGTTTCGCAGGCGGTGCCCAAGTTGAGAAAACTCGCAGCCTGCCGCGGATCGAGTTGCACGGCTGTCCGATACGCCGTCGCCGCGAGTGTCCAGGCGCCCTGCTCGGAATAGATATTGCCGAGATCGTGCATCACTTGGGCATCGCGTGGTTCCGGCCCGGCCGCGCGCGCGAGTGTCTCCGACGCCGCGCCAAGCTCGCCGCATTGCCAAAGGCACAGGCCCAAGAGATGCAGCGCCTGGGGGAACCCCGGATACAACGCCAGCACGCGCGCGCAGTCCCGTTCGGCGTCGGCGATCGCGTGCCGGTTATAGGCCTCGGCCGCCGCCCGCATGCGCCGATGGATCTCCGCCGCCTGCGACTGCGAAAGCGCGCGGCTCATCCGCTGACCGCCGTCTCGATGCGCGTCATCGCGGCGGGCGTAAGTTTCGGCAGCTCGGCCAGCGCCGCGAGATTTTCCTGCAACTGCTCGAGCTTCGAAGCGCCGAGAATCACCGTGCTGACTTGGGGGTTCTTCAGGCACCAGGCAATCGCGAGCTGTGCGCAACTCATGCCGAGTTCGCGCGCCAGCGCCGCCAGTCGACTCGCGGCGCGGATGCGTTCCCGGCCCTCCGGATTCTGATACTGGTCGCGCAGCCACGTGTAACCCGCGAGCGCGAGACGTGAGCCCGTCGGTATACCCTGGGCATACTTGCCGCTCAGCACGCCCGAGGCGAGCGGCGACCAGATGGTGGTGCCCATGCCGTAGTCGCGGTAAAGCGCCGCATATTCCTGCTCGACGCGCGCGCGGCAAAACAGGTTGTACTGCGGCTGTTCCATGCTGGGCGGCACCAGATGTTCGGCCCGTGCGAATTGGTGCGCGGCGTCGATAGCCTCGGCCGACCACTCCGAGGTGCCCCAGTACAACACCTTGCCTTGTTGCACGAGCTGGTGCATCGCCCACACGGTTTCCGCGACCGGGGTCTGCGGATCGGGCCGGTGGCAGAAATACAAATCGAGATACTCGACCTGCAGGCGTGCGAGGGCCTGATGACAGGCCTCGAACACGTGCTTGCGCGAGAGACCCCGCTGTGTAGGCGCGGGATCAGGGCGGCAGCCAAAGAACACCTTGCTCGACACGCAATAGGAATCACGCGGCCAGGTGAGTTTCTTCAACACCCGGCCGAAGATCAACTCGGCTTCGCCGTGGGCGTAAGCCTCGGAGCTATCGAAGTAATTCACCCCGGCGTCGCGGGCGACGCCGAACAGCCGCTCGGCCAGTGCGCTGTCAACCTGATTCTTGAAAGTTACCCACGAACCGAACGACAGGGCGCTGAGCTTGAGGCCGGATTTGCCGAGACGCCGGTACTCCATGGGGATTCTCCACGCAGACCGCGCCATTGTAGCGCTCGCCCGAGCGCAGAAAAGAAACGGGGCGGTGTTGCCCGCCCCGTGCATAAGCCCTAATGGCACTCAGATCAATGCAGGGATGCAAGCTTCACGTGCGTGTGGCCGAGCTTGTGCGCCACGTCGTACATCGCCTGATTGAGCAGCTTGTGCGTGGTCATGTCGGCCTCGGTGCTCACGTTCTTGTTGATGTCGTCCATCACCTGGTTGTGGATGCCATGCGAGAGTGCATGATCAAACAGGTAGCCGGACCAGAACACGCCGTCCGGAGCCGTGCCCGCAGTCACCAGCACGCTCGCGAGTGCGGTGCCGTGCAGCTTGGCCGGCGGCGGCAACTTGATGCCCTGCTCAGTGGCGCGCTTCAGAGCGTCCTTGACCGCATAATCCATGCCGGTGATGAACGTGTTCACGTCGGCCTTGCCATACTGCTTGGTGAGCTTGGCGACTTCCGCGTTCACGTTCTTCTCGCCCAGCATGGACACCAAAGCCTTGGCAAAGCTGAAATTCTCGGCACCACCGCCGGCCTCAACCAGCGCCGCCGTGACGTTCAAAGCCGGAGCGCCGCTGTAGATCGGCCCGCCGAACATATTGGTGCTGGAGCCGGCCTGCGCAAACGCGCCGCCCGCAAACAGCGCCAGCGCCGCGCCTACGGCTGCCAGCTTGTAAGTATGCTTGTACATATCAAAACCTCCACGAATGAAAACACGATATTCCGCTCACGCGGACCTCATTTGGGCATCCTGGCCGGCCATCGCCGCTAGATGTGCCAGAAAGCCGCCATCAGGATGCAATGCATCCAGAACCTGTCGGGCGTGCTCCGAGAGCAGGCCGTGAAACTTTTCGCCGAGCTCGCCGGCTAGTATTGCGAGCGCCGTGCTCTGGCGAATGTACGCAGCCGTAAGCGACACCACCAGCGGTTGCTCGGTCACCAGCGCCAGTACGGCCGGGCCGCCAATCTCGGCGGCCAGCGCACGTGCTTCATCCGCAACCAGCAACAGCCAGCGATTGCGCTGGCCGGTGTGCATGCAGTAACGATGCAACTCCCCCTGGCAGCCACCGCAGGGCTCGGCGCAGGCTTCCATGCAAAGCGTGGTGATCACGACGCCCCGCTCACGCGCGGCGCGCAGCCGGGGCGCGAGTTTCGCGGCCTCCGGCGTGCGGATCGCCACCAGCAGACTGCGGCTCGCGCCTTCGATCACCGCATGCGCCTGCTCACGCAGCTCCGCCATGTCCTCAATGTTGAATACCGGGGTTGATTCTGGACCGCGCGCCAAGGCATCGAGCGCGGCCCCCGCGGCCGCGAGTGCTCCCTGATGCTCTTTTTCCAGACTCTCGAGCAGTTCGTGCGGCGCCGTGGCCGCATAGCGCACGCCGCTGCGCTGGCGCATGCGCCGCGCCGCGCCACGCTGCACGAGCTTTTCAAGCACGGCGTACACATTGGCGCGCGGTTCACCGGAATCCTTGGCCACTTCGTAACCATTGGCAGGCCCGCTCGCGACCAGGCTCGCGTAAGCGCGTGCCTCGTACTCGCTGAACCCGAGATCCTGCAATAAAGAAGTGACATCCATGCGCAGACGCGTCGTAGTAGTTGTTTGTACAACTACTATAGAGCCGACGCGCTACCGAGTCAATCGTGATCGGTAGTGCGTGCTAGAGTGCGGCGCCATGAACACCACGGTCACTCAGGATCCCCGCAGCCCCGCGAGCGGCGCAACACTGGCTGCCCTGTATCCGGCCCACCTTGAGACCGTGGCCCGGCGTTTCGGCAGCGCACTCGAAGCCGCGCATTTCGACGCCGTGGCGATCTTCGCCGGCAGCCCACATCCGCTGTTTCTCGACGATTCCGATTATCCCTTCAAGGTGAATCCGCACTTCAAGAACTGGTTGCCGCTCCAGAACGCGCCGGATTCCTTCGTAACTTTCACCCCCGGCCAGAACCCGGTGCTGATCTACTGCCAGCCCGAGGATTACTGGTACCTGCCGCCCGCGGCACCTTCCGGCTACTGGACGGAACACTTCGACATCCGCATCATCCGCGAGCCGCAGGCCGCGGCGCGCGCCATGCCGGCCACGCGCCGTTGCGCCTTCCTCGGCGAGTGGCACGAGCGCTTCCGCGATTGGGGATTTGCCGACGTCAACCCCGAAACGCTGCTCAACGCCCTGCATTACACCCGTGCGGCCAAGACCGAGTACGAGCTTGCCTGCATACGCGCCGCGAACCTGGTGAGTGTCCGCGGCCACCGCGCCGCCGAACAGGCATTCCGTGCCGGCGCCAGTGAATTCGAAATCCACACGGCGTTCTGTGCCGCCTGCCGCCAGACCGACGACGAGCTGCCCTATCACGCGATCATCGCCCTCAACGAACATGCAGCCACGCTGCATTATCAGTTCCGCGATGTGGAAAAACCGCCGCAGCACCGTTCATTCCTGATCGACGCAGCTGCCCAAGTACACGGTTATGCGGCCGATATCACCCGCACCTATTCGGCGGCCAATGACGAATTCCAATCACTCATCGACGCGCTCGACCGCGAGCAGCAGGCGCTCGGCCATGAGGTGCGTCCCAGCACCGACTTCAAGGCGCTGCATCTTGAGGCCCACCACGCCATCGCGCGCCTGTTGCATGATTTCCATTTCGTGCGGCTCTCCGCCGAAGAAATCTTTGCGCAGGGCATCAACCGCACGTTTCTGCCGCACGGACTCGGGCACCTGCTCGGCCTGCAGGTACACGATGTCGGCGGTCTCATGGCGAATCCGCGTGGCGACCCCATCCCCAGGCCCGACGGCCACCCCAATCTGCGCAGCACGCGGATACTGCGCGAGAACTTCGTGACCACTATCGAGCCGGGGCTATATTTCATCGCCTCCTTGCTCGACAAACTCAAGACCTCGGCGTACGGCCGCCACGTGAACTGGCCCAAGGTGGACGAGTTCCGTCAATACGGCGGCATCAGAATCGAAGACAACGTGGTCGCTCGGGCTTCAGGGCCGGACAACCTTACCCGGGATGCGTTTGAATCCGCCTGATTGCGCGCAGCCTTCAGCGCCCGGAATCGGGCGCGCTTGCCGGCGTGACGTTATGGATTCCCGGGCAGTGTGGCGTTATGCGCTTCCAGGCAGTAATTGGCAATGAGTGGCGCGAGAAATCGCCCGACGTTGTCACGGTACGTGGTCTCGACGCCGGAAGCGTCGGTTATCTTGACTGCTTGGATTACCAGATGCCGGGTTGCCCAGACAATAGCACGATATTCACGCGTTGCACCCGCACTGTAGTAGCTCCCCTGCGGCGCATATTGATACCGCGTCACATAGGCCTGGCCCGGAAGAAATGGCCCGTTGAACTTGACCAAGTGCGACTTCGGGCTGTGCGCATTCATCGGACAGCTACTCACAAATAGTTCGACCGATTGAATCTGGGCCCGCCCGGTATTGACCAAACCTACAGCGAGGGATCCGCTGCCCATGTAGGTATCACCCGTTATGTGGTTCCATGAAGTGTTGTAGATCAGGAACGGTACCCCACGCTGCGCACCCTGCTGCATCAGCTCGTTGTGACTGGTCGTGGCGTTCCAGCATCCGGCCAAGGCCAAAGGCACAACCGAGCACACCAGCAAAACCCGTAGTGACATGCTGTTCATGGCAATGTCCTGCGCGTGTGGATTCTTAAATCCTTGAGCGGATGAAAGTCATAGTCCGGTCAGGAGTCGGGGCACCGATCGCGACCGCGAATTAATTGACCATAAATCAACCGCTTCGGCCGGTTGATAATACCGCATCGGACCCCCAACCCACCGCTGGATCGACCTGATAGCCCTCTTTTATCAATGCCTTAAAAAAGAGGTCACGGGCCACGGCTTCGCCGGAGCAGCAGGTCTTGAGCACCTCGTCGCTCCTCAACAAACCGGCGGGCGAGCCCTCAAATCCATCGGCGCACGCGGCTGCAATAGGCCCGGTAGGCATCCCCGAAGCGTCGATCCAGATAGCGCTCTTCCCGGCGCACCACCAACAGATCCACCAGCGCCAACGCCACGGGTACGGACACGATCGACCAGAGCGCATTCGCAAGCAGCCCGATGCCAATGCTGACCAGTGCCAACGCTAGATACATCGGATTGCGCGTCCAGCGGTACGCGCCGCCGGCCACCAGATGGCTGCTGGGCGCATGCGGAAACGGACTGGTGCCGCCACGGTGGAACCCGAACAACGCCCAAGCGGCGAGCAACAAGCCGAGAAAAATCCACAGGCCGCCGAGCCCATACACGATGACCTGGTGACCGGGCTTGGCGAGATGGATCGGATAAAAGTGTTGGACTACAAAACCAGCGATGAGCCCAACCAGAAAATACAACGGCGGCGGAAGCCGCACTCCGGAAGTATCGTGAGGAGTGGCCAGTTCTGGCATCGCTTTCCCCCGTGGGCGGCGGCTCCAAACATCCCGGGCTTAATATAGCACCCGAAAATGCCGGGTGTGCGGAATGGCGCGGATCTCACTCAACAAGGCATCGGAGTAATGCTTGTTGATGTCGGTAATGACGTAACCCAGGCGCTCATGCGTCTTGAGATATTGGCCCAGCACGTTGGCACCGTTTGCGGCGAGCGCCTGATTGATGTGCGCTAGGATACCGGGTTGATTGTCGTGCACGTGGATCAAGCGGTGCGCGTCCGCTTGCGGCGGCAGGCGCAGCGCCGGGAAATTTATGCTGCCTTCGGTACTGCCGGTGTTGATGTAATCGATGATGTGTTCGCTCACATAGCGACCGATGTCCTGCTGGGCTTCCAACGTGCTGCCGCCGATGTGCGGCGTCAGCAACGCGTTGGCGCATTGCCGCAGGGGGTGCTCGAAGCGGTCGCCGTTGGCGCGCGGCTCCTGCGGGAACACGTCTACCGCGGCGCCCCGCAACCGGCCGCTCTGCAACTGCTCACGCAAAGCCTCGAGATCCACCACGTAGCCGCGTGAGAGATTCAGAAATACCGCTCCCGGCCGCATGCGCGCGAACTCGCGCGCGCCGATGAGCCGGGTGTTCTCTTTGCGGCCATCCACGTGCACCGTGACGGCATCGGAGGTTTCGAGCAGCTCCGCGAGCGTCGCGCATTTGTGCGCGTTGCCGAGCGCGAGCTTCTCGGCCACATCGTAAAAACTTACGTGCATGCCGAGCGCCTCGGCCAACACCGAGAGCTGCATGCCGATGTTGCCGTAACCGATGATGCCGAGGCGCTTGCCGCGTACCTCGTGCGCGTCACGCACCGACTTGTCCCAGACGCCGCGATCCATCAAGCGGAATTTCTCCGGCAGGCCGCGCAACAGTAAAATCATTTCTGCGAGCGCCAATTCCACCACCGAGCGTGTGTTGCTGAAGGGCGCATTGAAGGCCACGACGCCGCGACGCTCGCAAGCCACGAGATCCATCTGGTTGGTGCCGATGCAGAAGGCGCCGACCGCGAACAGCCGCTTGGCGCCCGCCAGAGCGCGCTCGGTCAACTGGGTCTTGGAGCGCAGCCCGAGAATGGCAACATCGGCAAGCCGCTCCGCGAGCGCGGTTTCATCGAGACTGCCGGCGACGGTTTCGACCTGGTAGCCTTCCTGCCGGAAGGCGGCGACACCATCCGGATGGATATTCTCAAGCAGCAAGACCTTGAGACGATTCTTGGGATAGGACAGCGCACCCTGAAGCCCCAAATCGTAAAGCACTTCGTCGAAGCTCGGCGCCACATGCTCGGCTTTGGCGATGACCTCGGGACGTGCGACGTTTTCCGTAAACGCGTAAAAGCGCTCGGCCAGTCCGGCCGCGCGGATCGTGTAATCACTCCAGCCGTCGCCAACGACCACTACCCGGCCTTCAAGGCCAAGCGCGCGCACGACTTCGACTTTGCCACCTTCGCGCGCGAGCGGATTGGCCCAGTCGCAGCCGGTGCTCAAGCCCTGGGCATCAAACACCAGCGTATTCGCATGCACATGGTCCGGCCGCAAACCCAGCTCCACGATGACCGGTTCCACGATCTCTCGAAAGCCGCTGGTGAGCACGTGGATGGCGGCCGCGTGCGCGGCGAGAAATTCGCGATTGCGCAGGAACGAGGGGGTAATGTCCTGCTTGAGCCGCGCCACAACTTCCGCGATACCCGCCCGCGGCATCCGCAACAGCTTGAGCCGCGCCCGCAGCGACTCACCGTAATCCATGCGCCCGGACATGGCGGCGTCGGTAAGTGTGCTGAGTTCAGCCTGCACGCGCGCACGCGCCGCGGCGTCCGGGATGGCCACCTCGGCCATCACTTGCAGAATTTCCCGGCGCGCGACCGTGCTGTCAAAATCGAGGATGAAGTGGATTTCGGCCAAGCAAGCCATCCCGCGGCAGTTTTCGCATGGTACCGCACGCGCCTGAGCACTGCCGGGGCCATCTCGGGGCCCAAGCGCCCGCTGCGGGTGACCGCCATGCATTCCGTGCAGGCCCAATTAGCCGTTCCGGGTGAACACAGGTCATCGTTTTATTATTCATTTATAAATTATCGGTGATACGGCACGCCACGGGCCGGGCAGGGGCTATACATTAGTAGCTGGCCAGCCGGTTGCTGGCCCCGTCCAGCCCGAAGGATTTTCAAAGGCGCGGCACCACACATGAGCCCCGACACGCTCAATCACCGGTTCGGCTTCGGCGAATTTGTGTTCGACCCGCATAGCGGCGAGCTGCAGGCCGGCGGGAAAACCACGCTGCTGCGTCCGCAAGTCGCCAAGCTCCTGGCCCTGTTGCTGGAACACGCGGGCAGCGTGGTATCGCGCGAGGACATCCGCCGGTGCCTGTGGAGCAGCAAGACCGTGGTGGAGTTCGAGGAAGGCATCAGCGCCTGTGTACGCCAGTTGCGCGTGGCCCTGAACGACGGCACCAACGGCGCGCGGTATATCCAGACGATTTCACGGCGCGGCTACAAGTTTGTGTATCCCGTGACGCAGCCCGCTGCCACGGATCCGCGCCCGCTACCGCCGCCAGCAGCCCCCGCGCCGCAGCGGAAACCGCACCATCTGCTCTGGCTGATTCCGGCTGTCGCCATAGTGGTGGTGATCGCCGCAGCCGTGATACTCGCGCATTACCGTTACCGCGTGCAGTTCTTCACGCAAGCTCCGCCACCCGTCACCCATCCCGTGATCGCCGTGCTGCCTTTCGCCAACCTGTCCCACAATTCCGCCAACACCATTCTCGGGGCCTCGATCGCGAGCGAGCTGATTGACCTGCTCGGACCCATTTCACCGCAGCGTCTCGGGGTGATCGCCGACACCTCCAGCATGCACTATGCGGGCGATCGCCAGACCATCCGCACCATCGGCGAGGCGCTCGGCGCGGATTACGTGCTCGAGGGCAGCATCACCGAAGATACGCAAGCCGTGCACGTGTCGGCGCGACTGATCCGCGCCGCCGACCAAAGCTACGTCTGGGGCAATGAATACAGCCTCGCACCCAACTACGCGAACAGCGCCTTCCAGCAACTGGTGGTGCACATCGCCACGCACATCGCCGCCCAACTCGCGCCGGACGCGAGCGTGAAGCCGCTGGCATTCACCAACAATCGCGCCGCGGCACTCGATTACCAACTGGGACGTTACGTATTGCTGCAGGGCGATGCAGCCAAGGCCGGGGAATACTGTCGCAAGGCCATGACGCAGGCGCCGAAATTTGCCGCGGCCTACGTGTGCAGCGCGCGCGCCCTGCTCGCGGGAACGAGCATGGGTGCGCAACAGGTCAGCGAGGCCAAGGCCCTGGTGCAAAAGGCGCTGGCCTTGAACGGCGACTCGTCGGATGCGCACCTGCTGCAAGGCTCGCTGGACCTGTTCTACGACTGGAATCCGGCCGCCGCCGAAGCGCAAATCCGCGAGGCGCTGCGCCACAATCCCGGCAACGCCTGGGCCTGGCAGGCACAAGCGGCCTATTACGCGGCCATGCGCCAAGACCAGGACATGCGCCAGGCCATGTCCATCGCCCAGAGCCTGGACCCGGTCTCCATGCGCATCTCGCTGAACTCGGCGGTGCTGTTTTTCATAGACCGCCAATACGATCTGGCCGCTCAATACGCCAACACCGCGATCAGCCTCAAGCCCGGCGATGAACTGGCGCGCCATTTGCTCGTCCTGACACTGCTCGGCGAAGGCCATTACGCCGATGCCACCCAGCAGGCCGCACTGGAAATGCAGTACGCCGGAGCGTCACCTGAAGACCTCACCCGCGTGCGTGCGGGCAAACAGACTTCGCTGGTGGATTACTTCAACTGGTATGTCAAAACCCTGGCCACGCAACCGCCTGACAAGCTCACTGCGGTGTTTCTCGCGGACGCCCACATGCACGTCGGCCAATCGCAACAGGCGCTCACCGTGCTCGACACGACGGTACAACACCACGATGTGAGCATCCTGATTC
>JBOIBB010000012.1:0-6080 GCA_050739335.1 Gammaproteobacteria bacterium
AATTTAGACTTTCCGCTCTTGGGGGCTTGCCATGAACCGGCTCAACGAACTCGCTAGACGGCTTTCGATGCTGATTCGGCGCGGGCAGTTCGACGCTGATCTGAAAGAAGAGATGCGGCTGCATCAGGAATTGCGCGAGCAGGAACAGGTGGAGCGCGGCGTTTCGCCTGAAGAAGCGCACTACGCCGCGCAGCAACGTTTAGGTAACAAGCTTGTGCTGAGAGAGGAGAGTCGTGACATGTGGGGCTGGAACTGGCTCGAAACATTTCTTCAAGACGTTCGCTACGGCCTACGGCAACTGCGCCGCAATCCTGGAATGACGGCTGTAGCCATCCTCACGCTGGCGCTCGGAATCGGCGCAACCTCGGCCATTTTCAGCTTTATAAACGCCTGGGCGATCAAGCCTCTGCCTTACCCACACTCGGAGAGGCTGATGGTGTTCGAGTCGCACAACACGAAGCTCGGGTGGACTACCGAAGGCCTCACCTCAACGGCCTCCTTCATGGATTTCAAGAGGCAGGAGACTTCGTTTGAGAAGCTCGTCTTGTGGGCGGGCTGGGATTTCAATCTCACGGGCAACGGGCCCCCGGCTCTGGTCGATGGCGGGCGGGTGAGCTGGAATTTCTTTGAGGCGCTGGGCGCTAAGCCGCTCCTCGGGCGGACGTTCACGCCCGCCGAAGACGGGCCCGGAGCGGGTGATGTCGCCGTGATCAGTGAAGGGCTCTGGCGCAGCCGGTACGGCGGCGACCCCAAGATCGTCGGGCGGAACATAACCATCGCAGACGAGGCGTACACCGTGGTCGGTGTCATGCCGGCAACGTTTCAGTTTCCACTGATGGGCATTGCCAATCTCTGGACGCCGCTGGCCCTGACGGACGCACAGCGCGCTGACCGGAGCAGTTCCTTTTTCTCCGCGTTTGGTCTCCTGAAGCCCGACGTGACCGCGAAGCAAGCCGGAGCCGAGTGTGCAACGATTTACGCGCGTCTCGATAAACAATTTCCTAGGACCAACACGGACCTGGCGCTCCAGGTCAGATCGATGAGATGGGACATCGCCAGGGAAGAGGGCGCACCCGAGCTGATGATCTGCTTCGCGATTGTTGCGCTCATCCTGCTCATGGCCTGTGCCAACGTCGCCAACCTGATGCTTGCACGAGCGACGAATCGCGCCAAAGAGTTTGCCTTGCGCAGCGCGCTCGGAGCGTCGCAACGCCGGCTGGTGCGGCAACTGCTGGCGGAATCCGTGCTCTTGTTTTTCTTTGGCGGAGTAGCCGGCGTGTTCGTTGGCATTGTTGGGGTGCGTTGGATCGAGTCCCAGATTCCGGCCCACATTCGCGGGTTTTTGGTGAACTACGGACATGTGGATTTGGACGCGACGACTCTGGCGGTCACGATGGGGATCGCGTTGCTTTGTGGCCTTGTCTTCGGGCTTGCGCCGGCAAGTGAGCACTCACGGCACGAAGTGAACCAGTCGCTCAAGGAGGCTGGCAGCCAAGCCTCCGGCGCAAAGGCAAGCGTGCGGCTGCGGCGCGTCTTCGTGATTGCGGAAATTACCCTCGCCGTCGTCGTGCTCATCTCAACCACGCTGCTCGTCAAGAGTTTCGTCATTTCCGTCCGTTCGAGCCCTGGATTCAATCCTGCGAACGTGGTGGTGGCCCAGCTTGCGTTGCCCAAGACCAAATACTCTGCGGACTGGCAGCGGCGGCAATTCGGTCAGGAAGTGCTGGCGCGCATCCGCGCTCTGCCGCAGGTCGAAACGGCGGGCGTGGCGAATTCCGTTCCGTTCGGCGGCTTTGGCCGGGGGGTCGAAGTCGAGGCCGCGGGGAGGCCCGCTCCCCAACCCGGAGAAAGGCGCGGCGCGCACTTCACTGCCGTCTCAACCAACTACTTCTCCGTAATGCAGATCGGGTTGGTTAAGGGCCGCACGTTCAATTCGGCCGATACGCAGGGCAATTTCCCGTCTGCAATTATCGATCAGACGATGGCTCGCGATCTCTGGCCGCACGAAGACCCGATCGGGCGCGAAATCCGATTTGGCGAGCAACACACCGTCTGCAGAGTGGTGGGCGTGGTTAATGACGTCAAGTGGGATAACCTGCGCCAGCGCCCGGAGTGGCAGATGTATGTCCCCTTGGCTCAATTCCCGTCGGCGACACTTGCCTTCGCGGTTCGGACGGCTGCTGAGCCCCTGTCAGTGGCGACGGTGGTGCGAAATGCGATTTGGTCCGTGGACCGCAACCAGCCCATCTCCTCGGTCGAGCGGCTGAAGACCTTGATTGAGATCGTCGGCGCAGGTTACCGCATTTTGGCAAATATGCTGGTTTTCTTTGCTGCGCTGGCCATGTTTCTGGGTGTGATCGGGATTTACGGTGTGATGTCGGAGCAAGTCTCACGGCGCACGCACGAGATCGGCATCCGCATGGCGCTGGGGGCGCGGCGGCCGCAGGTTCTCGGGATGATCGTCGGAGAAGGGCTGAGAATGGCGCTGATCGGGGTCGGCATAGGAGTTAGCCTGGCGCTTGTCACAAGCAGGTTGCTTGCGGCTGACCTCTACGGCGTTGCGCCGAATGATCCATTCACGTTTGTCGCGGTTCCGACTGTGTTCACTGTTGTGGCGCTACTTGCGTGTTACATTCCAGCACGTCGGGCGACGAAGGTCGACCCGATGGTGGCGCTGAGATACGAGTAGGGCAGTGGTTAGTGGTTAGTGGTCAGCAGCCGCGAACTCACGATTTCTGTGTTGTGGCTGTTTGGTAGCGCGGACCTCCGCATTTGAGGCCCGCGGCTTGTCCGCGAAGCCGGTTGAACATCCGCAGTCCGGCAAACAAAGCGGATCTGCACCAACGTGAAAAGCCCACGGCGAGAAAAAGCGTTTGCCGTGGTTACCCTCTTACGCGGTGGGTTCTTTGGGTAGCGCGGACCGCCGTGGTTGCGGTCCGCGGGTTGTGCGTTGGCCCTGAGTCAAAAGCCGCAGACCCACACACCGCGCGGGTCTGCGCCAACTGAGAACTGAAATGAACAATGCGCTCGCCGAGCTCGGCAGAAGATTCATGGCGCTGTTTCACCGTGGCCAATTCGACGCCGATCTGGAAGAAGAAATGCGCCTGCACCGCGAATTGCGCGAGCAGGAACAGGTTGAGCGCGGCGTTTCGCCCGAGGAAGCGCATTACGCCGCCAAACGGCGATTCGGCAACGATCTGTTGCTGAGAGCGAGGAGCCGCGACATGTGGAGTTGGAACTGGCTCGAAACATTACTTCAAGACATTCGCTACGGGCTGCGGCAGCTTCGCCGCAATCCCGGTTTTACAGCCGTCGCGGCGATCACCTTTGCGCTCGGCATCGCGGCCGTGTGCGTCATCCTCAGCTTTGCTGAGGCCGCGGTCATCCGCGCGCTTCCGTACAGAGAACCTTCATGCCTGGTTTCCGTCACGATGACAAACGCCAGGTTCCGCCATGCGTGGGACGGGGTTCCGGTTCCGGTATTCCTTAACTGGATGGGGCACGCAAAGTCGGTCGGGACGTTTGCGGCGAGCGACACGCTGATGGGGCTCACGCTCGGGGGTGTGCCCGAGCCGGTCCAGGTGTTTGATTATGAACTATCCGGCACGGCGCTTCCTTCGCTCGGGGTTTCAGCGGCGCTCGGCCGAGGCTTTCTTCCCTCCGATTACCATTCCGGCGCGCCACCCGTAGTCTTGTTGAGCTATTCGCTCTGGCAACACCTGTTCGGCGGCCGCCCGAACGCGCTGGGACGCGTGATTACGCTGGACGGCGTGGGGCGTACGATCGTGGGCGTGATGCCCGGCGGGTTCATCACGCCGGGTACCACCAGTTGGGAAGCCGTCTGCTGGACTCCTCTCATCTTCAACGCTGCGCAGCAGTCGGACACCGAGACACGCCCGCTCGCGGTCTGGGGAAGGCTGCGCGTGCCGCCGTCGCGGGCCCAAGCAGCTCTGAGCATGCTCGCTCTCGAGGTAATGCGAAAAGACGCGAGCGACACCGGCGGGAAATGGCGGATTACGCTGACTTCGCTGGCAGAGCAGGCAATCACGGACTGGCGGTCTATCCTGTCCGTTTTGTTTGGAGCTGCGGGCTTTCTGCTTGCTATCTGCTGCGCCAACGTGGCGAACCTTTTGCTGGCGCGGGCTAGCTCGCGGCAGAAAGAAATCGCGATACGCACGGCCGTTGGCGCGAACCGGGCCCGCATCTTGCGGCAATTACTCACCGAAAGCGTGATCCTGGGAGGGTTGGGCGGGGTACTGGGAATTCTGCTCGCTCGCTGGGGCATCGGGCTGGAAATCGCAGTGTTTCCGCGGACACTCCGCACGGCTAACTTCGAGCGCATGGGCATCGACTGGCGAGTGCTCGCGGCGACTCTCGGCATATCTTTCGTGGCAGGAATCGCTTTCGGCCTCGCCCCCGCGCTCCACTCGTCGAGAGCTGGTCTCGCAGGTTCCCTGAAAGAGGGCGCTCGAAGCGCTGCGCCACGCCGTGGGCGGTTTACGGCCCAAAGCGTTCTCATTATTGCCGAGGTCGCGCTGTCCTTGGTGCTGCTCATCGGTGCCGGCCTGATGCTGCGCAGCTTTTTGAAACTGGCGGCCATCAATCCGGGCATGGATTCGCACGACGTCCTCACGATGCGGGTGTTGCTTCCGAGATACCGCTATGCGAACCCGAGCGATCAGATTACCGCGTACCAGCAACTTCTCCAGAGCGTCCAGTCCGTTCCAGGCGTTGAGGCGTCCGGCTTTATCAGCCCGCTGCCCTTAGATGGCATCAACGGCACTTTCAGGGACCGCGGCGAGCCCGGCATGTCGAACCTCGACCCGGGCGGCGTGGTCACCGGAGGACTTCACGCCGTGAGCCCGGGTTACTTCGGGACGATGGGGATTCCGCTGCTCGACGGACGCGACTTTACCAAGCAGGATACTGAGCATTCGCCGCGCGTCATGATTGTGAACAAAGCGTTCGTGGACCGCTACTGGCTGGGACGGAGTCCGGTCGGCAGGGGATCAAAGGGCGGGCGCGTGGTGGGCGAGGTGGGCAACATAAGGGACAGTTCTCTTGCCGAGAATCCGCGGCCGGAGGTCTACGTTCCCTTTACCCAGAAGCTCTTCGCCGCGTTCGCTGGCACAATCGTTGTGAAAACGCGTACGGCGGCAACGACAGCCGTGGCCATGCAGACGGCAATTCACACACGCGATCCCGAGGCACCCATCTCACAGATTGAGACGATGCAACACGTGCTCACGGGCAGTATCTCGGATAAGCGGTTCTATGTCGTCCTGGCGGGTGTGTTTGCACTGCTTGCTCTCGTGCTCGCCGCAGCCGGCACCGCGAGTACCGTAGGCTATGCAGTATGCCGGCGCCGGCACGAGATCGGTGTTCGCATGGCGCTTGGCGCGCAAACGAGTGACGTACTGAAGATGATCATTTACGAGGGGCTTGCCCTGACCATGATGGGCGTAGCGATCGGAATCGGGGGCTCGCTCGCGTTAACGCGATTCCTATCCAGCCTGCTTTACGACGTGAAGCCCACCGACCCGCTTACGTTTACTGTGGTGTCCCTGGTCTTAACAGGGGTAGCACTTTTCGCGTGTTATATCCCTGCCCGTCGTGCGACCAAAGTCGATCCGATGGTGGCACTCAGGCATGAGTAGCCTCCGACGTCTTGGCCCGGCCAGAAAGGACGAACGTATCACTTCCCCCCTTCGAGAGGCTGCCATGGGTGCGGGCTTCTTGTGCCTACGGCACTGCAGCCGGACCGCGCAGGAACGGGTTAACGACCACTACACCATCCAGCTCCTGGTCCGCTTGGAGATCTTCTGTCAACAGGTAACGAGAAGAAGCCGCCTTGGCCGCGGCAACAATCAGTGCGTCCCAGAACGAGAGCTGGTAGCGGTCTTGAATTTTCCAGCTTCGTTCGAGAATTCCGTCATCCACGCTGACTGGCCGCCATGCCAGCAGGTCTCTGACCTCGGCGCGAGCCTGCTGCCGCGCCTTCGGCCATTTCCGGGTGACCTTGACGTAAAAGTCTTGCAGGACCTGAAAACTGATTCGTCCCCGGCGGCTCTGCCAGAGAG
>JBOIBB010000013.1:0-7011 GCA_050739335.1 Gammaproteobacteria bacterium
ACACACCCGCGAGCACGATGCTATAGCCAGCAGCCACGCTGAACATCCATCGCAGCAGACGGCCAGTACGTTCAGGCTTGGCCTGACCCTCGCGGAATAAACGCGGCAGTGACGATACCATCATGGCCGTTATCGGCAGGGTGATGGCACCGATCACGCGCGCACCGGCTGCGTACAAGCCTGCAGCGTCAAGCGCGAGCAATTTCGTGGCCAAGGTCTTATCGAGCTCCGCCGGCCCTGCCTTGGTGATATTGATGACCGCATAACTGAACGCTTCGCGCAACTGAGTCCACGCCGGGAGCCGCCAGCGGCCAGGGCCCGGCCAGAATGCGGGTAAAGTGAAAAGCACAACCGCGAAGCCTAACAATGACGCGCAACCGTACCCGTAGGCATAGGCAACAAGAGGATCGTGTAGACCCAAACCGAACACGGTTGCCGCAGCCGCGAGCCTCAGCGACAAGGGCAGAACCGCCAAGAGCTGAGAGCGTGCCACCCGCCCCAAGCCATGATGCTCCGACGCGCCCAAGATGATCAGCGGTTGCAACAAAGTTTCGGTAATGCCGAGTAACAACAGTACCTGCACGCCGACCGCGGCTTCGCGCAGCGCCGTGACGCAGATCAACAAATAGATGCCGAACAGAACGCTGCCGCAGAGCAGTGTCCAGGGGATTGCATAACGGAGCACTGCGTCGCGCCGCAGAGGGTCGCGCGATACCTCTCCCACCAGGATCAAGTGCATCCCGAAAGTGGACAAGGTTCCAAGAATCACCGCCAGCGCCGCAATGCCGGCAAACGCACCGAACTCGTGGGGACCGAGCATGCGTGCGACGATCAGCAGTGTGCCGGCTTGGACCACGAGACGCAGTCCGAGCACGAAGCTGGTGCGGATGGTGCCGCGGGCAATCGGGCCTTGGGTGAGTTTCACCAGCCGGATTCCCGGTGCGCGGTTTGCGCAAATTGTGGGCGATGATTCACGCCGCCACGCGCGGGCAGCGCGTCAGCTTGGACCGGCCTGTTGTATCCGTGAGAGTACGGACTCTGCCCCACGATGACTGGCTCCGTGACCGCGTTCAAATGCGCTCTTCCAAGACCACTCATCCGCCGCTATCCACCGTTTGTCGGTGCCGCTGACCGGAAGCATGCGCCACGTCCCTGCTTTGAACTGGTCAGATCCGTCGACGCACCAGTCTGGACTCCGTTGTAGATTTGCGACCACCCGGGCATTGCGTTCGAGGGTATCCGGCTAGTGGACATTTTCGGGCGATAAACTACTATACAAATCCGTGGATTAGGGGACTTTTGGGACCTTTGGTTCAACTTCGGGGTTCCGTAGGGAAGTTAGCATGGCGACGACGTCTGTCAAAGTAAACCTGACCGGCCTCACCCGCAGGCTGGTGGCTGAGGGCATGCTCACGGAAAACTCCGCCTGGAACGTGCTGCGCACTTCGGCCGAAAAGAAAATCCCGCTGGTTTCGTATCTGGTGCAGCACGAGCACCTGGATCCCCGCGCAGTCGCCGGCATTGCCGCCGACGAGTTCGGCGTGCCGGTGCTCGATCTCGACTCGGTGGATCTCGAAGACGCACCGGTGAGTGAAATGGAAGTCGACGTCATGGAGAGGTACCACATGGTGCCGCTCCACAAGCGTGGACGCAAAATTTACGTGGGCATTTCCGACCCGGCCAACATCCAGGCGCTCGCTGAAATCCGCTTCAGCACCGGGCTCACGGTAGATGCCGTGGTGGTTGAGGAAGACAAGCTCGTCAACGCCATCGACCGCATTCGCCGTGGCACCTCGGGTATCGACGAGCTCGATGCCGACGCAGAACTTTTCGAGGAGGACACCGCGCCGGCGACCGACGACCCGGGCGAAATCGATGCGCCCATCGTGCGCTTCGTGAACCAGGTGCTCCTCTCGGCCATCGACAAGCACGCTTCCGATGTGCACTTCGAACCCTACGAGAAGTTCTACCGGATCCGTCTGCGTATCGACGGCATGCTGCACGAGGTGGCGCAGCCGCCTATCAATCAGGCGGCCAAGCTCACGGCGCGCATCAAGGTGATGTCGCGCCTCGACATTTCCGAACGGCGGGTTCCGCAGGACGGACGCATCAAGCTCAAGCTTTCCAAGAATCGCGCCATCGACTTTCGCGTGAACACTTGCCCGACGCTCTGGGGCGAGAAGGTGGTGCTGCGCATTCTCGACTCCGCGAGCACCAAATTCGGTATCGACGCCCTGGGCTATGAACCCTTCCAAAAAGACATGTACCTGCAGGCGCTCAACCGGCCCTACGGCATGATTCTCGTCACCGGCCCAACCGGCAGCGGCAAGACCGTGTCGCTCTACACCGGGGTCAACATTCTCAACACGCCCGACCGCAACATCTGCACCGCCGAAGACCCGGTGGAAATCCAGATCCCGGGTGTGAACCAGGTAAACATCCACACCAAAGTCGATCTCACCTTTGCCAGCGCGCTGCGCGCCTTCCTGCGCCAGGATCCGGACGTGATTCTGGTGGGCGAAATTCGCGATGAGGAAACCGCCAAGATCGCGGTGACCGCCGCGCAGACCGGCCACCTGGTGCTCTCCACGTTGCACACCAACGACGCGCCCAAGACGCTGACGCGCCTCGTGGAACTCAAGGTGCCGCGCTACGCCATCGCGACCGCGGTGAACTTGATCATTGCGCAGCGCCTCGCGCGCAAGCTCTGCGAGCACTGCAAAAAGCCGCAAAAGATCTCCAATGAAGACCTGGTGCGCGAAGGCTTCACCGAAGAAGAGGTGGCGGCCGGCGTGCAGGTGTTCGAGCCGGCCGGCTGCGGCCACTGCACCGACGGCTACCGCGGACGCAGCGGCATTTACGAAGTCATGCCGGTCACGGACGAGTTGCGCCGCATCATCCTGATGGAGCGCAGCAACGCCACGCAGATCGGCGATCAGGCGCGCAAGGAAGGCCTGTGGGAATTGCGCCGTTCGGGGCTGGCCAAGGTCAAGGCCGGATTCACCAGCCTGAGCGAATTGAACAGAGTCACCATGGAATAACCGGCCGGGGAGCGGGACGTCATCATGCCAGCAGCAGCACTCAAAGCAGTCAAACAATTCAACTTTTTCTGGGAAGGCACCGACAAGCGCGGCGCCCGCATTAAAGGCAAGGCCACCGCCTCGACCGAGTCCGCGGTCAAGGCCGACCTGCGCCGCCAGGGCATTTTGCCGGTGCGCATCCGCCGTGAGAGTTTCTTGTCGGCGATGGGGCGCGGCAAGAAAATCAAATCCGCCGATATCGCGTTCTTCACCCGCCAGCTCTCCACCATGATGACGGCGGGCGTACCGCTGGTGCAGGCCATCGACATCATCGGCCGCGGGCATGCCAACCCGCGCATGCGCGATCTGGTGCTCGGCATCAAGGCCGATGTCGAGGCCGGCAACAGTCTTGCGGACGCCCTCGGCAGGCATCCGCTCTATTTCGACCACTTGTACGTCAACCTGATTCGCGCGGGCGAACAATCCGGCGCGCTCGAAACCCTGCTCGACCGCGTGGCCACCTACAAGGAGAAAACCGAAGCCATCAAGAAGAAAATCAAGAAGGCCATGTTCTACCCGGCGGCGGTGCTGAGCGTGGCCTTTATCGTGACCGCGATCCTGCTGATCTTCGTGATTCCGGAATTCCAGACGCTGTTTCAGGGCGCGGGCGCGGCCTTGCCGGCCTTCACCCAGATGGTTATCAATCTTTCGAAGTCGGTGCGTCACGAAGGCTGGGTGTATCTCATCGTGATTATCGGCGCCATCGTGATCTACGTGCAGGCGCACAAGCGCTCGCCGAAATTTCGTGAGGCGGTGGACCGCATCATGTTGAAGCTCCCGATCATCGGCATGGTGCTCACCAAGGCCTGCATTGCACGCTTCGCGCGCACGCTCTCGACGATGTTCGCGGCCGGCGTGAACCTGGTCGAGGCGCTGCAGTCGGTCGCCGGCGCCACGGGCAACATCATCTACGAAAAAGCCACGCTCAAGATTCGCGACCAGGTGTCCACTGGCCAACAATTGAACGTCGCGATGGCGCAGGCCGGCATTTTTCCGCACACCGTGACCCAGATGATCGCGATCGGTGAGGAAGCCGGTTCCATCGACACCATGGCGTCCAAAGTTGCGGATTTCTACGAGCAGGAAGTAGACAACGCCGTGGACTCCATGTCGAGTCTGATGGAGCCGCTGATCATGGTGATCCTCGGCATCCTGGTTGGCGGTCTGGTGGTCGCCATGTACCTGCCGATCTTCAACCTCGGCAACGCTTTCTGACCGCGGGCGGCACTTGGGCACCGCAGGGTGCCCGGGGGCGTGGCCAAGCCTGCACATGTCACTGCTCATCCTGCTCGAAACCACCCGCTGGGCGTGGGTGGTAGTGGCCGTATTTCTCGGACTCGTGATCGGCAGTTTCCTGAATGTGGTGATTCACCGCCTGCCGATCATGCTCGAGCGCGAGTGGGCCGGACAGCGCACCGCTGAAACCGGGGGCACGGTTGAGGCCGCGGAGCGCTACAACCTGGTGGTGCCGCGCTCGCGCTGCCCGCACTGCGGGCACCTGATCCACGGCTACGACAACATTCCCATCCTGAGCTGGCTGCTGCTGCGCGGGCGCTGCCGTGCTTGCCACGCATCCATCTCCATCCGCTACCCGGTCGTGGAATTGATCTCGGCCGTGCTCGCGGGCTTCCTCGCCTGGCACTTCGGCTTCACTTGGGCCGCCGGGGGCGCGTTGATCCTAACCTGGGCGCTCCTCGCGCTCGCCGCCATTGACCTCGACACCCAGCTCCTGCCCGACCGGATCACGCTGCCGGTACTCTGGCTCGGGCTCCTGTTCAGCCTCGGCCATGCTTTTACCGACCCCAAGTCGGCCATCATCGGCGCAGTGGCCGGATACCTGAGCCTGTGGTGTGTTTATCAGGCGTTCAAGCTCCTGACCGGCAAGGAGGGCATGGGTTACGGTGACTTCAAGCTCTACGCCCTGCTGGGGGCATGGCTCGGCTGGCAAAACCTGCCGGTGATCATCCTGATCGCTGCGGGCACAGGAGCCGTCGTGGGCATTGCGCTCATCGTGAGCCGGCGCACCCAGCGCGGCAGCCCGCTCCCTTTCGGGCCGTACCTGGCCGTGGCCGGTTGGATCGCCTTGGTCTGGGGCCGAGACATCGCCAGCGCCTACCTGCGCTTCATGGGCGGAGCCTGAACGCATGCTCGTAGTGGGCCTTACGGGTGGCATTGCGAGCGGCAAGTCCGCGGCGACCGCCGGCTTTGCACGCCTCGGTGTGCCGGTCATCGATGCCGATGTCATTTCCCATGAACTCACCGAGCCGGGGGAACCGGGTTATACCAAGCTCATCGCAGCCCTTGGTGAAGGCATGCTCGACGCTTCCGGACGGCTCGACCGCCCGCGCCTGCGCCAGCGCCTGTTTGCCGACCCGGCCTGCCGGAAAACCGTCGAGGCTATCTTGCATCCCCTGATCCTCGCGCGGATGCGGGCAGACAGAGACCGCATCGTCGCACCTTATGTAATCGCGGCGGTGCCCTTGCTTGCCGAGAGCGCTGCAGCTCACGCGCTCGTGGACCGGGTGCTCGTCATCGACTGCCCCGAAACCCTGCAAATCGAACGCTTGATCGCACGCGACGGCAGTTCACAGGCAGAGGCTCGCGCGATTCTCGCGAGCCAGGTAAACCGTGACCGGCGGTGGGCAGCCGGAGATGATATTCTTTTCAATACAGGTACTTTGGCTGAGCTGGCGCAGGCGACAGGCAAATTGCACGGGTATTACCGCGATCTCACCGGCGTCACTCCGCCCACCACGCGGACCGTCGGCGTAAATGCTGCGCCGCTGGACGGTAAATAGCTTTGATGTTGAGCGTCGAGAAACATCCGGCCACCGAACCCACGCCCGCCGAATGGCTGGTATTCGAGCAACCGCTCACCGAGCGCGTGCGCACTTTCCTGCGGCTCGAATTTCTGTTCTCGCAATGCGAACACCACGCGCAGCTCGTCCCCGCCTGGGACAGTCGTGCCGCGATTTCCGCACTGCTCGAGATCGGCGCGCTGCTCGCGCGCGGTGACGTACGCACCGAAGTGCTCAAGGAACTCGAACGTTGCCTGTTGTTTCTGATGCGACTCAAGGGCAGCCCGGAAGTGGACGCCATACGGCTCGAATCGGTGATCGGTGAGCTCGAAAGCTTGCGCGCCACCATGGCAGGCAACGGCCAGTCGCTCGGCGCCGGGCTCAAGGAAAATGAATTCCTGACGTCAATCCGCAATCGCATAGCGATTCCGGGCGGCACCTGCCAGTTCGATCTACCCGTCTATCACAACTGGCTCACGCAGAGTCACGCGCGCCGCGCGCACGATCTGCAGCATTGGATCGGAGAGCTGCTGCCGCTGCGCGACACCATTAACTTGCTGCTCGCGCTCACGCGCGAAAGCGCGGTGCCCACCCGCGAGGTGGCCGAACAGGGCATGTTCCTGCACATCTTCGAAATCCCCGCCTGCCCGCTGGTGCGCGTGATGGTACAGGCGACGGGCGGCGTGTATCCGGAAATCAGCGCGGGCCGCCAGCGTGTCACCATTCATTTCCTCGAGCGTGGTGACGACGAGGCCCGTGCACGGCAAACCACGCGCGATGTCGCTTTCAAACTGGTGTGCTGTCAACTCTGATGGCCGCGGAAGCGTCAACTTCGCCGTTCGTGGTCAAGTGCCCGCACTGCGGCAAGACGGTGGCGTGGACCGAGGCCTCACTTTGGAAACCTTTCTGCAGCGAGCGCTGCCGCATAATCGACCTCGGAGACTGGCTCACCGAACGGCACGCCATCCCGGGCGATGCCGATCTGCCGACTCACGATGAAGGCACGGAATAGCCAGGAGAGCTTGCGGGAACGGTTTGGGGGAGCGGCCCTCGGCCGGTGATCCCCGAGATGCCCGCAACGCTGCGCTTATGCGGGCCTACGGAATCGCGGATTGTGTAGGGCTGTATAAGAC
>JBOIBB010000014.1:0-85665 GCA_050739335.1 Gammaproteobacteria bacterium
TACCTGCTGATCGGCTTCTGGTACACGCGGCCCACGGCGATTCGCGCCGGGCTCAAGGCGTTCATCGTCAATCGCGTCGGCGACTTTGGTTTCATTCTGGGCATTGCCATGGTGCTCACGTATTCCGGGAGCCTGGATTATTCCCAGGTGTTCGCGAATACCGCGGCCATCGCCAACGAACATATCCAGTTGTTCTCGGGGGTCGCCTGGTCGGTGCCGACGGTGATCTGCATCCTGTTGTTTGTAGGCGCGATCGGCAAGTCTGCGCAGGTGCCCTTGCACGTGTGGCTGCCGGATTCCATGGAAGGCCCAACCCCGATCTCGGCCTTGATCCACGCCGCGACGATGGTAACCGCCGGTATTTTCATGGTCGCGCGCCTGTCGCCGCTCTTCGAGCTCTCGAACACGGCCCTGTCCGTGGTCATGATCGTCGGCGCGATCACGGCGCTCTTCCTGGGGCTCGTCGGCATCGTGCAGAACGACATCAAGCGGGTAATCGCGTACTCGACGATTTCCCAGCTTGGCTACATGGCCGTCGCGCTCGGTGCCTCGGCCTACGCGGCCGGCATTTTTCATCTCATGACGCACGCATTTTTCAAGGCCCTGCTGTTCCTGGGTGCCGGCTCGGTGATCATGGCGATGCACCACGATCAGGACATGCGCAACATGGGCGGCCTGCGCAAGTACATGCCGATTACCTATTACACCTTTCTCGCGGGCTCACTCGCGTTGATTGCGTTTCCGGGTTTCGCCGGGTTTTTCTCCAAGGACACCATTATTGATGCTGCGCACTTGTCGCAACGCACCGGGTCAGGGTTTGCCTATTGGTGCGTGTTGCTGGGAGCGTTTGTAACCGCGTTGTACACCTTCCGCATGCTTTTCATGACGTTTCACGGCAAGGAACACTTCGTGGTTGACCCGCATGCCGAGCATGGGGAATTTGCGCCCGGCCACCTGCACATACCGCATCCGCCACGTGAGTCGCCGTGGGTGGTGACCGTGCCACTCACCGTGCTTGGCATCGCCTCGGTGGTGATCGGTTGGTTGACCATCAAGCCCCTGTTGTACGGAAATTTCTTTGGCAGTTCGATCTACGTCGCGCCACAACACCACGTGATGCAGGAGCTGGCCAGCGGGTTTCATGGAGCAGGCGCAATGGTGGCGGCGAGTATTGCGACTCCCACTCTGTGGGTGGCGCTGGTCGGCATCGCGACGGCCTGGGTGTTTTACATGTATCGGCCGGCGTGGCCGGCGGTGGCGGCTCGGGTGTTCCGGCCGGTGTATGCGCTGTTGATGCACAAATTCTATTTCGATGAAGCCTACGCCTTGTTCGTTGAGGCCGGGTCGCGAGCGCTTGGCAAGGTGTTCTGGATCGGTGGCGATACCTGGGTGATCGATGGCGTGTTCGTGGATGGCAGCGCCCGCGCGGTCGGCTGGTTCTCGCGCATCCTGCGCCGCGGTCAGACCGGCTACCTGTATCACTACGCGTTCGTGATGATCATTGGCCTGTGCGTGCTGCTCGGCTGGCTGCTGTTGCGTTGAGTGCAAGAGGATAGGGGATGCCCGTTCACTTTCCGATTCTGAGTGCCATGATCTGGCTGCCGATCATTGGCGGCTGCGTGGTGCTGGCCGCAGGCCGGGTGTGGCCGGCGTCGGTGCGCTGGCTGTCGCTGTTGTTCTCGATCCTGGTGTTCGCGATCAGCGTGCCGCTGTGGACTGAATTCAACACGCACACCGCGGCCATGCAGTTTACCGAACAGGCCAACTGGATCGGCACCTTCAACGTGCATTACAGCCTCGGTGTGGACGGCATTTCCATGCCGCTCATCCTGCTCACCAATTTCATGACTGTGCTGTGCGTGATCCAGGCTTGGAATGTCGTGAAATACAAGCTCGCCCAGTACATGGCGTCTTTTCTGATCATGGCCGGCTTGATGAATGGCGTGTTTTGCGCGATGGATGCGCTGCTCTTCTACGTCATGTGGGAAGGGATGCTGATCCCAATGTTCATCATTATTGGCGTCTGGGGCGGCGAACGCCGTATTTACGCGACCCTCAAGTTCTTTTTGTACACGTTCTTCGGCTCGGTGCTGATGCTGGTCGCCATCATTTATCTGTACCTCAAAAGCGGCACCTTCAGCATCGCGGCCTTTCAGCAAATGCCACTCGGCATGACGGCGCAGGTGCTGATCTTTATTGCGTTTCTGGTGGCATTTGGCGTCAAGGTACCGATGTGGCCCATCCACACTTGGCTGCCGGCGGCGCACGTCGAGGCGCCTACGGGCGGCTCCGTGATCCTCGCGGCTATTCTCCTGAAAATGGGTACCTATGGGTTTTTGCGCTTTAGTTTGCCCATGTTGCCTGACGCCAGCCACGCGCTCATGTGGCTAATGATCGGTCTGTCACTGGTGGCCATCATTTACATCGGTTTCACCGCCATCGTGCAGACCGACATGAAGAAGATCGTGGCGTATTCGTCGGTGGCGCACATGGGTTTTTGCACATTGGGATTCTTTGCGATTTTCCTGGTGCTCGCACACTCTTCGAACGCGGACGCCGCCGCACTCGGCATGGAAGGCGGCATGGTGCAGGTGATCTCACACGGCTTTGTGTCGGCCGCCATGTTCCTGTGTGTGGGCGTGCTTTATGACCGCTTGCATACCCATGAGATCAAGGCTTTTGGCGGTTGTATCAACCTGATGCCAGCCTTCGCGTTTTTCTTTGTGCTGTTTGCTATGGCCAACGTGGCGCTGCCCGGCACCTCGGGCTTCGTGGGCGAGTGGATGGTGATCCTCTCGGTCATGCATGCGAATTTCTGGATCGCGTTTGGCGCCGCGTTCACGCTGTTCCTGGCAGCAGCATTTACCCTGTGGATGATCAAACGCGTGCTCTTCGGGCCGGTCGGCAATGAGCGAGTCGCCAAGATGCAGGACCTCACGCGTCAGGAGTTCGTGGTACTGGGATTGCTGGCGATCGCAGTCATCTGGCTCGGCGTATACCCGGAGGCGCTGCTCAATGTGATCCATGTATCCGCAACCAACCTGATTCATCAGGCCACGCTCTCGAAACTCTGAAGGCGGCACGCGCGACATGCTTTCCAGCTTACCTTCCTTCCTGCCGGTGGTGCCGGAGATGTTCGTGGCCGCGATGGCCTGCTGTATCCTCGTGATCGACGTGTTCCTGCACGATAGCTGGCGCGACATCACGCATTGGCTGGCGATCGCCACGGTGGCGGCCACCGCCTGGCTGACCTTCGCGGTATCCGCCCACGCCCCCTTGCTTACGTTTCACGACATGTTCGTAAACGACGCCATGGGCAACGCGCTCAAGCTGTTCGTGTACCTGATGGTCGCGGTCACCTTCATCTACTCGCGCGGTTATCTGCGCGACCGCAGCCTGTTCAAGGGCGAGTTTTACGTGCTCGGACTGTTCGGCATGCTCGCCATGATGATCGTGATCTCGGCGCATGATTTCATCACCATTTACCTGGGCCTCGAACTGCTGGCGCTGTGCCTGTTCGCGATGGTGGCCATGGATCGCGATTCACCGGTCGGCTCGGAGGCCGCCATCAAGTACTTCATACTGGGCGCCATCGCTTCCGGCACATTGCTGTACGGCTTTTCGCTGCTCTACGGGGCCTCGGGCACCCTCGACCTCACCGCGCTCGGTATGCATATTGCGGAGTCCTCGCTGGTCAACATCGGCATCATGCTGGCGTTGGGTTTTGTGATCGTAGGCCTGTGCTTCGAACTCGAAGCCGTGCCGTTTCACATGTGGCTGCCGGATGTCTACGAAGGCGCGATGACGCCGGTCACGCTGTACGTGGGCTCGCTGCCCAAGATTGCCATCTTCGCGCTGTTCATCCGGCTACTGGTCGAGGGCCTGGGCGGGCTCAAGCTCGAGTGGCATCTGATTTTGACGGTGATCGCGGTGCTGTCGATGGCGATCGGCAGCATCGTGGCGCTGATGCAGACCAACCTGAAGCGCATGCTGGCGTATTCCAATATTTCGCATGTGGGCTTCATCCTACTCGGGATCCTCGCCGGCACCACCGAGGGTTACCGCGCGGCGATGTTTTACACGCTCACCTACGTGATCATGGCGGCCGCGGCCTTCGGCATGATCATCCTCCTGGCGCGCAAGGGCTTCGAATCCGACAAGCTCGAGGATTTCCGCGGGCTCAACGAACGCAGTCCATGGTTCGCGGGCATGATGCTGTTCACGATGTTCGGCATGGCCGGAGTCCCGCCGTTCGTGGGTTTCTTTGCCAAACTCTATGTGCTGCGCGCGGTGATCGACGTGCACATGGTGTGGCTCGCCGTGGTGGCCGTGGTGTTCGCGGTCATCAGCTCCTGGTATTACTTGAAGGTCGTCAAGCTCATGTATTTCGAGAAAGCACCGGAGGCGTCCGGGCCGATCCATTGCCCCATCGAGATGCGCTGGGTGCTATCGGCGAACGGCATCGCGGTGCTGGCGCTGGGGGTGCTGCCGGGCCCGCTCATGGCGCTGTGCTCGCACGTCATTACCTTCTGATCGAGACCGGCCGCTCGCTGCACTCCGCCCGACCCCGGGCAGGCTCTAGTTGACGGGACGTGCACCCGACGCGCACCAGGACACACGGGAAGCCGCGCGCTCCGGTACTGTCACAGACCTGTCACATTGCCTCCTTACACTGTGCTGCCAAATGAGGAGGAGCACGCGCATCCGTTATCTATTGGCCTGGATTTTGCTCGCCACGGCGGGAGTTACGCTGCCGGCACTCGCGGCCGGTGACGTGCAGATCGCCGGTGCGGGCGGTACCGCCATTTATCCGGTACTCGCCAATTGGGCCGCGGAATACCACGAGCTCACCGGCATTGCGGTCAACTACCAGCCTATCGGCTCGGGCGGCGGCATCCAGCAGATCGAGCAGGGGACGGTGGCGTTTGCCAATACCGACATGCCGCTCACGCCTGCGGCGCTGCGTGCCCACGACCTAATTCAATTCCCCGCGCTGATCATCGGCATCACGCCAGTGGTGAATCTCCCCGGCCTCCGGCCCGGCGAGCTGGTGCTCGACGGTGCGCTGCTCGCCGGCATTTACCTGGGGAAAATCCGCTACTGGGATAACCCGGCGATCGCCGTGCTCAATCCCGGTCTGCACTTGCCGCACCAGGCGATCGTCACGGTGCACCGTTCGGACGGTTCCGGGACCACCTTCAATTTCACCAATTACCTGTCGCGGGTAAGTCCCGCGTGGCGCGCCCAGGTAGGCGCCGATACCGCCGTGGCCTGGCCGAACGGCGTGGGCGGCAAGGGCAACGCCGGCGTGGCCTCGTTCGTGCAGCAGATCCGCGGCAGCATCGGTTACGTGGAATATGCCTTCACCCAGGAAGCCGCACTCACTTGGGTGCGGCTGCGCAACCGTGCCGGGCAGAGCGTGGCGCCGAACCTCGCGACCTTCGCCGCGGCCGCGCGCGGCGCGGATTTCGCGGGCGCACAGGATTTCAATCTGACCCTGAATGATGAGCTCGGCGCGGACGCCTGGCCGATTACCGCCACCACCTACATGCTCATGCGGCGCGACTACGACAGCGCGAGCAATCGCAGGGTGCTGGATTTCTGCCGCTGGTTTTTTGCCCATGGCCAGGAACGTGCCCGCCAGTTGAACTATGTGCCGGTACCGGCCGCGGTCGTGAAGCTGATCGAGAACTACTGGCGGCGGGAGTTGCGCGCATGAGGCTGCGCCCGCGCGCCTCCGCCAACCCCGCGCTGTTGCGCCAGGGGCGGCGCAACGCGGCCACCGATGCGGCGTTCCGGGGCGTCACCTACGCCGCCGCGCTCCTGGTGTTGGCCTTGGTGATTGCAATTCTCGTGGTACTGCTGGTGCAAGCCTGGCCGGCATTCCGGGAGTTCGGCTGGCATTTCCTGACGGGCCGCGACTGGGATCCGGCGCACGGGAGATTCTCGGCGCTCACCTCGATTTTCGGCACCCTGGTGACCTCGGCCATTGCCATGCTGATTGCCGTGCCGGTGAGTTTCGGCATCGCGGTCTTTGTCACCGAGCTTGCCCCGGCGTGGCTGCGCCAGCCGGTGAGCACGGCGGTGGAATTGCTGGCCGCGATCCCCAGCATCATCTACGGCATGTGGGGCCTGTTCGTATTCGCGCCTCTGTTCGCCGAGTACGTGCAGCCCTGGGTCATTGCCCATCTCGGCGCCTGGCCGATCGTGGGCGCGCTGTTTCAAGGCCCGCCCATGGGCATCGGCGTTTTCACCGCCGGACTGGTGCTCGCGATCATGGTGATTCCCTTCATCAGCGCGGTGATACGCGACATGTTTCAGTTGGTGCCCACGGTGCTCAAGGAGTCGGCCTACGGAGTCGGATGCACCACCTGGGAGGTCGTGTGGCACGTGGTGCTGCCGTACACGCGCGTGGGTGTGATGGGAGGCATCATGCTGGGTCTCGGGCGCGCACTGGGCGAAACCATGGCGGTCACCTTCGTCATCGGCAACAGTCACAGCCTCGGGGCTTCGCTGTTTACCGCCGGCAATACGATTTCGTCCACGCTCGCCAACGAGTTCACGGAAGCGGTGGGTAAAACCTACACCGCGTCCTTGATCGCGCTCGGCCTGATCCTGTTCGTGATTACCTTCGTGGTGCTGGCCCTTGCCAAGCTCATGCTGGTACGCATGGCGCGGCGCGACGGGAGCAGCGCCTGATGGCGCGCTCCTCGAGGTATCTGCGCCGGCGCATCGTGAACGGCATCAACTTGAGCATGTCCGTGCTCGGAACGCTGTTCGGCCTGTGCTGGCTCGTCTGGCTTTTATGGACGCTCGTGGCACGCGGCATCCCGTGGCTCGGGCCCGAACTCTTCACGCAGAACACCCCGCCACCGGTAGCGCCGGGCGGCCTCGCCAATGCCATCGTGGGCTCTCTGCTGATTACCGCGGTCGGCGTGCTGGTAGGCACGCCGGTCGGGATCCTGGCCGCCACCTGGCTGGCCGAGTTCGGGCGGCATCGCCGGCTGGCCGCCGTCATCCGCTTTGTCAACGACATTCTGCTGAGCGCGCCCTCGATCGTGATCGGGATATTCATCTATGCGGTGGTGGTAGCGCGCTTCGGGCATTTTTCCGGCTGGGCCGGCGGTCTGGCGCTCGCCATCATCATGCTGCCGGTGGTGCTGCGCACGACCGAAGACATGCTCAAGCTCGTGCCGGACCCGATGCGCGAGGCGGCGGCGGCACTCGGCGCGCCGCGCTGGCGGGTCACGGTTACCGTCGTGTACCGGTCCGCGCTCGGCGGCATGCTGACCGGCATCATGCTCGGGGTTGCGCGCATCAGCGGCGAGACCGCACCCTTGTTATTCACGGCGCTCAACAACCAATTCTGGAGCACCAACATGGGGCAGCCCATGGCCAACCTGCCGGTGATGATTTTCCAGTTTGCCATGAGCCCCTACGCCAACTGGCAGCACCTCGCCTGGGCGGCCGCGTTGCTGATCACGCTCGCGATCCTGGCCCTGAGTCTGTTCGCGCGTTTCATCATCCGTTCGCGTTCGTTCGTCCAATGAGCGGCAGGTCCCAAGAGCCGGGCACAGGCACGCACGCGCTGGCGAGGACCGCCGTGGCGCGGGCCACAGGCGCCGGAGAAGCGGCCATCGAGAAGCCCAAGTTCTCGATCCGCGACCTGGACTTTTACTATGGCCGGTTTCAGGCTTTGCACCAGATCCGCCTGGATATTCCCGAGTGTCAAGCCACGGCCTTCATCGGTCCTTCGGGCTGCGGCAAATCCACGCTGCTGCGCAGCCTGAACCGGATTTACGACCTGTACCCCGATCAGCATGCGGACGGCGAAATACTGCTGGACGGACACAACATCCTGGATCACGACCAGGACCTCAATACCTTGCGCGCCAAAGTCGGCATGGTGTTCCAGAAACCCACACCTTTCCCGATGTCGGTGCACGAGAATATCGCCTTCGGAGTGCGGCTCTACGAAAGCTTGTCGCGCACCAAGATGGACGATCGCGTGGAGTGGGCGTTGCGCAAGGCCGCACTCTGGGACGAGGTCAAGGACAAGTTGCGGCAGGCCGGCACGCGGCTCTCCGGCGGCCAACAGCAGCGCCTGTGTATTGCCCGCGCCATTGCAGTCAAGCCGGAGGTGCTGTTGCTCGACGAGCCGGCATCGGCGCTCGATCCGATTTCCACGCTCAAGATCGAGGAGCTGATCGCCGAACTCAAAAGCGATTACACGATTGTGATCGTGACCCACAACATGCAGCAGGCCGCGCGGGTTTCGGACTACACGGCGTTCATGTACCTCGGCCGCCTGGTGGAATACTCGGACACCAGTACCTTGTTTACCAACCCGCGGCAGAAACAGACCGAGGATTACATTACCGGCCGCTATGGGTGAGCCTGATTGGAACAGCCAGTGGCTGTTTCAATCAGGCGAACGCCCGCACATGGATGTGCGGGCTGGGAGCGCCCCAGGGACGGATTGAGTAAGAGCGCTTCAGGCGACGGCCGAGCACAATCGGCTGTTCAAGCGAGGCGAACGCCCGTACAGGGATGTGCGGGCTGGCGGCCTCCCAGGGACGGATCGAGCGGGGGCGCAAGGACGTGCGGCCCTAGTTGCTCCAGGGAGGGGTTGTGCACCGATCCATACGGAGTAAGAAATCATGTATTTGGACCACGCTTGCCATCCCGAAGCTCCCCATCAAAAGCTGCACGTGCCGAACTGGTTTGTCTCCAACCTGATGCTGGAGCGGGCGCTGGATGCCATCCTGCGACGAGTAAAAAAACTCGACCGCCGCCACGACATTCCGTATCTCGCGGGTTACAGCCTGGATGGCAAGACTATCTATATAGATCGGCATCTGCCGCGCAGTTTCCGCTGGCGGGGACGCACGATCGACGTGGACCGCTTCCTGATCATGCACGAGGAGGTCGAAAAGACCCTGATCGACCAACTGGACCTGCATTACCTGCATGCGCACCAGATCGCCACCCGGGCCGAGGAGGCCGCGGTGCGTGCCGCGCGGATTTCCTGGCGGGCCTACGACCGCTTCATGCAAAAGTACGTCAAGATCGACGGCGACCAGCGTCTCAAAAAAGTCCCTCGCGACCTCGACCTCAAACCTTACCGCGACGAGCACGACTGGGACTTGATGCAGCGGATGCAGACAGCCATCGAAGCAGGCCACGCACGCGGGGTCGCGCTCGCCGTGCGCAAGGAAATTGCCGCGTATCACGCGGCCTATCGTGAGCAGCAGCGCACCGGCCAACACCGGCCGAGCCGCCGGCCTGCAAAGAAGGCTGCCCTCCGGCGCTGAGAGGCAGCAGCGGGTTCCGGCGCATGCCCATGCGGCTGTGAGTCACGCCTGAGAGGCCGAAGAGAGGTGCCAAACTTGCGGGAACCGCAAGCAGGACAACTTCAATCGTGAGCGGCACGCCAAGCCGCGGGCCCGATCCCCGCCGCAGCGCGCGCCTGAGCAGAGATTTCATTGCAAGCTGGATTTTGCCGGCAGGTTCATGAGTGTGCGGATTTGCGCAAAGCGCGGATCGGTGCGCATACCGGCCCCCGCAGTGCCAAACACGGTCATCATCAAGTGATCATGGTCTTTCGCCGCGCGTTGCAATTGTTCGAAAGCTTGAGTCTTATCGCCCAGGTTCCAGTAAAGCCAGGCGAGGGATACACCTGAGACATACATTCTGGAAGTGCGTTGCTTGAGTTCCGCCAGTTGTGCATGCGCCAGGTCCAGTTGATCCGCCAGCGCATACGCCACCCCCAGTTCGCTTACAGCGATATTGTCCGGAGGAGAACCCACCAGGCGTTCTGTAGTACGCATCTCCTCCACGGCTTGCCTTTCTTGACCCTCTGCCATGGCGGCCTCCGCCATAAATGCGTGGGGCAGACCAAAGCGGGGCGCCAGTGCGACTGTTGTACGGTACTGAGCCAAGGCCGCATCGCAATCTCCCGCGTAACACAGAGCCCGCCCCAGATCTGCGTTGATTATGACCGAGAGCGGGTCGAGATCACGTGCGGTCCGCAGTTCGGATAGCGCTGATTGCATGTCACCCGTGAACCAGAAATACATGCCGTACCACTGATGCGCAGTGGCATCGCTGGGATCGAGCTGCAGGGCCAACTGAAATTCCCGCTGCGCGTCCTGCCACTGCCAGTGTTCCTCATGCAACAATCCCAATATCGCATGGACTCGCGACAGCGAGGGGTCCAGCGCGATTGCCTGGTTGGCGGCGGCAAGCGCGTCTGCGTAATGGGTATCCGGCGGCACATCCTCCTGATAGTCACGCAGCACCGCATACGCGGTAGCGAGGCCGGCCCACGGTGCTGCATAGTTGTTGTCGGCCTGGATCGATCGGCGGAAATACACGATGGATTGGTTGATGTCGTCAGCGGTGCGATTGTTGAGGTATTCCAGCCCCACCAGATAGTAATCCCGCGCTTCGGGATTGACCGGCGTGTAATGGCGAACCACCGCAACCGCGGGCCGGGCCAGAACCGGATGCAGTTCTTTCACGATTGCATCTGAAATGGAATCCTCGATCTCGAATGCCTGGTTCTGGTTTGCGGTAAATTCGTCCGACCACAGTTCATATCCATTGGCGGTGCTGACCAACGCCGCGCTGATTCTCAGCTTGCCCGCTTCATTTTGCAGGCTGCCTTCGAGCACGTAGCTGACTCCCAGCAGGCGCCCCACGTCCTGCACATCCATTTGTTTGTTGCGCAGGCTGAAGACAGAAGTGTGGGCCACCACGTGCAGGCCGGGAATGCGTCCCAGCCGCGTGATCAATTCATCGGTGATGCCATCGCTCAAGTATTGGGTATTGGAATCCTGGTCCATGTTGAGCAGGGGCAATACCGCAATGGTGTCTGGGTTTGACCCGGTCGCCACCACGGCTTGGCGTTGGGATGCTGGGAGTATATATAGATAAAGTGCGCCAGCGATAACCACCGCGACCAGCAGGCCCAGAGTCAGCCCTGCATGCCAAAATCTCCGCGGCTGCTTGGCAAGTGGCGCCAGACTCGTAGGAGCAGGTACGGTTTTCGCTTGGTGAGGATCGGCAAGCGCGGTTTCTGCTTCCCACAAGCTGGCACTCAGCATGCGTGTGGCCTGGCCGAGATGGCGGCGGTAGGTGCCCCAACTTAGGTGCAGTGATTCCGTCACCGCCTGCTGGCTGCGCAGCGGAGCAAGATAAGTGTGTTCGATGATCCGGTAATAGGTGTCGAGCTTGGGCGATTGCGCCAATTCTCTGGCGTGGGTGCGGATGAGTTCACGTAATGCCTGGGTGGCGGCCCGGGGCGACGCGGCTGTCATCGCTGCCGTCACCAGCCGCGAGCGCACCAGTGGATTGTCCTTGAGCCGGTCGGGGCGGGTGAAATCGTGCAGTGCCTGTTGTACCGCCGCGAAGAAATCGGACTCGTTGAGAGGGGGGTATATGCTGCTCTCGGGCTGACGGACGGGCGATGTGGCGCCGCCCGACGTCAATCCCGCGTGCTGGTTATCGCCCATATGTGCGCCCCGGTTCCCTTTCGATTTCCATCGCCAACGCCCACCTCTTTGCGCATCCTATCGCTGGTAGGAGCAAGTAGTGCGATCGTCCGGAACAACCAGCCTGATCTGCCCGGAACGTCCGTTTAATTTAATCCCTGCCTGAGTACAACAACAGTATCAGGCCCAAACCCCTTGTGGGACGGGCCCCTGCGCAGAAATTGCGCACTTTTTGTTGTAGAGAGTGGGCATTCCTTGCTGCTTTACTTCCCCGCGCCAAGAGCGAGGCGGCCAAGCCGACATGTGGTGGAGACAGGAGCGCAAGTGCATGAGCCGGATACATACCTGGGACCGGGGGCGGACAAATGAGGGTGCCTCCTCATGGCATCGGACGTCGAGTCACGTGCCTGGCGATTGCCTGGGTTCTGCTGCTGTCAGCCGGGGGCTGTGCCGGCAGTCACGCTTTGGATCGCCAACTGCTGGCACGTGCGGCGGAAGCCACGCCCGTGGAACTCGGCAAGCTGATCCAGGCGGGCGCCAACGTCAATGCTCAAGATCGCTTCGGAGTGACGCCCCTGATGCAGGCAGTTATCGGCAACAACATCGCAGCCGTGCGCACGCTCCTGGCCGCAGGCGCCGACTTGCGAAAGAAGGATCTCTTGGGCGATACGGCGCTGGACTTGGCCCGTGCGCTAGGCCGAGCCGAAATGATCAAGCTGCTTGGCGGTGTGAAGGCCAAGTATCCGAATCGAAAAATGTCGTTGTAATAAAAGTGCATTACTTAAATTTTTTTCCAAGGAGCGAGTCGTGAAACACAATCAAATTGCAAGCAAGTTATTCAAACTTCTTTTCGGCTTGGGATTGCTGGCCTCCGGTCTTGCCGTTTTCGCTGGATCGGGATCGCCCACGTTTCCAAATGCCAGTCGCCATGACACCGCCACCAGTGCGAACCCACACGCGATGGCTATCGCCTTGCCACCGGCGCTCCGGCTTGCCGTCACCCGAACCCTGGCGCAGAAATTGCCAGTAGCCTGGCAGCCGCGCAAGCAGGGCAGGGATGTGCTGCTGAGCAACCCGGCACAGAGTCTGACCTTGATCGCCAATCCCACGGGGATGAGTCTCAAAACAGTGAATGGGACACTGCAGATGCGCCTGGTGAGTCTCGGCACGCAGCCGTTGTCTGCCGGTGTCACCCGCATCCAGAATGCGCGTATCACGACCCACTACCGTCAAGGTCTCAGCGCCTGGTATCTGAATACCAGCCAAGGCATCGAGCAGGGCTTCACGCTCGAACGTGCCCCCGCAAAAACCCAATCTCAAGACCTCGTGCTGAGCCTCGCGCTCTCGGGTTCGCTCAAGGCGAGCCAGACCAAAACCGGAATCGTGTTCAGCGGCACATCCGGCCGGCCGCTGCAGTACGGCGAACTCGTCGCCTATGACCAGCACGGCACGCGCTTGCCTGCGAAACTGCAGCTTGAGCATCAGCGCTTGTTGCTGAGCGTGGATACTGAAGGCGCGGTATTTCCTGTGACGATTGATCCGCTGTTCAGTCTGATCACGGACATTCCCGATGCGGGCAATACCGCGGGCGGTGATTTCTTCGGTAACAGCGTCGCGCTCTCGGCGGATGGCAGTACTGCTTTAATAGGCGCGCCAATCTCCGGAACCAAAGAAGGCGGTGCCGCCTTTGTATTTACCCAGACCAATGGTGTCTGGTCCGCCACGCCGCAGCAGACGTTCAGTGATCCGAATGGCACATCTGGTGATTATTTCGGCTCGAGCGTTGCCCTGTCCGGTGACGGCAACTTTGCACTCATCGGCGCTTCGGGTACCGCGGACAGCGCCGGCCAAGGAAGGGTCGGTGTTGCCTATTTGTATACCCGCAGCAACGGCACATGGTCCGCGCCTCAGACCATACAGGATCCCAATCTTGCCGCTGGGGACTCGGATGGTTTCGGCATTGCCGTGGCCATGTCAGGAACCGGGAGCAGCGCATCCGCGATCATCGGCGCGCCGGGCGCGGTGAGTTCGGCGTATTTGTACTCGGCCTCGAATAACTTTGCGAGCCCGACCGCCACCTTCACCGATTCCGGTAATCCCGGAGATCAGCGTTTCGGCCAGAGCGTCGCACTCTCGGCCGATGGCAGTGTGGTAGTTATCGGCGAAAGCGCCCTGAACAGTTATATGGGGCAGGTCTACCTCGAGATACTTCGCCTAGGGCCGGGTGGCGTCAAATTCTGGACGCCCACGCTCATTCCCGACCCCAACAACAGCGCGAATGATAATTTCGGCACGAGTGTCGCGATTTCGCCCGACGGGACCCAGATTCTCATCGGCTCCTCGGGCACCGCGTCTTACGCGGGCACGGTTTATCTAGAAAACGCGTCGAGTGGTGCATGGGCTGTTGCTGATACCTGGACTGATCCGGCCGCGACCGCCGGCGATGAATTCGGAATTAGCGTTGCTTGGGGCGGCCAATCGCCTCTCGCGGCGTTCTCCGTCGGTGCGCTCCTTACCACCGGGGCGCCCCAGAACGGCCAAGGCGGTCCATCCGCCGCAGGTGAAGCCTATTTTTATGTTCAGAATGCCGACGGTACGTGGCCGAATGACGCCATGCTGAGCCTGCCCGATCCCGGTGCGGCGGTGGATGATCAATTCGGCACGAGTGTCGCGCTCTCGGGCGATGGCACGATTGGCCTCGTTGGCGCGCCGAATACCACATCCGCAAATGGGCTCATCAGTTCAGCTGGTGAGGCGTATGTAATCTCGCCGACGGTGGATTTGGCGCTTGCGCTGAGCAGTAATCCAGCCAGTCAGTTAGTGGGCGGCAACGTGACCTATGAGCTGACGGTTACCAACAACGAAACCGCCCCGCAACTGACGTCCACGAACCTCACGCTCACCGACGCGCTGCCTGCCGGCATGACGTTTGTCTCGGATACCGTCTCCGGCGGTAGCTGCAGCGGCACGACCACCGTCACCTGCACGCTGCCGAGTCTTGCACCGCAAGCTACTTGGCAGCCGTCCATCACCGTGACCGCGACCACCGCGGGCAGTATTCAGGACACGGCAACGGTGCTCGGAAACCAGCCGCTTCCCACGCCAGCGCACAACACTGCGACCACGACCACGACCGTAACCGCGCCGCAGGTGGCGCTGAGCCTCACCTACACCGGCCCCAACGGCATCACGGTCAATTCCGGGCAGAGTCTGGTGTACGCACTCACGGTGACCAACACCGACAAAACCAATCCGGCCAACAATCTCACGCTCACCACCACACTGGTGGCAGGGGTGAGCGTGGTGTCGGACGCAGCCGCCGGCGGCAGCTGCACAACGTCGGACAGCAGCGTGACCTGCACGCTGGCGACACTCGCGGCCGGCGCCACTTGGACGCCGAGCTTGACCGTCTCGGTGAGCAGCAGTGACGCGGGCCAAACGGTCATCACTGATGCGGCCACCGTCAAGGCCAGCAACAGCAACACTGCTTCCATCACCGCCTCGGTGACCGTCGCCAGTGCCCCGCCGCCGCCGCCACCACCCTCCGGTGGCGGCAGTTCCGGCGGTGGCGGTGGCAGCCTCGCGTGGCTGGAGCTTCTGCTGCTGAGCGGAATGGCAGTCGCGCGCGCACGCGGATTTAACCGGAAGCGTGCTTAAAAAGGACGGTCATGGTTAAACCCCTCTCCTGCCAGGAGAGGGGTTTTTTGAGAATTATTTAAGGAGCAAATCGTGAAACTTCATATTTCGGCAAGGATCAGCGTGTTGACTTTGATCATCGCACTCAGTGCCTGCTCGATGATGCAGATGGGATCCTCAGGTGCGGGCACGGCGGCGAGCGGAAGCGCCGCGGGGGCGAGCGCTCAAAACGCCAATTCGAGCTTGCAGCATTGCAACCAGACGCTTGGCACTGTAGCGATAGACGAACATACCAATGACCCCTGGTATTACACGCTCACCCAACAATACAACCTGCCGAGTGTGACGCCGCTAATCAAGCTGATTGTCCAGCAGTCCAACTGCTTCGTGGTGGTGGATCGGGGCGCCGGCCTGAATGCATCCATGCAGGAGCGGCAACTTGAGCAATCCGGGGAGCTTCGGAAAAACGCAGGCTTTCACAAAGGACAACTGGTGGCGGCCGACTACACCATAGTGCCGTCAGTGACCATCTCCAATTCCGACGCCGGGGGGCTGAGTGGTTTTGCGGGCGAGATTTCCCCGATCGCCGGTTTCATAAGCGGTAATGTGCACGCAAAAGATGCCAGTACCGCGCTGATCATGGATGACAATCGTTCCGGCGTACAACTCGCCGCATCCACCGGCAATGCGCGTAACTTCGATTTTGGCGGTTTTGGTGTATTGTTTGGCGGGGGCATGGGTGCCGGACTCGGTGCTTATCAAAATACGGCACAGGGAAAAGTGGTGGTAGCCGCATTTGTGGATGCCTACAACCAGATGGTAAAGGCACTTCAGAACTACAAAGCACAATCTGTTCATGGCGGCCTGGGCACAGGCGGCAAGTTGCATGTGCAGGGTGGGAATCCGCCCGTACTCAAGCCGATGCCCATCCACACGACAGCCGCGGCCCTGCCGCTGGCGCTGCGGCTTGCGGTCACGCAGACCCTGGCGCAGAAGCTGCCGGCGGCCTGGCAGCCGCGCAAGCAGGGCCGGGATGTGGTGCTGAACAATCCCGCGCAGAGTCTGACCCTGATCGCCGCTCCCGCTGGAATGAGTCTCAAAACAGTGAATGGGACACTGCGCATGCGCCTGGTCAGCATCGGTACACAGCGATTGTCGGCCGGTGTCACGCGCATCCAGAATGCACGCATCACGACCCACTACCGTCAAGGACTCAGCGCCTGGTATCTGAATACCGGTCGCGGCATCGAGCAGGGCTTCACGTTCGAACGTGCTCCGGCAAAAGCCCAATCCCGCGACCTCGTGCTGAGCCTCGCGCTCTCGGGATCGCTCAAAGCCAGCCAGACCAAAACCGGAATCGTGTTCAGCGGCACATCCGGCCGGCCGCTACAGTACGGCGAACTCATCGCCTACGATCAGCGTGGTAAAACCTTGCCCGCGGCACTGCGGCTTGAACATCACCAGCTATTGCTGAGTGTGAATACCGAAGGCGCAGTATTTCCTGTAACTATTGATCCGTTGTTCAGTCTGATCACGGACATTCCTGATCCGGTCATCGCAGGCGGCGAATACTTCGGTTTCAGCGTCGCGCTCTCGGCGGATGGCAGCACTGCCCTGATTGGCGCCCCTGCTTCAGGTCCCCAGAATGCCGGTGCCGCCTTCGTGTTTACCCAGACCAATGGCGTCTGGTCTGTCACACCGGTGCAAATGTTCAATGATCCACTCGGCGCAGCCGGTGATCGTTTCGGTGCCGGTGTCGCTCTGTCCAGCGATGGCAATAACGCCCTCGTCGGCGCACCCGAGTTGTTCAATCCGCACGGCGCCGGCAAGGTATATGTGTACACGCAAAGTAACGGCACTTGGTCGGCTACGCCCACGCAGGCGTTCAGCGATCCGGCTGCCACCGTGGGTGACAGCTTCGGCACGAGCGTCGCCGTCTCCGCCGACGGCACCACCACCCTCATTGGTGCCCCCTACACCACGGTGTCCGGCCAGGCTCAAGCCGGCATGGCGTATGTGTACACCCAGAGCAACGGCATCTGGCCGGCTGCGCCCACGCTAGCGTTCAGTGATCCCGCTGCTGCCAGGGGTGACTACTTCGGTATCAGCGTCGCGCTGTCCGGCGATGGCAATACCGCCCTCATCGGCGCGGACCAAACCACGGTGTCCAGCCAGAGTGCTGCCGGCAAGGCGTATGTGTACACGCAGAGCAGCGGCACCTGGCCGGCTGCGCCCACGCAGGTGTTCAGTGATCCAGCGGCCGCCGCGAATGACTTCTTCGGTTTTAGCGTCGCGCTGTCCGGTGATGGCAATACCGCCCTCATTGGCGCTGAAGAAACCACGGTGTCCGGCCAGAGTAATGCCGGCAAGGCGTATGTGTACACGCAAAGCAGCGGCACCTGGTCGGCTACACCCACTCTTACGTTCGGCGATCCTGCCGCTGCCGCGAATGACCATTTTGGTGACAGCGTCGCGCTGTCCGGTGATGGCACTGCCGCCCTCATTGGTGCGTACGGAACCACGGTGTCCGGCCAAGCTCAAGCCGGCATGGCGTATGCGTACACCACCACCCTGGATCTGTCGCTGGCGCTCGCTGGCAGTCCGGCCAGTGTCACGGCAGGCCAGAACCTAACCTACATGCTCACGGTCACCAACACCGACACCCAGGCAACCGCTACGAGCCTTTCGCTGACCGACACGCTGCCCGCCGGCATGACATTTGTCTCGAATGCTGCCGCAGGCGGTAGCTGCAGTGGCACGACCACCGTCACTTGCACGCTGGCGAGTCTCGCACCGCAAGCCACCTGGCAGCCGTCCATCACCGTGACTGCGACCACCGCGGGCAGCATTCAGGACACGGCCGCGGTCAGCGCGAGCCAGTTCGATCCCAACACCGCCAACAACACCGCGACCGTCACCACCACCGTGGCGGCGGCACCGCCTCCTCCACCACCACCACCACCTTCATCCGGTGGAGGCGGCGGCGGTCTCGAGTGGCTGGAGCTTTTGCTGCTGACTGAAGCAGTCTTGATGCGCCGTGTAGTCAAATTCGCAAGGAGGGTGTCATGAAACGCGATCACATCGTGTTCAGGTATTGCAGGATTTTGTTTGGCTTTGGATTGCTGGTTTTCGGTCTGACGGTGTTCGCCGGATCGGGATTTACGCCGACGTTGCTTCCCAGCCCCGGTCGCGGTGCCTTCGAATACGACTACGGCCACAGCGTGGCGCTCACACCGGATGGCAGCCTCGCGGTGGTGGGGGCCGACAACCTCAGTACAGCATCTTTGTCGCCTGCTGTGTATGTATTCCAGTACGCCAACGGCGCGTGGAATACCACACCCATCATCACTATTTGTGACCCCGACGATGTGGGGATTGGTTGCAGCGATACTGAAACTGATCCAAGCAGCCTGTTCGCAACCGCTGTAGCCATTTCCAGCATCAACAATGGCCGTTTCATTCTGGTTGTGGGCGCACCTGGCGGCGATGTGCTGAATGGTAGCGCGGGTGTGGTCTATCTATACCAGTGCAGCCTCAACGGCGCCCCGTCTTGCACGCAAGTATCCCGGATGGCCGATCCTGCAGCGAATCTCAACGATTTCTTCGGCAAAGCGGTGGCCATTTCTTCCGACGGCAACACGGTGCTCATAGGGGCACTTGGCACAACCGAACCGGGTGGCCCGGGCGTAAACAACGTACCTGAGCCGCTTGTAGGGAGTGCGTATGTTTATTCAGCGGTAAATGGCATGTGGACGCCGACGCCCGCCGTGACCGCCACACTCAATGACCCGGCTCCGACCTGCGGTATGTTCGTCAGTGGTGCGGGCAATTCGTATGGATGCAATGAATTCGGCTCTGCAGTGGCTTTGTCGGGAACCGGTAGTGCACTCACGGCGCTCATCGGAGCGCCAGCCGCCGTGGAAAAAAATACCGGTACATTAGAGCCGGCCGAGGGTCAGGCATTCATTTTCAGCAGCAGTGGCGGTTCGTGGTCGCTATTGCCGGTCACTACGTTTATCGACCCGAACAAAGTCGCTTGCAACGTCATATCGTTCGCTGAAGATGTGTGCGATCGATTCGGTGCTTCGGTAGCGCTGTCAGCCGACGGTAGTATCGCGTTGGTCGGCGCACCCGATGCCGTGCCGGCCGGTAGTAATCCACCTTATGGCGAAGCCGGTGTGGTCAATCTCTACACCCAGTCCAATGGAAGCTGGAGTGATGTCAACCTTCCGGCTGCCACCTTCTCAAATCCCGACACTCAGGTGAATTCGATATCTAACGCCAACTTTGGTTTCGGCTGGTCGCTGGCGGTGTCAAATAACGGCGGCAGCATCACGGTTCTGGTTGGCAACCCGGAAGCCACCGAGGGAACGAATAATGGCGGTGACGGCTATACCGGAGAAATGGACCTGTACACGTGCAACATCTCATCTTTGCCATCCTGCGTGAATAGCCCGGTTCAGACGTTCATAGACCCATCTCTTTTAGCGAATCCAAGTGAGACATCACCTCCCGATTATTTCGGTACGGCCGTGGCCATGTCCAGCGGTGCCGACGTGTTGCTGGCGGGCGCGCCCAACGACGCGAATGATGGTGCGGCTTACGTATACGGTGCGACTGCCCAGGCCGCGCCGGTCGCGACGAACGGCAATCTGATCACTGCCGAGAACAGCGTGGGCAGCGGCGTTCTGTCTGCTACTGGCACCGGTCCGCTCACCTTCGCCATCGTGACACAGCCCACGAGTGGCACAGCGACCCTCACCAATGCCGCAACCGGTGCGTTTACCTATACGCCCAACAGCGGATTCAGCGGCACCGACAGCTTTACCTTTACCGCAAGCAACAGCGGCGGTACTTCCAACACCGCGACTGAAAGCATCACCGTGACTCCCAGTGCTTCACCGGTTGCCGAAAACGGCAGTGCCACCGGCGCTACAGGCACCGTCTTGAGCGGTACGTTGCAGGCCACCGATCCCATCACCGGACGCACGCTCACCTATATAGTGGTCGGCCAGCCGAGTGACGGCACCTTGGTCCTGACCGGCGCCAATACCGGAACCTTCACCTACACACCCACGGCCGGATTTGTCGGTACGGATAGCTTTACCTTCAAGGTAAACGACGGCTTCAGCACCTCGAATGTCGCCACCGAAACGCTCGTCGTGACTGCCATGGGTATAGGGCCGGTGGCCAACAACGGCAATGTCAGCACCCCGGTAGCTACGCCGGTGAGCGGCACGTTATCCGCCACGGATTCGAATGCCGGTGCGACGCTGACCTTCAGTATCGTGAGCAACGTCAATCACGGCACCGCGACGATTACGAATGCCGCCACCGGCGCCTTTACCTATACACCGTCTGCAGAGTATTTCGGTCCCGACAGCTTCACCTTTGAGGTCAAGGACAGCACCGGCGCCACCTCGAATGTCGCGACCGAAAGCATCACCGTGACCGCGCCACTCAACGGGCCGATCGCAGTGAACGGCACGCTCACCACCAATGAAAATGTGGCGGCCAACGGTCTGCTGGTTGCCACGGATTCCAATCCAGGCGTCACACTCACCTACACGGTGATCCAACCGGCCCACGGAACCCTGACGCAGCCGGATGGGAAAAATAATGCCGCCTTCACCTACACTCCGGCCAATAATTACTCGGGACAGGATAGCTTTACGTTTTCGGTGTATGACGGCTCCGCGACTTCCAACACGGCTACCGTAACCATTACCGTAAACGCGGGTGACACCGCACCTGTCACCAAGGGTGGCGCCTACCAGACCAGCGACGACACGCCCGTGAGTGGCACGCTGAGCGCCACCAATCCGGTGTCCGGAACCTCGCTCACCTACAGCATCGTGACCGAACCTGCGCATGGCAGCGTCACCCTCACTGCGGCGACGGGCGCCTTCACCTATACCCCAGCCACCAACTACAGCGGCCAAGATAGTTTCACCTTCTCCGCGAGTAATGGGGTTTCAACCTCGAATGTTTCCACTGTCAACATCCTGATCTTCGGCGCCACTGGTTCGCATTCCAGTGGCGGTGGTGGGTTTGCGTGGCTGGAACTGGCCGCATTCGCCGGGCTGCTGATGTTGCGCCGCCGGCGTGCACGCAAGCTGACAAGCTGGTGAGGCAGTTAAGGCAGCGCACAGGTTCAATCATGGGATCGAGAATGGTTATGTGACTTCAACTAAACAGGAAGATCGTCATGCTCAGCAAGTGCCTTCTGCAAGTCGTGCTGTGTGCCGCTGCGCTGATCGTCTCATTGGCGGCACATGCGGACGCCTACGCCAACCTCAATCAGGCCAAGATAGCGTTTGATGCGGTCCATTCATGGCACGCGGTGGAGCAGATGTCGAACGGGCATACCGTGACGGTTGATCACGTGGCGCCGGATCGCTGGCGCATACAGCTTACGCCAAGCATGACGGCAATCATGATTGGTAATGACATGTACATGGTCAGGAATGGCCAAAGCATGCGCATGCCCATGGCGATGCCGCAGATCCAGCAGGTCGTGAATCAAAACTGGCTTGTCATTGACCCGGAAGTCAAGCGCACGGTTCGAGACCTCGGCATGCAAAAAGTGAATGGGGTGACACTGCATGCGTACTCGTTCACCTCGAAAGGCACGTCGGTCAAGCTGTATCTGAGCAGCGATCATCTACCCGCGGTATCCGTGGTCACTTCCAGCAACGGCAGTGCGACGATCACCTATTCGAAATATAACTCGGCGATCACTATTACTCCGTGACCCGCAGCGAAGATTACGTCACCGGGCGCTACGGCTGATTCCGCAGACCGTGGGCGCGCAGGCTGAGTCTGCAAATAATCCCGTGGTGCTTGCGGCTGCAGCGTCGTGCTCAACGCACAGCCTGGAAACTTGCTGCCGAGCACGTAGGCGTCTGCCAATCCGCTCAGCACGGCCAGCATCAGCGGCACAGATTGGCCGATGATCGGTAAGTGCTGTATTTCCTGGTCACGTTTCCATGACAAAATAGTCAGGGGGTAGATCTAAACCACATCGGGGAGACCACCATGAAGAAGCTGCTGTTGTTTCTGGTGCTGTTTTTAACGGCACCTCTGGCAGTGGCCGACATCGGCGTAGGCGCGGGCGTCGGTACGCTGGGTTTCAATGTGACCGGCACCTATCACTTCAATGACTTCGTATCCTTGGGCGTCGGCCTAAATCGCTACAGTGACTCGAGAAATGCGAACTACAAGGGCATCAATTACAACGCCACTCTGAGATTTTCGTCCGAAGATCTGTTGGTGAATCTCTATCCATTCGCGGGCAGTTTCCGCTTCACCGGCGGCTGGATGCACAACGGGAATACCCTGTCCATGGCCGGAATGCCAGACCAGAATGGCAATTTCACCTTCAACGGCAATACCTATTCGGCGCAGCAGGCGGGCACGGTCACGGCCGGAATGGGATTCAACAGCAACGCGACTTATCTTGGCATCGGTTGGGGCGGAAACGGAAGCTGGGGCTTGACCCTGGATCTTGGCGTAGTGAGCCAGGGCACCCCGAAGTTCAACCTGGATGCGAGCGGCTCGGCCGTGAATCCGCAATTGGCGAATGACGTGAACCAGCAGCGGACCACGGTTCAGAATGACGTTGACTCGTTTACCTGGTATCCGCAGGTCGCCGTGGGTTTCTATTTCCGCTTCTGACGCGGTTGCGCTGCGCGCTGTCAGTCCACTGCAGGCGCCGCATGCGGGACCGATGCGTGTGCTGTGGTGGGCGGTACAGGACTCGGACCTGTGACCCCTGCCGTGTGAAAGCAGTGCTCTACCGCTGAGCTAACCGCCCGTCGCGAGGCGCAGATTCTACGGGTCAGGCACGGACGGGTCAAACGCTCGCCGGCACCAGCCGTCCTTTTGTGTCAATGCCGTTCGTAGGTTCCAATCAGCCGGTTCATGCCAACGACGTGCGGCTCGGCGCGCTTGAGAAATTCCCAGAGTGTGAGGCCCGGCGGCTGCTTGAGATCTTCGTCCAGCGCCAATAGCCAGAAGTAATAATGATGCTTGCCGTGGCCCTTGGGCGGCATCGGGCCGTTATAACCGATGTTGCCCATGTCGTTTTTGCCACGCGTGTACTGCTTGACCGCCTCGGGAAGATCTGCAACCGCGGCCGGAATGTTGTAGAGCACCCAGTGCACGAAGCCGTAGGTGCCGTTGGCTGCCACCAGCGGAGCATCGGGGTCGTGACATATAACCGCGAGCCCATGGGTCTTTGCGGGGAGATGGCGCCAGGTGAGCGGTGGTGAGGTGTCGGCGCCTTCGCCGGTATGTTCTTTGGGAATCGCACCGTGTGTAGGGAACGCGGTGCTGGTCAACTGCAAATCGGACGGTGCAAAGCCCATGGCAACCTCCTCGCATGAAACGGCAATAGGAGCGTCAGTATAGGTTCATCGGGGCGCTAGCGTGCAGCTTGAATGCGGACAGCGCCCGTACAATGGTCCGATGCAGAACTTGCCCATCGACGTACTGCTGCCCGAACTGCGGACAGTGCTGGCGCAGAGCCATACCGCAGTGATCGAAGCGCCGCCGGGTGCCGGCAAGACTACACGCGCACCGCTCGCGTTGCTCGACGCCGCCTGGCTTGCCGGCCGCAAGTTGGTAGTGCTCGAGCCACGGCGTCTCGCGGCTCGCGCCGCCGCGCAGTTCATGGCGCGCACGCTCGGCGAACCCGTGGGCAAAACGATTGGTTACCGGGTACGCATGGAAACCCGTGTCAGCGCGCGCACGCGCATCGAAATCGTCACCGAGGGCGTATTGCTCCGGTTGCTGCAAGCCGATCCCGCGCTCGCTGATTACGGGCTAGTGATATTCGACGAATTTCACGAGCGCAGCCTGAGCGCCGATCTCGCCCTGACGTTGTGCCTGGATATGCAAGCGGTCTTGCGTCCCGATCTGCGCCTGCTGGTGATGTCGGCGACGCTCGACGGTGCGGCGGTCGCCAAGTTCCTCGGCGACGCTCCCCGGCTGCGTGCCACGGGGCGGAGTTTTCCGGTCACCACGCATTATCGTGCGCTGGATTCGCATGCGTCGCTCGAACCCCAGGTTATCCGTGTGCTCGACCAGGTGCTTGCCGGTGAGCCGGGGGGCGTACTGGTGTTTCTGCCCGGTACGCGCGAGATCCGGCGCGTCGCCGCTGGGCTCACGGAGCGTGTACCGCCCGGAACACAACTCCGTCTCCTGTACGGAGATCTCGGCCTGGAGGAGCAGGACGCCGCGATCCTTCCGGCCCCGGCAGGGCAGCGCAAACTTGTGCTCGCCACCTCGATCGCCGAGACCAGTCTCACCATCGAAGATGTACGCGTGGTCGTGGATGCGGGTCTGGCGCGCGTGCCGCGCTTCGACCCGGTGAGCGGTCTTACGCGGCTCGTGACCCAGCGCGTATCGCAAGCCTCTGCGGATCAGCGGCGTGGGCGTGCCGGGCGTTTGGCGCCCGGCGTGTGCTATCGCCTGTGGGGCGAGGCTGAGCGGCTCGAGGTGCGCACCGCGCCAGCGATTCTGCATGCCGACCTGGCACCGCTGGTGTTGGAGCTTGCCGCATGGGGCAGCGTGGATCCGCAGAAACTTCACTGGCTCGATCCACCGCCCACTGGGGCCGTGGCGCAAGCGGCCGCACTATTGCAGCAACTGGGCGCACTCGATGTTGTGCGCCGTATCACCGCACACGGCAAAGCGCTCCTGCAATTGCCGCTGCATCCGCGGCTCGCACACATGGTCGTCAAGGGTGCGGAGCGCGGTACGGGATCGAGCGCATGTTTGCTCGCAGCGCTCCTGAGCGAACGCGAGCTGCTGCCCAGAGAAGCGCGGCGACAAACGGATGTCGCTCCGCGTCTCGAGGCACTCGCGCAAGCCGGCGGCACGCCCAAGCGCCCAAGCGTGGGGCGGTTGCGGCGCCTGTGGGCAGTGGCCCAGGATATTGCGCGCGCGGCCGCCGTTGACACAGGCCGAGGCTGTAGCCCGGAGCACGCGGGACTGCTGCTCGCGCTTGCCTATCCCGATCGTGTGGCGCGCCGTCGCCCCGGCGGGGCGCCGCGCTATCTGCTCAGCAACGGGCGCGGTGCATTTCTGGAGGCCGACGATGCGCTCGCGGGCTCCGACTGGCTCGCGGTGGCGGCGTTGGACGGCAACCCGCGGGAAGCGCGCATATTCCTTGCGGCGCATCTTGAGGAGTCCGTGCTGCGCCAAGTGTTGGCGGATCAGATTATCTGGCGTGAGCGCACGGAGTGGGATGTGAATGCAAGTGCGGTCAGCGCGGTGCGCGAACAATGCCTCGGCGCAATCGTGCTCGAATCCGGGATGCTCGCGAACCCCGATCCGGAGCGTAGCGTTCAATTGCTGCTCGCGGCGATACGCCGCGCCGGCGTGGGCTGCCTGCCATGGACCGCCGCGCTGCGCAACTGGCAGGCGCGTGTCTTGTTGCTCCGCGGCCTGCAAGGTGAGCGTTGGCCGGATATTTCCGATGAGCACCTCGCGGCCACACTCGAGGTCTGGCTCGCTCCGCATCTTGCGGGCGTTGCGCGCCTGCGGCAGCTCAGCGCGTTGCCACTGCAGGTCGTACTGGAAAGTCCGCTCGATTACCGCCAGCGCCAGAAGCTAGACGAGCTTGCCCCGGAGCACTTCCGCGTGCCCACCGGCGCGCAAATCCGGCTGGATTACACCGCGGGCGCGACTCCGGTGCTGGCGGTGCGGGTACAGGAACTCTTCGGGCTGGACGTCACACCGTGCATTGTGAATGGGCGTGTGCCACTGCTCTTGCACCTGCTGTCGCCGGCGGGCCGGCCGCTGCAGGTCACGCGGGATCTGCCCGGTTTTTGGCGCGCGAGCTATGCGGAGATCGTGAAGGAAATGCGCGGGCGCTATCCCAAACATCCGTGGCCTGACGATCCGCTACACGCGCAGCCTACGCGTCACACAAAACGCCGGCGGGGCAAATAACTACTTTCAGTTTCAGATCCGGCGCCGGCCGCGCCGGCACTCAGTCTTCGTCGAAAATCTCGCGCAGCTTGTGACGCAAGCGCTTTTCGTTCAGGCGGTCTTCGAGCCTGCGCCACGCCTGCGATCCGTGCGGCAGCTTGGAGGTTTTGTTGGTCGTGCCACGCTTGCGTCCGGGCCCGGAGGGCACATAGTGATCGGCACCGCTGTCCTCGGTCTCCGGAAGCAGTTCTTCGATGCTGGACGATTTGGAAGTAGGCACGGCAGTTTTTACCTCCTGAGGCGACTGGGGCGCGTGTTATACACGCACACACTCAGTTTGTAAATCTTGCATTTGACGCCACAGTTGCCGGCCTCAGGCGGCGGTTGCGTCGATTTCCTCCGGGTGATGCTCGCGCGCGAAGAAGGTGTACATGGTGGGCACCACAAACAAGGTGAAGCAGGTGCCGATGCCCATGCCGCAGGCGATCACCAAGCCGATATCGAAGCGGCTGACCGCGCCGGCGCCGGTGGCGATCAGCAACGGTACCACCCCGAGCACGATGGCCGCGGTGGTCATGAGGATCGGGCGCAAGCGCACCGCGGCGGCGTACTCGATAGCTTCGCGCTTGCTGCAGTGGGTTTGCATCTGGTGTTTGTTGGCGAAGTCCACCATGAGAATGCCGTGTTTGCTGATGAGCCCGATCAGGGTGACGAGTCCCACTTGCGTATAAATGTTGATGGTGGCCGCGCCGAGGAATATCGGTATCAGCGCACCGAGAAACGCAAGCGGCACGCTGATCAGGATCACCAAGGGATCGCGCCAGCTCTCGAACTGCGCGGCCAGCACCAGGAAGATCACAATGATGGCGAAGAATAACGCGATCACGAGTGCATTGCCGCTTTGCATGAATTGCCGCGATTCACCCGCGTAGTTCATGAAGTAACCCTTGGGAAAGTCCTGTTGTGCCTGCACCTTGAAGAAATCCAGCGCTTGCCCGAGCGACACGCCGGCCGCGGGCAGTGCCTGGATGGTGGCGGCGTTGAGCTGCTGGAATTGATTGAGCTGATCCGGTTCCACGCTCGCGTTCAGCTTGGCAATCGTGGAGAGCGGAATCATTGTGCCGTCGCCGGTGCGCACGTAATAATTCATGAGCTGCTCGCCGTTGCGCCGGAACTGATCGGCCACCTGCGGAATCACTTGGTAGCTGTAGCCCTGGAGGCTGAAGAAATTCAGATACCCGCCGCCCAGGAAGGTGCTGAGCGAGGACCCCAGGTCCTGCATGTTGATGCCCAACTGCCGCGCCTTGTTGCGGTTCACGTCAATGGTGAGCTGTGGGTTGTCGAATTTGAGATCGCTGTCCACGTAATAAAACATGCCGCTCTTGCGGGCGGCATCCATGATCTTTTCCTGTACCGGAAAGATATCCCGGTAGGACGCGGTCGAGCCCACCACGAATTGCACGGGCAGGCCGCTCGATCCGGGCAAGGAGGGCATATTGACGGCGACGCCGCGCAGGCCCGCCACCTGGTTCAGTTGTTGCTGCACGGCAGCTGAGATCTGGAACTGGCTGCGATCGCGTTCGTCCCAGGGTTTCAGCACCATGAAGGCAATCAGATTGTTGGTGCCGCCCATGCCGTTGATGAGCGCGTAGGCATCCTGCTCGGGTATGGTCTTGAAGATCTTCTGCACCTGGGCACCGTAATCCAGCATGTAGTTATGCGTGGCGTCGCGCGGACCTTGAGCGGTCACGAACACGAAACCCTGATCTTCGAGCGGCGCCAGTTCCTTCTGTGAAAAATGATAGAACGCAAAGCAGTTCAGCAGCACCATGATGGCCACAATAACCGTCACCGGACGCCAGTTGAGTGCCCGGTGCAGCAGGCCTTGATATCCATTCTTGATCCGGTCGAAGCGCTCGTTGAGCCAGTGTTCCAGCCGGCCTTCGCGCTCCGCGGTCGCCAGGAACTTCGAGCACATCATGGGCGAGAGCGTAAGCGCGATGATGCCCGACAGAATCACCGCCCCCGCCAGCGTGAACGCAAACTCCCGGAACAGCGAGCCGGTCAGTCCGCCCACGAAGCCGATGGGGGCGTATACGGCCGCGAGCGTGATGGTCATGGCGATCACGGGGGTGGCGATTTCGCGTGCACCGATGAGCGCCGCCTGGAATGGAGATTTGCCGGCCTCGATGTGGCGGTGCGTGTTCTCGACCACCACGATGGCGTCGTCCACCACGAGGCCGATCGCCAGCACCATGGCGAGCAAGGTCAATAGATTGAGCGAGTAGCCCAGGAGCAGCATGAAGAAGGTCACGCCGATCAGCGAGAGCGGAATGGTGATCACCGGAATGATCACCGGCCGCAGGCCGCCCAGGAACAGGAAAATCACCACGATGACGATCAGCGCCGCCTCGACGATGGTCTTGATGACTTCGTAGATCGAGGTGCTGATGAACTGGGTGGCGTCGTAGGCCACCTTCACATGCAGTCCGGGCGGCAGTTGGCCTTCGGCGTCGGTGAGTTGCGTGCGCACCTGCTTGACGACGGTGAGCGGATTGGCGTCGGGCGTGGGATTGATGGCGACAAATACCGACGGAATGCCGCTGAAATTTACCGAGGTGTCATAGGTTTGCGACCCCAGTTCCACCTTGGCGACATCCTTGATGCGCACCAGCGCGCCGTTCTGGCTGCGCAGCACGATGTCGCCGAAGTCCCGGGCGCTGCTCAGATCGGTGCTGGCCGCGATGTTCATGGCCACGTAATTACCCTTGGTGGCGCCGGGCGAGGCCAAGTAATTGTTTTGCAGCAGGGCCGCGGAGACGTCACTGGCTGTCACGCCGTAGGCCGCCATCTTGGCCGGATCCAGCCAGATGCGCATGGCGTAAGGAAAGCCGAACACTTGCGCCTGAGCCACGCCGTTGACGGTCTGAATCTTGGGTTGGATCACGCGCGTCACGTAATCGGTGATCTGCCCCTGAGTCATGGCATTGGAATAGAAGCTGATGAACATGATCGCCGTGTTCATCACCTGGGAAGACTGTATCACCGGTGCCTGCGACTGCGGCGGCAGCACGTTTTTTACCTGGTCCACTTTCGACATGATGTCGGTGAGGGCCTTGTGCACGTCGTAGTTGAGCTTGAGAAACACCGTGATGGTGCTCAAGCCCTGGGCGCTGGAGGAAGTGATGTAGTCGATGCCCTCGGCGCTGGCGACGGATTGCTGGATCGGCTGGGTGATAAAACCCTGCACCACATTGGCGCTTGCGCCCGGGTACGCGGTATTGATGGTGATCTGGCCGGTCTCGAGCTTGGGATACTGGCGCAGTTCCATCTTGTTGATGGAATTCAGCCCGAGCAGCAGGATGATCAGGCTCACCACCGTCGCCAGCACCGGCCGGCGCACGAATATGTCGGTGAATTTCATGTCGCGTGACTCCGGCCGGTCAGTCCAGCTTCACGCTGTTGTTGATTTCCACCTGCATGCCGTTTTGCAGTTTTTGCTGGCCCGCCGTAACCACGACGTCGCCGGCTTTGAGCCCCTGGATGATGGCCACGCGGCCGTCGCGCTCCTGGCCGGTAGTGACATTCTGTTGGGTAACCTTGAGTTCCGGTGTACCGTCCGCGTTCTTGCCGTCCTGCTGGACGATAAAGACTGAGCTCCCGTAAAGCGTATAGGCTACGGCGCTGGTCGGAATCGTCACCACGGACTCAGGCGCACCGGCGAAGAGCCTCACGTTCGCGAACAAGCCGGCGCGCAGCAGGTGCTTGGGATTGTGGATCGTGGCCTGCACGGTCACGTTGTGGGTGTTGGGATCCACATTCGGATTGATGGCGTTCACCTCGCCGTCGAAGATTTGGCCTGCGTAGGCGTCCACGGTCACTTCCACATGGGCGCCCCGGGCGAGTTGCGCCAAATCCTGCTCCGGCAAGGCAAATTGCACGTACAACGGATCGAGCGACTGCAGGCTCGCGATCGCGGTGCCGGCCGGCAGGTATTGACCGAGGTTCACGTTGCGGATGCCAATGTGCCCGGCAAAGGGGGCGCGAATCGCGAGCTTGTCAATTGTGGTCTGCACATTGTCGAGATTCGATTGTGCCTGACGGAAATTGTTTTCCGCGGTATCAAAATCCGACTTGGCGATCAGATGCTGCTTGACGAGTTCCTGGGCACGTTGGTAATTGGTTTTGGTGAGGCGCACTTGCGCCTGCAAACCGATCAATTGCGCGCGCTGACTACTATCGTCGAGCTGCACCAGCAGTTGGCCTTTCCGGACTTCGGTTCCCGATTGGAAATAGATCCCGGTAACGTTGCCTGCGATCTGGTTGCTGATGTCGGTGCCTTGCACCGGCGTGAGGTTGCCTACCGAGGTAAAAAACGGCTGCCAGCTCTCCGCGCGGACGGGTGCATCCGAGACCACGACCTCCTGTTTCATGTGCTTGAACTGCTGGATGGCGGCGCGCACGCGCAACCCGAAGGCTCCATAGATAAGCAGCATGCAACCGAGAATGATGGCAACAGCGATGATAATGCGTTTGGTCATGTGAGGTTCTCGTTTCCAGGCCGGTCGGGGCTGGAATTCACGGCCCGCGAGTTGCAATGTCGGGCGAGATAAGCGTGCGCCGCACTCAGCGCCGTGTGCCCGTAGTCACACACGCAGCTCTCAGCGCCGAAGGCTGCAGTGCTGCAGCCTTCGAGAGAGCGTATCGGACGGTGTAGCGCAACCAGACGGCTATCGAGGATCGAGCAGCGTTGCGCAGGGCTGCGTGCCGTAGGCGCTCAACTCGATCGCGTCCCAGCCCGCTGCGCAAAACTGCTTGCACGTGCTTTTGCAGAACAGTTTGAGGTCGAATGCGCTGGCGTCGCGACACGGCACGCGTACCCAAACACAAATCCCTGACTTTCACGCGGCGGTCCCTTGGGGCAGGCCAAAAGCAGCGCGCATCCTATATCGGGCCGATACCCAGCGCAAGCGCGTTCGCTCAACGCAGACAAGAAACCCGAGCGTCCCCGGCCGGACGCGGAATTGCCGGCGGGCGTGCAAGGCGGCGCGGGGTGAGCTCGTTATAATGCGCACCTTCTTTACCAATAGTCTGAAACATGAAAATCACGGTACACGGCAGTGGCTATGTGGGGCTGGTGACGGCCGCCTGTTTCGCCAGCATGGGTAACGAGGTGCTGGGGGTGGACGTCGACCGGGAACGCGTTGCGAGCCTCAATCGCGGCGAGATACCGATCGTCGAGCCGGGTCTCGACGCCCTGGTGGCCGATGGTCTCGCGAGCAAACGCCTCAAGTTCACTGACGTTCCGGCCGAGGGCGTGGAATTCGGACTCGCGCAGTTCATCGCCGTGGGCACACCACCCGATGAAGACGGGTCCGCGGATCTGCGCCATGTGTTGCAGGTGGCGCACAGCATCGGGCAATACATGCAATCCGAGAAGATCGTGGCCGACAAGTCCACGGTTCCAGTCGGCACCGCCGACGAGGTGCGCAATACCATCGCCGGAGAACTCAACAAGCGCGGTCTGCAATTGCCCTTCGCCGTGGTGTCTAACCCGGAGTTTCTCAAGGAGGGCAGCGCTGTCGATGACTTCAATTCACCGGACCGCATCCTGGTGGGTGCCGACAGCCCGCGTGGCATCGAGGTGATGCGCACGCTGTATGCACCGTTCACGCGCAATCACGAGCGGATCATGGTGATGGCGGTGCGGGATGCGGAATTTACCAAATACGCCGCCAATTCGATGCTCGCGGCACGCATCAGCATGATGAACGAGTTCGCCAACATCGCCGAACACCTGGGCGTGGATATCGAACAGGTTCGCAAGGGCATCGGATCGGACAAGCGTATTGGTTATCCCTTCTTGTATCCGGGCGCGGGTTACGGCGGCTCCTGCTTTCCAAAAGATGTATCCGCGCTCGCCCGTGCCGCGACCAAGTCGGGCTGTCAGCCGGTCCTGCTACAAGCGGTCGAAGCCGTGAACCATCGCCAGAAGCAGACCTTGTTTGCAAAAATCAGCGCGCACTTCACCGGCCGGCTCCCGGGCTTGACCGTGGCGCTCTGGGGGCTCGCTTTCAAGCCGAACACCGATGACATGCGCGAGGCCCCGAGCCGGATCTTGATGGAGGCGCTGTGGAAGGCCGGCGCGCGGGTGCGGGCTTTCGATCCGGCGGCGATGCAGATCGCGCGCCGCTTGTACCCCAACGAGCCGCTGTTGACGCTCTGCGAGTCGCCGCTGGCCTGCCTGGAGAACGCCGATGCCCTGGCGGTGGTGACGGAATGGGGGCAGTTCCGCAGCCCGAATTTTGCCGAGATGCGGCATCGCCTGAAGCACGCAGTGATCTTCGACGGCCGTAACCTTTATAATCCGGCGAGCATGCGAAGCGCCGGATTCACTTATTATTCTGTCGGCCGGCCGGTCGTGCGCAATCAGGACTGACTTGTTTCGGACCGTTGGCGGCGCAGGCGCGCCGCCTCAAGCAGCAGCAGCACCGCCAGAAGCGCCAGGCCGAATCCGCCACCACCCGATTTACCACTGGTCACCGTGAGGCTCACAGATGCAGTGGCGGTTACGCCAAAGGCATTGGTGCAGGTAAGAGTCACGCTGTACTGACCGCCCGAGGTGTAGCTCACCGAGGGGTTTGGGGTACTCGCACCCGGGATTCCGGAGCTGGCACCGAAATTCCAGTCGTAAGTCATCCCACCGGGGGCACCGTTGGCTGCACACGTGCCGGTAAAGTTGAGCGTGTTGTTGGGACTGACCGCAACGTTGTTGGCGGGGCTCAGGATGCTCGCGCTGGGCGCCGGGTATTGCGCTGCCGCCGAACGCACGGCGTTCGGCAGGCCGTAGCCGTACACCCCGTTCGGACTGCCGTTGCCGAGTTCCATGGCTCCAGCCTTGAGCATGGCGTAGGGGTCGACGCTTGGGAAGCCGGATTCAAACAGCGCAATCAGGCCCGCGATGTGCGGTGCCGCCGCCGAGGTTCCGCAGAACGGCTCGCTGAAATTGCCGGCGCCCGTGGTCGTGACGCAGTCCACTCCTACAATATCCGGCTTCATGCGGGTGCTGGGACCGGACGCGGGTTGAAACAAAAATACCGGGCCTTGGGAACTGTAGGGCTCGATTTGATAGTTGGGGTTATTCAGTGCGGACACCGCCCCGACCGTGATTTCCGCGGGGTAGGGCAAGGCGGATTGTCCGTAGATACTGCCCGCGGGCGTGACGGGACTGAGCAGGATTTGGGAATTCGTAGTGCTCGCCAGAATCTTGAGATGGGTATCGGGGCTGCCGTCCGCAGCGGCGTAGAGAATTTCCAGGTACACGGTAGCCGCGCTGGAACCCGTGTTATCCCAAGAGTTGCCCTGAATCGGTTGTGGCCCGGGCGTGTTGGTTGGGCCAGCGGTGCCACTAAAGGGACAGCTGGCGGGCGAGGGAGGCGCAGCGACGCCACCGAAATTGCTGCCGATGTTGCAAACCAGCACGTTGCCATTGGCACCCGTCAAAACGACGTCGTAATCGTTCGGGTCGTTGGGCGTGCTGCTGGTTACCGTATTACTTGGCACCCAGGTGTCGCCCCATTCGACGACCCAGTTGAGGGTGTCTCCGGGCTGTACGGTCATGGTCAACGAAGTAAGCGGCGATTCGGAGGTGCCAAAATTCTGCAGCGACGCGTAGGTGATGCCGTTGATCGTCACCGGTTTGCCGTTGTTGACCACGGAGTTCGGCAATGCCAAAGGATTCCAGCTGCCCGCCCAGAAGCCTTCGGCATCGTTCCCAGCGGCTGTCAGCAGACGCACGGCCGGATTGGCACTCGAAAAGCTTGCCACCGCGCTGGCGAAGCTGCCGTCCGTGAACATCGCGACTCCGGCAAAACCAAGATCGTCCACGATCACCAAATTTATATTGCCGAAATGGTTGGCGAAATCGCTGAGGCAAGTGACAAAGTCCACGGTGGTTTGCGGGCCGCAGAAGCCTAATTGCACGCCCGGCGCGAGGTCGTAGACGATCTCCATCATGGCGGTGCCTTCATCTCCAGCGCTCTTGAAACTGCCCGCATCATTGGGATCGTTCCAGATCACGGACGGGAGATCTCCCGAAGCTTGCGATGTGGCGATTTGGTCGTCGCCGTCGGAGATGACGCCGACCGCGACACCCTTGCCCGTGTAGCCGGTGAGTTGACGGTATTGCGCGGCCCCCAGTATCTGATCGCCCGCGGTATCCACACTTCCGGTGCGCGGCGAGGGGGGAGCTGGCGGCTGCCGCTTGACCAGCGCGTAGCGAGGCACCGTGATCCGCGTGACATTTTGCAGTGCGGCCGCTGCGGGTAACTTCCCGGCCGGAATCCATGCCTGAACCACATCCAGGCCGCGGCTGACGATCACGTCGGTGGCGCCCAGGGCCGTCAAGGCGGCGGCGTCCGGAGTACCGCCGTATCTATTGAAGTGCAGATAAACCTGGACCGCGCCGCTCGCATTCCAGCGTGGGCTCAGCGGTGCCGCACGCCGGAACAGTTGCTGGGTCAGAGATCGCGCCATGACGGATTGCGTTTGGTGGTGTGCCGCAAGCTCCGCAACCATCGCGAGCCTCGCGCTCAGTTTGCCGGTTGCTCCCGGCAGGTTCGCTGCGGCCATGACCGGGACAGTGGTGACGGCAAGCAGCGAGCCCAGCAATACGCCGGTGAGCTTCATAGGTTGTGAACTCAGCGCGGGATGGCGTACTGCGGCGGTGTGACGCGCGTCACGAAGGGCAGTGCCGCTATGACCATGAGATTATTGGGCCGGATCCAGCCCTGGACGATGCGCAGCGCGGGGCTCGCGAGCATATTCTGCAGGCCGTTCGCGCCGAGCATCTTGAGATGCTCGGCGGAAGTATCGGTCACATGCACATACACCTGGATGTTGCCGGCGGCATCGCTGCGTACCAGCCCGGTCAAGGGTGCCTGTGCGGCACCGCTTTCGAGCTCTTCGGCGGCACGTTGCAGCCGCGGTGCGATCTTTGCACGCGCCTCCGCTGAGCCCACCGATGCGGTAGCCATCGGCGGTGTGCAACCCAAGCCGGCCAACATCAGTACTGCGGCTCCAAAAACCATGCGCGACGAGCGGAGGATCTTCTGCACAGCGCGTACCCCAAGTCAGGATTGGATGTGGATTATTTTACCGTGGGGTCAGCCCGTAACGGCACAGTCCCGGCTGCGTGCCGTTCAGTCAGCGGAATCGCTGGTGCCCGCAGGCAATGCGGACGTGCCCGGTGCGTCCGGCAACGGCTGCTGCAGGGCTGCGGCGAGCGGCTGCAAGTGCCGGCGGTAATGCTGCCAACGGCCTACGGAACTGTGGTAAACGGGTTTCCTCACTTGGGTGGCGCTGGCCGTAGCCACCGCCCGGCGCACCGACTGGAACTCGAGGCAGGCTGGATCAAAAGGCAGCCCGCAATGCGCGAGCACCCGGCGCAACTGGATTTCCGGCGCGGCCACCATGGATTCGTAATCGACGTCGAGGCTGCGTCCGGCGGGCAGAACCCGTTGCCAGTGTTCCATCATCTCCTCATACAAGCGGTAGCGCTCGCCAAGATCCCGCAGGTCGTAGGTGAAATCCAGGCGTGAGGAAAACAGGTGCTCGTAACAGCTCAGGCAGGTATCGAACGGATTGCGGCGCGTATGGATGATGGTCGCCTTGGGGAACATTAGCTGGATCATCCCCAGCATCTGATAGTTTCCAGGCATCTTGTCGGTGAAGCGCGCGTGCACGCGGCGCAGCGACTCCGTGAGACGGGCATACTCTGCGCAGGCGCGCTCGAGATCGGCAATCACTTCGGTATCGCTGCCGGGCGACGCGCGTCCGCGTGCGCCCCAGGTGTCACCCACGGCTTGGCAAATATCCGGCAGATAGGCAAGCTCGCCCCCGGCCTGCACCTTGGGGTGGGCGGCGAGCATCTGCTCCACCAGCGTCGAGCCCGAGCGCGGCATTCCCACGATGAAAATCGGTTGCAAGTCACAATGGATCTTGTCCTTGAAGCGCTCAAACAGGGCGGGCACAAAGAAGGCTTTCAGGCGCCGCACGCGTTCGATTGAGTCGGCCGGATCATAAGCCAGTGCACTGTGTTTCAGTGCATTGGCGGCCTGCAAATACCCGAAGGCACGGTCGTAGTCGCCGCGTTGCGCGCACACGATGGCCAATGCGAATCCCGCATCGATGCGACCTTCCGCAGTGACGCCCGAGCCCTCGGCCGCACGTTGTTCGAGCATGCTGAGCTGCTGGTCATCCACCTCACCGAGGCTCGCAAGCTGGTAGTAGCCCGCGATCGTTGGATCCAGCATGAGCGCCGCCCGGCAGGCCGTGTACGCCTTGTCGGTCTTTCCGAGCATGGCGAGCGCCACGCTCGCGTTGAAATAGGCCGGCGCGTAATTCGGGTCGATGCGTCGCGCCATATCGAGCATCACGAGAGCGTCTTGCTGCCTCCCGTGCTTGATCCAGATGCTCGCGAGGCGTGCGGACGGCCCGGCATCTTGCGGGTGACGTTGCATCGCCGCACGCAAAACTTCCTCGGCCTGTTGCAACTTGCCGGTTTCGGCAAGCTCCTGGGCAAAATCCATGGCATGCATGGCACGTGCAGGGTCGGCGCGCATCGCCCACCGAAAGGCCTCACTGGCGCGCGCGTGCTGACGCAAGTTACGCATGGCCTGGCCCGCGCCGTTCCAGCTCATGGCCTCGTTGGACTTGTCGGGCGCCTGCCTTACCGCCTGGTGAAACTGTTCAATGGCATCCTCGTTGCGGTTTTCGGCAAGGGCGATAGTGCCGGCGAGATGCAGCAACTGATAATCCCGCGGGCGGTCTTGCAGCAACGCATCCACGGCTTGACGCGCAGCCGCGATGTCGCCGGCGTCGACTTGGCGCACGATCGCCTGCACGTCGGCGGGTATTGCCATGGCTGCTTGCGTTTCGCTCATTGCGACGACCCGGTTTCCGCCGCAGTCCCTGGCTTCGGAAGCTGCGCCGCCAGATGCTGCTCAGCGAGCTTGCGCAGCTCGGCGGCGAGCGCCGGCAGTATGCGGAAGCCCGGGATCGAACTGGGATTGATTGCGATGCCGGCGTCTTTGGGCACGCCGAGCAGCGCCCAGCGGGCATCGACCTCGACCGGGTAGTGAAACAAGGTGTCGCCGCGGGGTATGGCTTCGATCTTGTCCGCGCTCGTGAACAAGGCCAGCATCGCCTGGGCCTGGTTCTCGCCGTCGCTCACCAGCAACACGTGGGTTTCCGTGCTGGGCAGTGAGCGTCCGTCCCATGGCGTGTCGAGTACCACGAATACCCGGGAGTTAAACAGCATCTCGAGAATCTTGCGATGGCTTTCGAGCTTGTTCTCCGCCTTGAACAGTGCGGCCTCAAGCTCCTGGGGAGTGACGCTAGGTGCTACGGCTGGCATGGATGTCCGCCTGGTTGTAGGAGAGGATAGCAGGGCGGTACCGCGCTCACGCAGCCCCTTCTAGGGCCGTCAGCAGCGGTGCCAAAAACGGTTTGTAGTGCTTCCAGCGCCCCACGGATGAATGATAAACCGGTTGGCGCACCTGATACACACTGGCCGTACGCACCGGCCGCTGGCTGCCGGTGAAATCCAGGCAGGCTGGAGACCATTCGAGCCGGCAATGCGCGAGGATGCGTCGCACCTGGGTTTCAGTATCTGCGACCATATCCTCGTAACTCACATTGAGGAGCGTGCCCACGGGCAGTACCTTGTGCCAGTACTGCATGAGTGCGTGGTATTCGCAATAGTATTCGCCGAGTTCCTTCAGGTCCGAGGTATAGCCGAAATCCGAATCCAGCAGCGTGGTATACAGCGATACGCAATTGTCACGCGGATCGCGATAACAATGCAGGATCCTGGCTTGCGGGTAAAGCACGTGGATGAGCCCGAGACGCAAGAAGTTTCCCGGCATCTTGTCGGTGATGTGCGCGACGCCCGGGGCCAGGGCCTGCATGTCCGCCAGGCTGCGCAGACCGATGCGGCGCAACTGCGCGTCGTCGAGACCCGCCACCGAGTTTTCGGGTTCCTCGTTGTAAGCGGCACCCAGGGTGCGGCTCAAAGCTGCAAGCAGCAGCTTGAGCTCGCCGCCGGCATGTACCTCGGGGTGCCGTGAGAGGATCTGTTCAACCAACGAGGTACCCGAGCGTGCCATGCCCACGATAAAGATAGGCACGCTGGACTCCAGCCCGCAACGCGCTGCGCGCTGCAAAAATTCCGGGCTGTTGGCCGCACGAATACGCTGAAACTTTTCATGATTCAATGCACTCGAGTAGCTCAGCGTGGTGCGCCGCAGCGCATGCCCGGCTGCGTAATGCTGGAAAGCCCGCGCATAGTCGTGCGCGTTTTGCCAGGATTTGCCGAGCGCAAACTCAATGTTGAGCTTGGCGCCAACATCTTCACGCTCGCGGCTCTCATGCCGTGCTTCGAGCTTCTTCTGCAGCTCTCCGCCGGCCGGCAATCTCCCCATGGTGCTGAGGCGCAGATAGGCCTCGGTGTAATCGTCATCGAGGGCAAGTACGGTTTCGAGTTCGCGTTGTGCATCGGCGAACTGCCCCAACGACATGCACAAGTTAGCACGTTGAAAATGCGCGGCGGCTGAACGCGGGGCCGCGGCAATGGTCGCGTCCAGGAGTCGGCCGGCTTCGGCATAGCGGTCTACCAGCAGCAACAGAGTCGCAAGCCGCACTTGGGTTTCCGTATCCTGCGGGGCGATTTTTAACGCATGCCGGGCGGCGGACACGGCCTCGGCCATCATTCCCATGTTCTCCTGAATGATGCTGAGCGTCATCCAGCATCCCCGGTGCCCGGAATGTTTCCCCAAGGCCTCCAGCAGAACGGACACGGCATCTACGGGCCTCTGCATTAGCGACAGCGCCATCGCCAGCCCCTGGCAGGCATCGGCGTTGCCGGGTTCAAGCTCGAGGCAGTGGTGGTACTGATCAATCGCCTCGGCCCCAAGCTCGCTACTCAACAATGCACTCGCCAGGTTGTGAGCAAAACCAGCGTTGCGCGGCGCGAGCTGCACGGAACGACGCATTTTTTCCAGGCCCGATTGGCTGCGGCCGGTCTGGAACTCGAGGAGGCCAAGAAAATGCAGGGCGTCGGGTTGCGCAGGCTCCCGCCGCAGCACCTCGTTGAACAAGGGTTCGGCGCGGGTAAAGCGTCCGCGCTGTTGTTCGGAGATCGCTCGACCAATCAGCTCGACGATCGGAGTAGAGGTAGGCATCGGCATCTGGGACATTAGCGATATGTGCTCAATCCATCCGCCCGGCGCAGTGCACTTGGGGCCTCCGGGGCATTCTGTAGGTCGGGTTCCCGACGTCACTGGTATTATTCAATGCGCGATTGATGTTCATATTATTAACATGTGCAGCTTCAGGTTGGAAGTGCGGCGATTAGCGAGGTGTTCGTGTGAAAGCGCACCTCATGAAGGGATTAACCTCTTGGCGTTCTTGCCGGCACTCGGCTCGCAGAAAAGATATGGTTGGCCGGGTATACGCCGCTCGCTAAGGCTTGGTGAGCTGGAAATTACTCGGTGCAACAGTTTCTCGCTTGCTTGGCGGGAAGCCTGCACGGCACGACTGCGAGCTAAAGCGAATAGCCGAAGCGCTTTACCCATGGGTGCAGCGTGTCCAGGCTTGCGCCGAAGTATTCGCGGTAGCGCTGCCAGCGGTCCACGGCCCGCGCATTGACCGGTTGCACGATTTGGGCATAACTCGGGGTGTACACGCGCGCTCGCGCACCTGGCGGTCTTTCGCGATCAGGTCTCGACGCGGCAGCGTCGAGCCCGAGAAATGCACAGGCAGCACTCAACTCACGATTCGGGTCGATCACCAGGCGCTCGTAACGCAGCTCGTACACATCAAGCTCAAGGATCTCGCGGTAGCGCAGCCAGAGCTCCATCACGCGCCGGTAGATCTGCGTCGAAGACTCCAGATCCAGGAAGTTTCCCGTGATGGAACTGCCGTTGAAGGATTGCATGAAGCAGGAGAGCACCACGTCGCAAGGGTGACGCAATGCGAAAACGAAAGCGGCAGCGGGCAACAGGGCGTGCACATATCCGGCTTGGGCCGACATCAGCGGATGCTTGTCGAGTATCAACGCCGGCGCGGCGGTGGTTCCGAGGCATGCATGTACGGCCTGCCAATAATCGCTACGCAGCGTCTGCCAAGCTGCAGGCGCTAACCCGGCGAGTGCGGCCGGATAAGCAGGTTGCGCGGCGCGCAGCCGGTTCAGGGTGTTTTCCAGACAGGGCTCTTCCTCGAGCACCGCCAATCCACGGCGCGTACCGAGGAGCGTATCCATGAGCGTGGTGCCGGCACGCAAAAAGCCCACCAGGAACGCGACGGGTGGCTCGTTCATGGCACGTTGCGCCGCGCGGGTCTTGGCGATCCAGGTCTTTACCCAGTCGGCCGTGAACAGCTCCAATAGACTGTCGAGTTCATGCAAATAAGCACGTGCCGTGTCTGCCAGCCAGGGTTGAGCCTCCAGCGAAAGATGATTGGCCTCATCGAAACAGCGGTACGCGGCCGGTGTGTCGCCGAGGGTGTCGTAGTTGTAGCCCAACTCGAACAGCATGTCGCGGCGGGTACCGGCCGGTAGCTCGGGGCGCGACAGTATCGGCTCCAGCCGCCCGACAGCCGCCGCCGAATCGCCCTGGCGGCGCAGAAGCTTGGCTACGGTGGCGTTCAAGGCCGGGTGGGCGGGCGCGAGAGTCAGGCCCGCATCCGCCGCTGCGGCGGCTTCCTCGGTCCGGTTGGCCTGCTCCAGCAGCACCGCAAGGTTCGACCAGACCGCGGGATTGCGCGCATCCAGGGCGAGCGACTGGCGATAGGCCTCGATTGCCGCGTCGGCCTTGCGCTGCTTGTCGAGAGCAATCCCCAAGTTGTTGTAGATGTGGGCGTCGCGCGGACTGCGGCTGAGCGCCTTGCGGTAACACTCGACGGCGGCGTCGACCTTGCCGAGCTCTTTGCAGCATATTCCGAGATTGTTGAGGAGCCCGCTGTCACCGGGGTAGGTGCGCAACGCCCGGTCAAAACACGGCGCGGCTTCGGCCCAATGCTCAAGCTGCATCTGTGCGTTGCCGAGTGCGCGCTGGATGTCGGGATTGCGGTCATCCAGATGCGCGGCACGGTCGAGGTAGGTAAGCGCTTCCTCTGGACGATTATCATCGAGCGCTGCACCGCCCACGAGATACAGCGCACCGGCATGTGCACCGTATTGCTGTAATAAATTTTGCGCGAGCTGCACCGCGGCCGGATGGTCACCCGCTTGGTAGGCTTGCACCGCTCGTGCGAACAGGTCTGCAGCCGTCGCCGCGCTCTGGCTCGAATTACTCATGACGCCTGCTACGCCGGCGGCCGCCCGGACGCAGCGTTGACGACCCTTCAGGCGCCGTGGCCGCTCGGAGTTCCACGATTGATTGCCGCCAGTGCTGCCACCAGCGCGGTCACGCCGTCACATTCCGCGGCGCTCAGCAACGGATTCCAGATCTCCGTGATCAGCACCACACGGCGTTCCTGGCTGCGATTCCAGGCTTCGTGCTGAAAGCTGTCGTCAAAAATCAAACATTGTCCGGCGGACCAGCCCCGGGTCTCGTGACCAACACGGATAGCGCAGTCTTGCGGAACGACCAGCGGCAGGTGCACCACAAGCTTGTAGTTGCCGAGCCCGTAATGGGACGGAATGTGCGTGCCCGGCCGGAGAATGGAAAAGAATGCCTCCGGTGTGTGCCCGGGAATTTGTGGCAGCGGGAGCTGGCCGAGCGCTTGCATGGTGGCGGGGCAACGCGCGGCATTGTCATTCTGTATCTTCCCGCCGCGCAGCAGATGAAACGAGTTCCATTGCGACGAGTGGTTAAGCTCGCGCCACTGCTGTGGGTCCGTGCGTACATCAATGTCGACGTAGGGCTCGAGGCCGGCCTCGCTGGCCAACACCGCTTCGGCCTCGGCGAGTATCGCCGCGGTACAAGCTTCAAGCGCAGGTGCCCAAGCGAACTGGGTGCGTTCGAAAAAAGGACGCGGTTCGATGCCGGGCACGTACAAATACGCTGGGCGCTGCAAGGCATGGGCATAGCCGGGCGCGCCCGGTCCGCCGGCCAGCAGGCTGGCGGCGGCCTGGATGTTCACCAGCGCAGCGTCGCCATGCCGCTGCGTGACGGGCTCCAAGTGTTGTGCGGTTATCGCGTTTATGTGCTCGCGCACAAAGTCTACCGCGTGCGTAAGCATTTCGCGGATTGGCGCCGGCGTGGATGAATCGCGCAGAGTCTCGGCGGCGGGCGGTTGCATGCAAGCCAGCGCCTGACGGTAGCTGGCGAGTGCTTCGGGCTCGCGCCCGAGCTTGTCCAGCAGTGCGCCCTGGTGCAGTAGCGCGACCACATAGCCGGGCTGCAGTGCAATGGCACGATTGAAGGCTTCGAGCGCCTGCTCCGCGAGCCCTTGGGCGCGATACACGATGCCGAGATTCTGGTAGAGCATCGCGCGCTTCGGATCCACCTGCACGGCACGTTTCAGGAGCTCCTGGCTTTGCGCAGCATCGCCACGCTCGAAGGCGCGCATCGCGAGAAACATGAGCGCCTGCAGGTGATAGGGCGCCGCATCCAGCAGCTTGCGATAGATCGTTTCAGCCGCGGTTTTGTCACCCCGGTGGGCAAGAGCCGTGGCACTGTCCGCGAGCATCGCGATCTGATTTGCGGCCTCGGGAGTGGAGTTGGGCATTGAAAATCGCACCGCTAGTACTGACCAGGGCGCGATTGTGCCATACCGGTCGAGTGGATTCTGCGCACCGCCGGGCGTCGCTTAACGGCGCAGCCGCTCACGGCCCTGTACGGCAAATACTCGCGTGCCGCTACGGGCGCTGTGCCCGATTCAGGCGGCCAATTGCCGCAGCACATACTGCAGGATGCCGCCATTCACGTAGTAGTCGCGTTCCTTGGGGGTGTCCAAACGCACGCGCGCCTTGAAGGTGACGGTTTTGCCGCTGTCGGCTTTGGCGTGCACGGTCACCTGTTTGCTGGCCGCGTCTTTCAGGCCTTCGATGGCGAATTCTTCCTTGCCGCAGAGGCCCAGAGACTTGGCGTCCTCGCCCGCGTGGAACTGCAGCGGCAACACGCCCATGCCAATCAGATTGGAGCGATGGATACGCTCAAAACTCTTGGCAATGACCGCTTTCACGCCGAGTAGCAGCGTGCCCTTGGCGGCCCAGTCGCGCGAGGAACCGCTGCCGTATTCGATACCGGCGATGACGATTAGCGGCGTGCCCCTTTGCTGGTACTTCACGGCCGCGGCATAGATCGACATGACTTCACCGCTGGGTATATAGGTGGTGAAACCACCCTCGGTCCCCGGCGCGAGCTGATTGCGCAAGCGAATGTTGGCGAAGGTGCCACGCATCATGACTTCGTGATTGCCGCGGCGCGAGCCGTAGGAGTTGAAGTCGCGCGCCTGTACGCCGTTTTCGATCAGGTATTCGCCGGCCGGGCCGCTCTTCTTGATACTGCCGGCCGGCGAGATGTGGTCCGTGGTCACGGAATCGCCGAGCAGGGCAAGCACACGCGCGCCTTTTATGTCGGTGACCGGATCCGGCTGCATGGTCATGCCCTCGAAATAGGGCGGGTTGCGCACGTAGGTCGAATGCTCGTCCCACTGGTAAATCTCGCCCTCAGGCACGCGCATGCCATTCCAATGCTGGTCACCGGCGTAGATCTTGCCGTAAACATTCTTGAACATGCTGGAGTCAATATTGCCGATAATCAGATCGGAAATTTCCTCCTGGCTCGGCCAGAGGTCCTTCAGATACACCGGCTTGCCGTCCTTGCCGGTGCCCAGTGGATCGTGCAACAGGTCCACGGTCATGCTGCCCACCAGCGAGTACGCCACGACCAGCGGCGGCGAGGCCAGGAAATTCATTTTCACTTCGGGGTGAATGCGGCCTTCGAAATTGCGGTTGCCGGACAGCACCGCGCAGGCCGAAAGATCGCCCTCGGCGATCCCGCGGCTGATTTCCGGGCGCAGCGGTCCGGAGTTTCCGATGCAGGTGGTGCAACCATAGCCCACCAGTCCAAAACCCATCGCTTCCAAATCTGCGAGCAATCCGGCTTTCTTGAGGTAGTCGGTGACCACGCGCGAGCCGGGCGCCAGACTGGTCTTGACCCAAGGCTTGGGCTTCAGGCCGCGCTCACGTGCGCGGCGTGCCACCAGACCCGCGCCGATCATGACTTCGGGGTTGGAGGTGTTGGTGCAACTGGTGAGCGCCGCAATCACCGCCGCCCCGTCGTGCATGGTGAATGTCTGGCCGTCCATGGTCACGCTCGCGGAACCTGGCGTGATTACGGTACTTTCCTTGACGGGCACCGCGCCGCCTTCGTCCTCGAACTGCGCCTCGGCTTGCAGGCGCTGGGCGCGCTCGGCCGCGAGCTTGGCCGCATGCTTGCCGACGATTTCGTGCGCGGACTTCAATGGGATGCGATCCTGTGGGCGCTTGGGTCCCGCGATACTCGGTTCCACCGAGCTCAGCTCCAAGTCGACGACCTGACTATATTCGGCAGGCTTCTGCTCGGGCTCGTGCCATAGGCCCTGGGCCTTGGCGTAGGTCTCGACCAATTGAATACGCTCGGGGCTGCGTCCCGTGAGCTTGAGATAACTCAAGGTTTCGGCGTCGATCGGGAAGATCGCGCAGGTCGAGCCGAACTCCGGAGACATGTTGCCGAGCGTGGCGCGATTTGCGAGCGGCAGATGGGCCGCGCCAGGTCCGAAGTATTCGACGAATTTTCCAACCACGCCGGTCTTGCGCAAGAGTTCCGCAATGGTCAGCACGAGATCGGTGGCAGTAGCGCCTTCGGGCAGCCTGCCTGACAGCCGCACGCCCACGACCTGCGGAATCAGCATGGTCGAAGGCTGGCCGAGCATGGCGGCCTCGGCTTCGATGCCGCCTACGCCCCAACCGAGGACACCCAGACCGTTGACCATGGTGGTGTGGGAATCGGTACCGACCAAGGTGTCGGGGTAGGCCTGGGTCGTGCCGTCGACCTCGCGTTCAAACACAACGCGCGACAGGTACTCGAGATTCACCTGGTGGCAGATGCCGGTGTCGGGTGGCACAACTTTGAAGTTCTTGAACGATCTCTGACCCCACTTCAGGAACTGATAGCGCTCCTGGTTGCGCTGGAACTCCATCTCGGCGTTCCGGGCCATGGCGTCGGGGCGGTTGAAGAAATCCACCTGCACCGAGTGATCAATGACCAACTCGGCCGGGGCCAGCGGATTGATCTTCTCGGGATCACCACCCAGGTTTTTCATGGCGTCACGCATCGCGGCCAGATCCACGACCGCCGGTACCCCGGTGAAGTCCTGCATCAACACGCGCGCTGGCGTGAAAGCGATTTCCTTGTTGGGTTCGGCTTTGGGATCCCAACTGGCGAGCGCCTCGATGTCTTCGGCCTTGACATTCACGCCGTCCTCGAGCCGCAGCAGCATTTCCAGCAACACTTTGAGCGAGTAGGGCAGACGCGAGACGTGGTATTTTGTCTCGAGGGCGCTGAGTTTGAAGATTTCGTATTGCTTGCCGCGCACGTCCAGCGTGGCGCGTGCTTTGAAACTGTCTTTCATGGCTACTCCGCAGGCACGGGCTCCCAAGAAAACCCGGGAGCGGAAAAATTATTGGTGATCGACGCGCGCCATTATAAGCCAAGCCCTCTTCGAGCTCGCCGTGGCGCTTGGTGACGCGCCGTCGCGACGGTGCAGCAGTCCACCTCAAGCGCTGCGGCTGCTCGCGGCGAAAAGACGCTCGGCTTCGCGGCGCAGGTGCGTGCGTGTGAACAACAGCATCCAACGTGAGCCGCCGCATTGACGCCACAGCACGGCTGCACGCAAGCCGCCGAGCAGCAGACTGCGCACCAGGTTAACGACGCGTGGATTCTGCAGCTGGGCGGCATCGCCGGTGACCAGGATGCGGGGGCTCACCGCGCCGGCGCTATGCAAATAGATGTCGGCCAGGTTGGCGAGCACATTGCTGTGGGTCGGTTCGAAATGCTCCAGTTGACTGCGCGCGCGCTCTACGCCGGCTTCCAGTACCTGTTTGAGCGGCCGGCGGCGCAGCACCTTGCCCTGGAGTTGCATCAGCGTAAGCGCATAGCGCAACACGGTCGCATCGCCCGGCTGGCCGGACTGGCCGAGCAGGCCGGCCAGCCGTTGCAGACCGCAGCCGAGCCCACGCACACCGCCAAACACTTCCGGCACATTGCGGGCTTCGGTCTTCACGATGCTGATGAGGGTCGCGTGGACACAGAGCTCATCGGGCTGGCCACCGGTAGCGGCCGTGTTTACCAGTTCTGCGGCCTGCACGATCCCTGCGAGCGCGAGCACCCGGTCGGACAGCGAGTGACTCATCGCACCCGGCGCAGCCAGAAAGCGTTCCGTGTGCCGCGCCGGGGCTGTAGCCGCGCGAGCCGGTATGCATGCGCGCCACGTGCGCATACAAGCGTTGCGTAACGCAGTCTCATGCCGCGCCGCGCAGACGCGCGCAGGTCTGGGCTGGGTCGACCGTGGCAATCACGCCGCCGCCCAGGCAAGCATCACCACGGTAAAAAACCGCGTACTGGCCGGGCGTGAGCGCGCGCTGCGGCTGCGCAAACTCCACGCGACAATCACCCGCCGCGCCGAGTGTGACCGTGCAAACCTGGTCGGCCTGGCGATAACGGCTCTTGGCGGTACAGCGGAACTTGCTCGCGGGTGGCGCGCTGGCAATCCAATGCAGCTCGCTTGCGGTCAGCGCCCGATGGAACAAGCGTGGGTGCTCGTGCCCCTGGACCACGATCAGCACGTTACGGTACGCATCTTTGCCGGCCACGTACCAGGGTCTGCCCGTGGCGCCCGCGCAGCCGCCGATGCCCAGGCCCTGACGCTGGCCGAGCGTGTAAAACATGAGCCCTGAATGCCGGCCGACAGTTTCACCTTCCGGGGTCTCGATATTGCCGGGAGCACCGTGCAAGTAGCGCGCCAAGAATTTCCCAAAAGGCCGCTCGCCGATAAAACAAATGCCGGTGCTATCGGGCTTGGCGTGATTCTCGAAACCGGCGGCGCGTGCGCGTGCCCGCACTTCGCGCTTGAGCATGTCGCCGAGCGGAAACACGCTGCGCACGAGCGCGGCCTGCGGCACCGCATGCAGGAAATAGGTTTGATCCTTGCCGGTGTCGGCCGCACGCAGCAGCCGGGTGGTCCCGTCCGCGCTCGCCACGCGCGCATAGTGGCCGGTGGCGATACGCCCGGCACCAAGGCGCAGCGCGTAATCCAGAAACGCCTTGAACTTGATCTCGCGATTGCAAAGTACATCGGGATTCGGCGTACGGCCGGCCGCGTAATCGCCGAGAAACTGCTGAAACACGCACTCGCGGTACTCGGCAGCAAAACTCACGCGATGCAGGGGAATGTCCAGGCGTTCGCAAACTTGACGGGCGTCCTGGAAGTCGTCGGCCGCCCGGCAATATCCCGGCTCGTCATCGTCTTCCCAGTTGTCCATGAACAGGCCTTCGACAGCCCAACCTTGCTCAAGCAGCAGCAGTGCGGCGACAGACGAGTCCACGCCTCCGGACATGCCGACTATTACACGCGGGCGGGGGTGCATCTGCATTCCGACAGTTTAACGGTTCGCCGGCAGACTGAGGCGGAGACGGTTACCCAGAGGCGCTTCGATGGATTTGGATTTCAGACGCCAAGGCGGCGGAATTCCGGCTCCGGTTCACCATGTCCCCAGATATCCTCGAAGCTGCTCAGCCGTCCGCGCGCCGCTACTGGAGTGTACAAATCCGCGAAACCCTCATAGCGACTCGCGAGCGGCCGGTACAGCAGGGCGATGTCGTCGCCGATCAGAAAGGCATCGGCGAGCTTGGCGTGATCCTCCGACGGGCGGCGCACCTCGATGTAAGAGCTCAGGCGGCGTGCGAGCTCAATGAGCCGATGGCCGTCCTTGATGGCCGAGGTGGGATCGATGACCACAATGCGTATCCGCGAGTAGCGGCTGCGTAGCGCAAGCGCGCGCGCCGCATCCAGAAACTCCGGCACGTCGTAAATCGGCGCTTCGAGATCACGCGTAAACATGGCGAGACTGCGGCGTGCCTGCGTGGCGATCTGCGCGGCCGCCGTGCGGTTGTCGGTGCGGATCGAGAGTTCACGGTATGAGGGTGAGTGGCTGTCCGTGTCGGTCATTTTCGTGAGTTCCGCCGCAGCCGCCGGAAGCCGCTGCGTTACGTGCAGACTTCAGATTTCGCGGGCAAGACGTGCCGCGAGTCCCACATATCCGGCGGGCGTGAGCGCCAGCAGCCTGCTCTTGGCCGAGTCGGGGATCGCCAGGGTCACAATGAATTCGTGGAGACTCTCGCGATCCAGATGCTTGCCGCGGGTGAGAGCTTTCAATTGTTCGTAGGCCGAAGCCTGGCCATAACGCCGCATGACCGTCTGGATCGCCTCGGCGAGGACCTCCCAGTGGTCGTCGAGTTCACGCTGCATGCACCCGGCATCGGCTTCAATACGCGACAGTCCCTTCAGAAAGGATTGCCAGGCAAGCAGGCTGTGACCGGCAGCGACCCCGACGTTACGCAGCACGGTCGAATCAGTGAGATCGCGCTGCCAGCGCGACACCGGAAGTTTCGCCGAGAAATGCCCCAGCAGGGCGTTGGCGAGCCCGAGATTGCCTTCGGCGTTTTCGAAGTCTATGGGATTGATCTTATGCGGCATGGTCGATGAACCCACCTCGCCAGCGATGCTTTTTTGGCGGAAGTATCCGAGCGAGATGTACCCCCAGAAATCGCGGCAGGCGTCCAGCACTATCGTATTGCAGCGCGCCAGCGCGTCGAAATACTCAGCCATCCAGTCGTGTGGTTCGATCTGCACGGTGTACGCCGACCACTCGAGACCCAGCGCTTCGACAAATTGCCGGCTGATGGCGGGCCAATCCAGATTGGGGTAGGCCACACAATGCGCATTGTAGTTGCCGACCGCACCGTTGAATTTTCCGCGAATGCGGATCTGGGCGAGCGGCGCGCGTTGCTCGCGCAGGCGCGCCACGAAATTGGCAAGTTCCTTGCCAAGCGTCGTCGGCGTGGCCGGCTGCCCGTGGGTATGCGCGAGCATCGGCAGTTCCGCGTAACCGTGTGCGAGCTCACGCAGCTTCGCCACCAGTTGATCGAGCAGCGGCAGCAACTCGTGATCGCGCGTCTCCTTCAGAATCAAGGCATAGGCAAGGTTATTGATATCCTCCGAGGTACAGGCGAAGTGCAGGAATTCCAAGTGTGCCGCCAGCTCGGGATTCCCGGCGAACTGCTCGCGCAGGTAGTATTCGACGGCCTTGACGTCATGGTTGGTGGTGGCCTCGATAGCCTTGATGTGCTCGGCAGCGTCGACTCCGAAGTCGACTCCAAGCTTTGTGAGCCGCGCGTTCGCGGCACTGCTGAGTGGTGATAGTTCACGAATCTCCGGATTGGCGGCGAGGCTGGCAAACCATGCGAGCTCGACTCGCACACGCGCCTGCATGAGGCCGAATTCGCTGAACCTTGCCCGCAGCGCTTCGAGGCGGCTCGCATAACGTCCATCGAGAGGCGAGAGGGCCGTAAGGGCGGACACTGACATGTGGATTCCGTGCAAACGACGTGACTAATGCGGATAATAAACGAATTGCAATGCGGCTACTGTCGGCTCGTAGTTCACCAAAATGCTGGATTATATGTTCTTGGTAATCAATCAATTATAAACACATATTTATATATTCCGAAGGAAATATGATGGCGACTGAGAAATTCCGTATCGAGCGCGACAGCATGGGTGAACTTCGGGTACCCAGCGAGGCACTCTGGGGCGCCCAAACCCAGCGTGCCGTACAGAATTTCCCCATCAGTGGCCTGGTGTTGCCGCGCGCTTTCATCCGTGCGCTTGGGCTCATCAAAGCCTCCGCGGCGAGCGTGAACCGGGACTTGGGGTTGCTGGATGCAGCGCGGGCGCCGGCCATCGAGGCCGCTGCCAGAGAAGTAGCCGACGGGCGCCACGACCGCGAGTTCCCGGTCGACATCTTTCAGACCGGCTCCGGCACGAGCAGCAACATGAATGCCAACGAGGTGATCGGGCATCTCGCCACCGCCAAGGCCGGGATCGCGGTGCACCCCAACGACCACGTCAACATGAGCCAGAGCAGCAATGACACCATTCCGACGGCCATCCACGTGAGTGCCGCCCTGGAACTGCGCGAGCGGCTACTGCCGGCGCTCGAACACCTGGCTGCGGTCATCGAGCACAAAGCCGAGGAACTGAGCGACGTCGTTACCACCGGCCGCACCCACTTGATGGATGCCATGCCAATCACGCTCGGGCAGGAGCTGTCCGGCTGGGCGACGCAGATCCGGCAGGATATCGCGCGGCTGCAAAGTGTCGAACCGCGCTTGCAGGCGCTCGCCCAAGGGGGTACCGCGGTAGGCACAGGCATCAATGCCCACCCTGAATTCGGCCGGCGCATCGCTGCAGAACTGGCCCGGCGTACCGGCGTCCCGTTCGAGACCAGTAGCAACTATTTCGCGTCGCTGAGCTCCCAGGACACGGCCGTGGAACTCTCGGGTCAACTGAAAACGCTGGCCGTGAGCCTGATGAAAATCGCCAATGACCTGCGCTGGATGAACAGCGGTCCGCTCGCCGGGCTGGGTGAGATTGCGCTCACGGCCTTGCAACCGGGCTCGAGCATCATGCCCGGCAAGGTAAATCCGGTCATACCGGAGGCTGTCACCCTGGTGGCGGCACAAGTGATCGGCAACGATGCGACCATCACCGTTGCCGGACAGGCGGGTAACTTCCAGTTGAACGTAATGTTACCGTTGATTGCCTACAATGTGCTGCAATCTATTGATATCTTGGCCAATTCGTCCACATCGCTTGCAGATAAGGCGATTGCTGACTTCAACGTTAATGAGGAACACTTGCGTGCTGCGCTGGCGCGCAACCCGATCCTGGTGACTGCCCTCAATCCGGTCATCGGTTATGAAAAAGGAGCTGCGATCGCAAAGCAAGCCTACAAGACACACACAGCCGTGCTGGAGGTTGCGAAACAGCTCACCGGACTCCCCGAAGGACGTTTGGCGAAACTCCTCGATCCTGTTGCGCTTACGCGTGGCGGAGTGCACAAGTAAATCCAGGCTTTATATACAACTGTATGATTACGCAGTGGATATAGAAGATATAGTTCGGCGCAGCCTTAAGGATTCGAAACCACCGAGCCGATTTACAGCACGACGAGCATCGACTGCGCGGGCCGCGGAGCCGGTCCCTGCCCACCCTTGGAGACCCGCAGCGGTGCTGGTGCCGGTGGTATTGCACGCGACGGTCCCGACCATCCTTTTCACTGAACGTACGCGCAACCTGTTGGATCATGCGGGCCAGGTGAGCTTCCCTGGAGGGAGCCGGGAGCTCTCGGACTCCGGGCCCGTACAAACAGCGTTGCGCGAGGCTTTTGAGGAAACCGGGATCGATGCATCCCGGGTGACGCCCGTCGGCTTTCTCGATGGCTACCTGACCATCACGGGTTATGCCGTCACCCCGGTGGTGGGACTGGTCACGCCCGGATTTGAACTCAAACCCGATCCGGCAGAAGTTGCGGAAATCTTCGAAGTCCCGATCGCATTTCTGCGCGATCCTGCCAATTTGCAAACGCGCACTGGCAAATGGGGCAAGCAAGTTGCGAGCTATTACCAGTTTGAATATCAACAGCACGTGATCTGGGGCGCCACCGCCGCCATGCTGGTCGATTTCCTGCACAAGCTAATGCGTAGCGACACCCATGAGTGACAGTCCCAAGGGTTGGTTGGACGCCGTGGATCCGGATGTCCCGGAACTCGCGCGCGCGACTCGCTTGCAGGAGCGCGCCGCAAGCGTCGGCTTCGACTGGAACTCGCTCGCGCCGGTCCTCGCCAAGGTGCACGAAGAGCTTTCCGAGCTTGAAGTGGAAATCCGCCGCCACTCGGCCGAAGCGCGGCTCCAAGACGAGCTCGGGGATTTGCTGTTTGCCGTGGTGAATCTTGCGCGCAAGCTTGGGGTGAGCCCGGGTACCGCGCTACGCGGTACCAACGTCAAGTTCGCGCGGCGCTTTGCGGTGATCGAAGCTACGCTTGCCAAGCAGGGCAGAGGTCCGCAGGACGCGAGCCTCGAAGAAATGGATGCGATCTGGGAACAGGCCAAACACGACGAGCCCTGAAACTGCTTACACCTGTGCCGGCTGGGGAACGCTCGGCCTGGAACCGCGAATCGTGGCCGCTCGCAAACCGGTGCACTGCCGCCATGCGCACAACGGCGGAACGATACACGGCAGCTCACTGCGCGCGCCGAGCGGGCCCCTCTTGGACAAGCAGGCGGCCGCGAGCCTGCGTGCAATCCAAGGTACAGATGGTCGCCAGCAATCTTAAGGATTATCCCGGGCTTATAGGCGCCTGAGCAAATACTGCCAAGTTTTGGAAAAACCGGAGGAATTTGCCGCCATGCAAGCGCTTGGGCTATGCTGAACCTGCCCTCGCCACGTCCGAAGGCAATGCGAGAGCGGGTGAATCCGAGAGCACGCTTGGGGAAAGCTGATGCCTACCAAGATCGGTATCGTCATTGACCCGACCTGTGACCTGCCGCGTTCCTTCATCGATCAGAACGGCCTGGAAATCCTGCCGGTACTCATGCGTTTCGGGCACATGAGTTTCCGCGACCTGCGAGATCCCGAGCAAACCATGGATCTTTACCGCCGGTTCGTAGGCGCCAAGAAACTCGAAATCACCACGGAACCACTGTCCACCAAGGCCATCCGCGACCTGTTCCTGGAACAATGGGTGCTGAAGTACGATCGCGTCATGCTGCTCACGGTGGCGCGCTCACGCAGCACCACGTATGAGAACGCTACCCAAGCCTCCTTCATGGTGCTCTCGGCTTACAAGGAACGGCGCCGCGCCGCCGGCCTCGACGAACAATTCAACCTGCGGGTGGTGGACAGCCAGAGCATTTTTGCCGGCCAAGCGGTCACCGTGTGCGAGGCCCTCCGCGCAATGCATGCGCCTGAGGGGATTCTGTTCGACCAGCTACGCCAGCAGGTCGAGAACTTCTGCCGCCAGGTGCGGGCGTTCGTGGTGCCGCAGGACCTGTACTACCTCCGCAATCGCGGCGCTCAGAAAGGTGACAAGAGCGTCGGGCTGCTCGGCTATCAGATGGGCAGCATGTTCGACATCAAGCCGATCCTCCAGTGTCAGCGCGGCGAAACCCAGGTGATTGCCAACGTGCGCGGTTATGAACCGGCGGTGCACAAACTGTTCGACATGGCGATCGCAGCCATCGAGCATGGCCTCGCGAGCAAGGTGGTCTGCATGAGCTACGCAGGCGATCCGGATAGCGTGAAATCCATGCCCGGTTACGACGCTTTCATCCGCTGCGCGGCCCACCACAAAGTGGATACCCTGCTGTCGGTCATGAGCACTACCGAGGGCATCCATGTGGGCCCGGGAGCCTTCAGCCTGGCTTACGCCGAACGCTGAGCCCGGCTTGCGCAGGTCCGGGCGCGCCCATCTCAACTCCTACCGTAAATCGCGCAATCTTGGTGTCTCACGGAGCGAAATCGGCTGCAGCGCCCTAAGGCGTTGCGTCCAGGCGCATCGTTGCGCGCGCGGTTATTTCAATTTATTCAACAGCGGCTCGATCAAATCCATCGGCAGCGGAAATACAATGGTGTTGCTCTTGTCGCCGGCGATTTCCACCAGCGTTTGCAGGTAGCGCAACTGGATAGCCTGTGGCTGCTGGATCAGCGTCTGCGCGGCCTCCATGAGTTTCTGCGAGGCTTGCAGTTCGCCCTCGGCGTTGATGATCTTGGCGCGCCGTTGCCGTTCCGCCTCGGCTTGGCGCGCGATGGCACGCACCATGTTCTCGTCCAGATCCACCTGCTTGATCTCCACGTGAGTCACTTTCATGCCCCAGGCATCAGTGTGCTGATCGAGAATAGTCTGGATATCGGTGTTGAGCTTGTCACGGGCCGCGAGCATGTCGTCCAGTTCGTGCTGGCCGAGTACCGAGCGCAACGTGGTCTGCGCGAGCTGGCTGCTCGCATCGAACACGTCGGCCACCTGGATCACGGCTTTTTCCGGATCGATGATGCGCACGTAGATGACGGCGTTCACCTTGACCGAAACGTTATCGCGCGAAATTACGTCTTGCGGCGGTACCTCCATTACCACTACGCGCAGATCCACTCTGTTAATTGACTGAATCATCGGCCAGATCAACACCACGCCCGGCCCGCATACCCGATCGAAACGCCCGAGCGTGAACACGACGCCGCGTTGGTATTCCTTCAGCACCTTGAGCGAGCTGAATACCAAGATTGCCAGTATGATCACGATGACGATGATTGCGATGGCCATTTAACTTTCCTTTTTACCCGCAGAGTTCGTGGGCTCAACCCATAATATCAGTCCTTCCCGACGTGCGACTCTTACGGCCGCGCCTGTTCGAATTGGGGTATCGCTGCGCGCGCTCCAGATTTCACCCAAGACGCGTACGCTGCCGGTGTCACTGGGCGCAAAATCGCTTAGCGCTTGGCCACGGCTGCCGATGATTTCTTCCGCGCCGGTTACTACCGGACGGCGGTGCGCACGTACAGCGACCCACAGAATACCGATGATCAACAGGGCTACGGCCGTGGCGATCCCTCCAATCAAACCGCGTGATACCTGAAATCCCGGCACGCTGGTATTCATCAAAATAATGGACCCAAACACAAAAGCCGCCAATCCGCCGATGCTGAGGGTGCCATAGGATGGCACGAAGGTTTCGGTGACGAACAGGATGATGCCAAGCACGATCAAGGCCAGACCCGCGAAATTTACGGGTAACAGGTGGAAGGCATACAGCGCAAGCAGCAGCGCAATGGCACCCACCACACCTGGGAGTACGCCGCCCGGATGCAGCGCTTCAAAGATCAAGCCGAACACTCCGATCAACAGCAATATGTAGGCGAGCGTGGGGTTGGTAAGTACTTCGAGAAATCTTACGCGGAAGCCGCGATGGTAATCCTGCACCGCGATGCCCACAGTGTTCAACGTAACTGTGCCTGCGTCCGTGGTGACTTTGCGGCCGTTGAGTTGGGCAAGCAATGCCGGCACGTTGTCGGCCATCAAATCAATGACGTGCTGTTGCAAGGCCTCATCGGCCGTAAGGCTCGCGGCATTGCGCACGGCCTGCTCGGCCCAATCGGCATTGCGGCCACGCAGTTGGGCAAGTCCGCGGATGTAGGCCACCGCATCGTTCAGCACCTTGCGTTGCTCGGCCGTTTCGGGTTTTGCCGGCGTGGAGGAGCTGCCACCGGCGAGCTCTACCGGCGTGGCCGCGCCGAGGTTGGTCGCTGGCGCCATGGCCGCAATATTGCTCGCATACAGGATGTAGGTGCCGGCACTCGCGGCGCGCGAGCCGCTCGGTGCAACGTAGGTCACTACGGGCACGGGTGAGGCCAGAATGGCCTTGTTGATGCTGCGCATCGAATCGCTCAGGCCGCCGGGTGTATCCATTTCTAGGATCACCAATTTGGCGTGCTGAGCGGCAGCGGTTTTCAGGCCTTCGGCGACGTAGTCCGCCGTCGCGGGTCCGATCGCGCCGTCGAGGTGCAACAGGTACGCGACTCCACCTTTGGCTTGGGCGGTGGCGGCCGTGGGCAGCAGGCAGGCCAAGAGCAGCCCCAGCAGAAACCATACCGCGATTGCTCTGCTTTTCATGCGTGCATATAAGCAGAGGCGCGCCGCGTGCGCAACTGCCGCCAGTGTTACGCGGCCTCGCCATCCGGTAACATGACACCAGTAGCAGACTCGCCGTTTGAACTTCCCACAGACCGATGCGTAAAGTTTTTCTCCGCTGGCCCGTCAGCGTTTTGCTGACCGTGGCACTCATGGCTACGCTCGGGCCCGCGGCTTACGCGCAGGCGAAGGCATCCGCACCGGTGCATCCGCGCATCTGCCTGGCACTCGGCGGCGGCGGTGCACGCGGCGCCGCGCATGTCGGGGTGCTAGAAGCCCTGCAGCAACTGCGCATACCGGTCGATTGCATCGCCGGCACCAGCATGGGGGCCATCGTCGGCGGCCTGTATGCTTCCGGCTATACGACCGGGGAATTGCAAAACGCACTGGAAAATCCAACGCTGCAGGCCAGCATGGCCGGCAAGCAGTCGCGCAGCCTGCTCGATTTCCACGAAAAACAGTACCAGCTTGAATACCTCCTGAAGGTGGAATTCGGCTACGCCAACGGCCGGTTCTTCTTCCCGCAGGGCATCGTGGCTGGCAACGATCCGGGGCGCATCCTGAATGTGTTGACGCTTGCCACCCAGCCGAATGCCGATTTCAAGGATTTGCCGATTCCGTTCCGCGCCGTGGCCACCGACATTCGTACCGGCAACAAAGTGGTGCTGAGCCAGGGCAGCCTCGCCGAGGCCATGCGTGCCAGCATGTCGGTGCCGGGCGTATACACACCGGTGCCACTCGACGGTCATTTGCTGGTCGATGGCGGGCTGGTGGACAACCTGCCGGTGGATGTGGCCCGGCAGATGGGGGCAGACATTGTCATTGCCGTCAACGTGAGTACTCCACTGGCCAGGCCAGGCAGCCTCAACAACATCGTGGGTCTCTCGCTGCAGGTAATTGTGCTCATGGGCAACCAGAACGTCAGCCGCTCGATTGCGAGCCTCGGACCGCACGACGTGCTGATCCAGCCGGATCTCGGTGACATCTCCGCCGTGGACTTCGGCCGGGCTGCGGACGCAATCCAGATCGGACGCCAAGCGGCGCTCAAGGTCCTGGCACCGTTGCGCAACCTGCAGCTCTCGCCAGCCGCCTACGCCGCCTATCGCCTGCAGCATCGCTACGTTCCCGAAGCACTCGGCCACGTGGATTTCATCGAGATCCGTGGCAATCGCCGTATACCGACCGCGATGATCCGCGCCAAGCTCCTCACGAAGGTCGGCGATCGCTGGGACTTCCACCAGATCGACGCCGATCTCGAGCGCATCTACAACCTGGATTACTTCAGCCGCGTAACCGCCGCCATCGGCCACGAACACCAGCACACGGGACTCGTGATCACCGTCGCCGAAAAACCCTGGCAACCGAATTATCTATATTTCGGTTTGCGCATCGCCGATGATTTCGAGGGCGGAAGCCAGTACGGCCTGCTGTTCGCCTGGACCAAGACCGAACTGAACAATTTGGGTGGCGAGTGGCGCAACCGCTTCCGCATCGGCACCACGCGGCAGTTGTACACCGAGCTCTATCAACCGGTGAACTACTCCAATTCGCTGTTCGTGGCACCGTATGCCGAGTATCAGAACACGCTCATGAACGTGTTCAGCGGTGAAGACCTGGTTGCCGAGTACGGCACCCGCACGGTGCGTGGCGGCTTTGATTTCGGCACCGAATTCGGCAACGACGCCGAGTTGCGCTTCGGTCCGGTATACGGCCACGTGCAGTCACAGCCGCACGTGGGTGAACCTTCGCTGCCGACCTACAGCGACACGCTCGGCGGCCTGCGCCTGCGGTTCGGCCTGGATACGCTCGAGGGGGACGTGGGGTTTCCGCGGTCGGGATCGTACCTGAAAGTCCAGGGCTTCTTCGCGCGCGCGAGCCTCGGCAGCGACATCAATTACGACAAACTCGAGGTCGCCGGCACCCAGGCATTCGGCAACGGTTCGCACAGCGTGATCCTGACCGCCAACGCCGGCACGTCGTTCAATACCACCCTGCCGTTCTACGACGAGTTCACGCTCGGCGGCTTCCTGTCGCTCTCGGGCCTGCGCCAGCAGCAATTGCGCGGCCAGCGCGTATTCTCCGCACATCTGATTTACCTGCAGAAGCTCGGTAACCTGCCGAGCGTGCTGGGCAACGGCCTGTACGTTGGCGCGAGTCTCGAGGGCGGCAACGTTTGGAACAGCAACCAGTCGATCAGCACGCACGGCCTGCAGTACGGCAGCGCGGTGTTCGTCGGTGCGGACACCGCTCTCGGACCGCTCTATCTCGGTACCGGCTACTCGCAGGCCGGCCACGAGGCGTTCTACCTGCTGATCGGTTTGCCGTTCACCCTGAACTGAGCCGCGCCCGCGACCGGCGCACGCAGTACTCTGCGCCTGCCGACCGCGCGCTTACCGGCAGTTCAGATGAAATCCAGCAGCAGGGCGACCGCGCCTGCCAGCACGCAGTAGATACCGAACGGCAATAACGCCGTGACTTCGGTTTTGCGGAAGTAGCGCATCAGCGCCCAGGCGCTGAGCCAGGCAAATACTCCGGCCAGCACACCGCCGAGCACGATGGTGAGCAGCAGGCCGGCCGGGAGGCTCGCGTGCTGCCTGACCAGCTTGGGCACTTCGAGCAGGCCTGCGGCACCGATGATGGGTGTAGCCAAGAGGAAAGAGAAGCGCGCGGAAGATGCGTAATCGAGACCCGACCACACACCGGCCACTAGGGTGGCACCCGAACGCGAAATTCCCGGGACCAGCGCCAGCGCCTGTGCAATGCCGATGCCAAAAGCGCGCGCCCAACCCATATTGGACAACTCGTGGCGCGCCTTGCGCTTCTTGAGTGCATCGCCAATGAACAGGATCACGCCGTTGACCATGAGAAAGATGGCGGCGAGCGCGAACCCACCGAACAAGCTGCGAATCCTGTGTTCCAGGGCCAGACCGATAAGCCCGGCGGGGATCGTACCGACCACCAGCAACCAGAAAAGCCGCGCGTTGGGTTGCTTGGCGTTGCCACGCGCCTTCCACGCGCCACCGAGCAGCGTGAACCAGTCGCGCCAGAAATATATAAAGAGCGCCGCCGCGGTGCCGAGGTGCAATACCACAATATAAGGAAGGAACCACGACGCTTCGCGGTTAATCGGCCAATGAAATACCGCCGGCACCAAGATGCTGTGGCCCAGGCTGCTGATTGGGAACAGCTCGGTGACGCCTTGAATGATGGCGAGGATCAGCAGGTGTAAGGCCAGCACAGTGATCCCTTATGATCTTTGCCAGAGTGGTTGACGCACCGGAACTTTAAATCGTGTGGCGGAATCCTGTGACCCCGCTTGGAGCAGCGATTCTACCGGATGCGCCGTGAATAGCCATCAGACGAGCGCGGCAAGATCTCCATTCCTAGATGTAGATCCGGATCGAGCACGCGGCGGGTTTATCCCACATCAAATTCGATTCCCTGGGCAAGCGGTAACTGGTCGGACCAGTTGATGGTATTGGTTTGCCGGCGCATGTAGGCCTTCCATGCGTCCGTACCGGCCTCGCGTCCGCCGCCGGTCTCCTTTTCACCGCCGAACGCACCGCCGATCTCGGCACCCGAGGTGCCGATGTTGACGTTGGCAATGCCGCAGTCGCTGCCGAGGTGCGAGAGGAAGTACTCGGCATTCTTCAGACTGGTAGTGAAAATAGCCGACGACAGACCCTGACGTACGGCGTTGTGCATGGCGACGGCTTCATCGAGTGTCTTGTAGCTCATCATGTACAGGATGGGACCGAAGGTTTCGGTCTTTACGATGTCCCATTGTTTGTTGGCACGCACGATGGCGGGCTCGACGAAGTTGCCGGGGCGCGCCAAGCGTTTACCGCCATAGAGAACTTTGCCGCCGGAGTTCTTAACGGTGGTGATAGCCTGCTCGTAACGCTGTACGGCCTCGGCGCTTGTGAGCGGCCCCATGAGCGTGCCCGGCTCGAGCGGATCGCCGATTTTTACCTGCCCGTAGGCCTGCGCGAGTTGTTTGCCCAACTGTTCCACAATGCTCTCGTGCACGATCAGCCGGCGCGTGGTGGTGCAACGCTGGCCGGCCGTGCCGACCGAGCCGAAGACGATCGCGGGTATCGCGAGTTTGAGATCCGCGGTTTCGTCCACGACGATGGCGTTGTTGCCACCCATCTCGAGGATCGACTTGCCCAAGCGCGCCGCCACGGCTTCGCCGACTTTGCGCCCAACCGCCGTGGAACCCGTGAACGACACCAGCGCCACGCGTTCATCCTTGACGAAACGCTCCGCAAGCCGATTGTCGCCGTCGATGAAGAGCGAAAAGAACGCCGGGTAGCTGTGAGCTTCGAGTGCCTGGTTCACGATGCGTTGCACGGCGATCGCGCACAGCGGCACGCGCGGCGAGGGCTTCCAGATCGTGATGTTGCCGCAGATCGCGGACACAAACGCGTTCCACGACCACACCGAGACCGGAAAATTGAATGCGCTGATTACGCCCACGATCCCGAGCGGATGCCACTGCTCGTACATGCGGTGCTGCGGGCGCTCCGAGGCCATGGTGCGCCCGTAAAGCATGCGCGATTGACCGACCGCGAAGTCAGCGATGTCAATCATCTCCTGCACTTCGCCGTCGCCTTCGGGCTTGATCTTGCCCATCTCGAGCGACACCAGGCTGCCGAGCGCATCTTTGTATTCGCGCAGCGCATTGCCGATGAGGCGCACGGCTTCGCCGCGTTGCGGCGGTGGCACGTTGCGCCATTGCTCGAATGCGGCTTGGGCATCATGGATAACCTGCTCGTAGTCCTCGGCCGAGGCGCAATGGATTTGAGCAATCGGTTTGCCGTTGGCGGGGTTGATCGACTCGATCACGGGGCCGCCGGTTTTGCGCCAACCGCCCGTCGACGTCCATACTCCCGCGTTGTCCGCGGCGAGGCCGAGTGCACCCAGGATCTTGCCTGCATCCGCCATCACGTACTCCGTTTCAGGCCACAAATTGTTTGACGGCGTCGCCGGTGCGCACCCAGCGCGCGGAAAGCTCGGCGCTGTCGTCTTGTGCGTAGGCCTTGCCGAAGCGGTTGGCGAGCACGTCCGCAAGCTTGAACTGCTCCTGTTTGACCAAGCCCTTGTGGGTGCCGGATGAGTTCAGCACCAGGTCCACGACCGCGCACACGCCTGAAGTGGTCGTCACTTGAATGGCGGACCAGAGTTTGCCGGCAATCTCCTGCGGGAAGATCTCGTTGACATAGTTTTCTTCCATGAGCTTGCCATGCTGCAGACCGGTGACCGACACGTACACGATGATGACATCCTGCACGGTGCGCGGAACGGCGCGCTCCAGAATGGTCTTGAGTTCATCCCGGTGCTCATTCAGGCGCAGGTCGTTCATGAGCATGCGCATGATTTCGCAATGGCCCGGGTAGCGCATGGTCTTGTAGGTCAGACTCCGTACCTTGCCCGCCCAGGTTTCGGCGAGCGAACCCAGGCCACCCGAGGTGTTGAAGGCTTCGTACAAGCGGCCCTGAAGCTGGATGGTCTCGAGTCCTTCGAGCGGGGTGAGCGTCGCAGGCTTGCCGTGCATGACGCCGTAGCAGAGATTGCCGTACTCGTTGATCACGCCGTCCGAGGACCAGGTGAGCGCGTACTTGCTCATATTGCCGGGATTCTGAGGGAGGGCACCAACCCGCAGCTTGACGTCGTGCACTTCGTCAAAGTGGCGCATGAGTTCGTTGGCCGCGATGCTGATGAACCCGGGGGCCAGGCCGCATTGCGGCGCGAATACTGTAGTCGCGCCTTGTGCGGTTTTGGTGACCGCGCGCGTGACTTCCACATCTTCGGTGAGGTCGAAGTAGTGCAGATTGAGCTTGCGCGCGACCTCGGCGACGGGCGGATTGCAGAAATAGGGCAGACTGGAAACGACTGCGTCGACCGGATGCGCCTTCAAGTGTTTCTCCAGCGCCGCCTGGTCGCGGGCATCCACCTGATACGCCTTGAGCTTGGCGAGCTTCTCGCCGGCGATCACCGCTTGGGCCGCGTGGCCGTTCACATCGCCCAAGTCCACCTGATAATCACCGGACGCGGCCAACAGCCCCGAAAGCAGCGAGCCGATCTTGCCGGCTCCCAGTACCAGTACACGATGCATGACAATTACTCCTGTCAGTTGGCAGCACGCACTCCGTCGAGATCGGAGCGCGGGCGGTGCAGCGAGAGTGCGATGCAGACACGCAAAGAAGGGCGGCGCCTGCGGCGAAGTGCTATTTTAGCGAATATTCACCGGGCCGCGCCAGTTCAGCTTTTTTTGACAGGCTGGCGCGAGTAGCATTGGCACGCGCATGGAACGGCCACTCACACACAACTGGCGTCCCGATAGCTGGCAGACACACGATGCCGGACAGCAACCGCTTTACGCCGACAACTCAGCGGTGCAACGTGTGCTCGCGGCGATCCACCAATTACCGCCGCTGGTGAGTTGGGGCGAAATCGACAACCTGCGCCGCCAACTCGCGGAAGCCGGGCGCGGTGAACGCTTCGTGCTGCAGGGCGGAGATTGCGCCGAGAGCTTCGACGATTGCACCGGTGTGCCGATCGCCAACAAACTCAAAATCCTGCTGCAGATGAGCCTGGTGTTGGTGCACGGACTCAAGAAACGCGTGATTCGGGTGGGGCGCATCGCCGGGCAGTATGCCAAGCCGCGCTCCGCCGACATGGAAACCCGCGATGGCGTGACACTGCCCAGTTACCGCGGCGATATCATCAACCACGCGGGGTTCTCCGCCGCCGAGCGCGAGGCGGACCCGGCGCTGCTGCTGCGCGGCTACGAGTACGCCGCGCTCACGCTTAATTACGTGCGCGCGCTGATCGACGGCGGTTTTGCCGATCTGCATCATCCGGAACTCTGGGACTTGGATTTCGTGGGCAACTCGCCGCTCGCGGCCGAGTATCACCGCATCGTGCAGTCGATCCTGGATTCCCTGGGTTTCATGGAGTCGATCGCGGGTGGTGCCTCGGCGAACAGCCACGGCGTGGACTTTTTCACCAGTCACGAAGGCCTGCATCTTCTGTATGAGCAGGCCCAGACCCAGTTCGTGAGCGAGGCCGGGCGCTGGTACAACCTGTCCACGCATTTCCCGTGGATCGGCATGCGTACCGCCGACGTGACCGCAGCGCACGTCGAATACTTCCGCGGCATCGCCAACCCCGTGGCCGTCAAGGTGGGGCCGGGCATGACACCGGACAGCTTGCTGGCGCTCTGTGAGATGTTGAATCCGGACAACGAACTTGGGCGGCTCACTTTGATCCACCGCTTTGGAGCACGCCGCATTCACGACCGCTTGCCGGAATTGATTGCCGCCGTACGCCGGCGCGGCAAGCAGGTGCTGTGGATTTGCGATCCAATGCATGGCAACACGGAGACCACGGCGAGCGGCCTCAAGACACGGCGTTTCGAAAACATTCTCGAGGAACTGGAGGCGGCCTTTGCGCTGCATGCCGAGCTCGGCAGCGTGCTCGCGGGTGTGCATTTCGAACTTACCGGCGAAGATGTCACCGAGTGCACCGGCGGCGCTTGTGGCCTGACCGACACCGATCTCGAACGGGCTTACAAATCGCATGTGGATCCGCGCCTCAATTACGAACAGGCGCTGGAGATGGCCATGCGCATCGCAGCACGCAAAGGCCGCCGCTAGCGAACTCCCCGCGGACTCGATCCGCCTGTTTTTTGGAAAGGCACACCCCCATGCAATTCGAACACCTCACGCCGCCGGCGACGGGCGCGCGCATCCGCATCAACGCGGACACCACGCTCGCCGTACCTGCGCGCCCGGTCATCCCCTTCATCGAGGGCGACGGCATCGGCATCGATGTCACGCCGGTCATGCGTAAGGTCACCGACGCGGCGGTGCACCAGGCTTACGGTGGGCAACGTGAGCTTGCCTGGATGGAAGTCTATGCGGGCGAAAAGGCCGTGCGCCTGTACGGTGGGGACGCTTACCTGCCGGCCGAAACCCTGCACGCCCTGCGTGAGTACGTGGTCGCGATCAAGGGACCGCTGGGTACGCCGGTAGGGGGCGGCATCCGCTCGCTCAACGTCGCCATGCGCCAAGCGCTTGACCTGTATGCCTGCGTGCGCCCGATCCGTTATTTCCCGGGCGTTGAAACCCCGATGAAGGAATCCGAACTCACCGACATGGTGGTGTTCCGTGAGAACACCGAGGATATCTACGCGGGCATCGAATGGGCGGCGGGCACTCCGGAAGTGCACCGCGTGATTGCTTTTCTGCAGCAGCAGATGGGAGTGACCGCCATCCGCTTTCCGAGCAGTTCGGGCATCGGCATCAAGCCAGTTTCCAAGGAAGGCTCGCAGCGCCTAGTGCGCAAAGCCATCCGCTACTGCATCGAACACGACCGCGTGTCCGTGACTCTGGTGCATAAGGGCAACATCATGAAGTACACCGAGGGCGCGTTCCGCAACTGGGGCTATCAGGTCGCGCAGGAGGAATTCGGCGCCACCCAGATCGACGGCGGTCCTTGGTGCAAGTTCCGGAACCCGCGCACCGGGCACGACATCGTGGTGAAAGACGCGATTGCCGACAATTTCCTGCAGCAGATCCTCATGCGTCCCGAGGACTTCGACGTGATCGCCACGCTCAATCTCAACGGCGATTACATCTCGGACGCGCTGGCCGCGCAGGTAGGCGGCATCGGCATCGCGCCGGGCGCCAACATCGGCGACGGCTACGCAGTGTTTGAGGCCACGCATGGCACCGCGCCCGGATTTGCCGGCAAGGACCGCGTAAATCCGGGTTCGCTGATTCTCTCGGCGGAGATGCTGTTGCGTTACCTCGGCTGGAACGAGGCGGCCGACCTCATCCAGCGGGGCGTGGCGCGCACCATCGCCGCCAAGATCATGACCTACGACTTGGCGCGTTTGCGCCAGGCCATTCGCGTTTCCAAGCGCGACATCGCCGCACGTAAAAACGTGGAAGAAAAGCTGCAGAATCTGATTCCGGGCGCCACGCTGGTTGGCTGCTCGGCCTTCGGCGAAGCGGTGGTCGCGCACATGGACTGAGCGCCGCGGGCTAGGCAAACTCAAGGATTTGCCGTACTCTTTCCCGCATCATCGCGACAAAGGGCGTAGTGCGCATGATCCGGGTTCTGCTGGTCGACGACCACAAACTGGTGCGCACCGGCATCCGACTGATTCTTGAAGACACACCGGACCTGAGCGTGGCCGGCGAAGCCGAATCGGGCGAAGCCGCTATCAATCTGTGCCGTACGCTCGACATCGACGTGGTATTGATGGACGTGAGCATGCCGGGAATTGGCGGCCTCGAGGCGACCCGGCGGCTGCATGCCAACAATCCGCTCATCAAAGTGATCGTGGTTTCGGTACATGCCACCGAGCCCTATCCACTGCGGCTTATGGAGGCCGGCGCGCAGGGGTATCTCACCAAGGATTGCGCTGCCGAGGAAATCGTGACCGCCATCCGCCAAGTGCAGCTGGGCCGACGCTACATTACGGCGAGCATCGCGCAACAGCTGGCGCTCGCCAAAGTGGACGCGGACCGCGCTTCACCGTTCGAGCAGCTCTCGCAGCGCGAAACCCAGGTGATGTTGATGATTGTCAGCGGCCAGCCGTCGCAGATCGTGGCCGCGAAGCTGCACCTCAGCCCCAAGACCGTGAGTACCTACCGTGGGCGCTTGTTTGCGAAGCTTGGGATCAGCAATGATGTGGAACTCACCCGTCTGGCGATGCGTTATGGAGTCATCGAGGAAAAGGCCCAACCGGAACCCGCATCCGACTGAACGGCCAGCCCCCGGCCGGCGAGTCGAGCCATGAGTACCAAGCCTGCGTTCGACAGTGCACGCTTCCTGCAGAGCGTAACCCAGGCGCCCGGTGTGTATCGCATGCTGGACGCGCAGGGCGCGATCCTCTACGTCGGCAAGGCCGGCAACCTCAAGAAGCGTCTGAGCAATTATTTCCGCCGCAGCGGCCAGCCGCCGAAAACCTCGGCGATGCTCACACACTTGGCGGGCATCGAAGTCAGCGTCACGCACACCGAGACCGAGGCGCTGCTGCTCGAGAACAACCTCATCAAGCAGTACCGGCCGCGCTACAACGTAGTGCTGCGCGACGACAAGAGCTATCCCTACATCCGCATCGAGACCGGCAAAGAATTCCCGCGCCTGAGCGTGTACCGCGGGCCACAGCGTCCCGGCAGCCGCTATTTCGGTCCGTACCCGAGCGCCCATGCCGCACGTGAAACCGTGGTGCTGTTACAGAAGCTGTTTCGCTTGCGTCAGTGCAGCGACGCGTTTTTTCGCAACCGCAGCCGCCCCTGCCTGCAGTATCAAATCCAACGCTGCACCGCGCCCTGTGTGGGCCTGATCGACCGCGCGGCTTACGTCGAAGACGTGCACCACGCCATCATGTTCCTCGAAGGCCGCACCCGCGAAGTCATGGACGTGATGGTGCAGCGCATGGAACAGGCCGCGACCTCACAGAACTACGAGTTGGCCGCGCGCTATCGCGACCAGATCGCGAGCCTGAGGCGCACCGCGGAGCGTCAGCACATCGATGCCGCGCGTGGCGAGTTCGACGTGATTGCTGCCAGCACGCGTGCCGGGATGCATTGCGTGAGTGTCACGCTGGTACGCGGCGGCCATAGTCTCGGCAGCCGGGCGTTCTACCCGAAGACCGCGGGCGAAACCTCGAGCCGCGAAGTGCTCTCGGCCTTCCTGCCCCAGTACTATCTGGGACGCGACATCCCGCGCGCGATATTGGTTTCGGAAAGCATCGAAAACCTGCCGCTTTTGGCGGCCACCCTGAGTGAACAATCCGGACAGCAAGTAAGCATCCGCCGCCCGTTGCGCGGAGAGGGTCGACGGCTGCTCGAACTCGCGCGCACCAACGCCAAGGAATCGCTTAACCTGCGGCTCGCCATGGATGCCGGTCTCAGGCAGCGCTACGAAGCCTTGCAGGAAACGCTCAATCTCGAGCAGTTGCCTGGGCGTCTCGAGTGTTTTGATATCAGCCACACGCTCGGCGAGGACACGGTGGCCTCCTGTGTGGTCTTCAACGCCGACGGTCCGCTGAAAGCCCAGTACCGGCGTTTCAATATCGAGGGGGTCGCGCCCGGCGACGATTTCGGCGCCATGCATCAGGCGCTCTTGCGCCGTTACACGCGTCTCAAGCAGGGGGAGGGCGTGGTACCGGACGTGCTGTTGATCGACGGCGGCAAGGGCCAACTGCACGAAGCCGAAAAGGTGCTCGAGGAGCTGCAGGTCGAAGGCGTAACTCTGGTCGGCGTCGCCAAGGGTCCGAGTCGCCGACCGGGGATGGAAGAGCTTTTCTTGTCGGGCCGCAAGCAGCCCCTTATACTCCCGCCCGATTCGCCGGCGCTGCACTTGATACAACAAATCCGCGACGAGGCGCACCACTTTGCCATCACCGGACACCGCCAGCGGCGCGCGCGTGCGCGCCGCACCTCGATACTCGAGAGTGTACCGGGACTCGGGCCCAAGCGCCGGCAGTTGTTGCTCAAGCAATTCGGAGGCCTGCAGGGCATTACCCGTGCAGGCGTCGAAGACCTGAGCAGCGTATCCGGTATTGGCACGGAGCTGGCCGCGCAGGTATACGAATTTTTCCACAGCGATCATTGAGTTCGCCGCTTGCCAATCAATCTGCCGAATATTCTCACGCTGCTGCGCATCGCGTTGATTCCGGTGTTCGTGGTGGTGTTTTACCTGCCGTTTGCCTGGGCGCCACCCGCGAGCGCGCTCACCTTCGCCCTCGCGGGCGTCACCGATTGGTTCGACGGCTGGCTCGCGCGGCGCTGGCACGAGACCTCGGCCTTCGGGGCATTCCTCGATCCGGTGGCCGACAAGCTCATGGTGATTGCCGCGCTGGTGTTGATCCTGCAGCACGACCCGCACACCATCATGGCCATCCCGATCATGATCATCATCGGCCGTGAACTGACGATTTCCGCCTTGCGTGAATGGATGGCCGAACTCGGTGCGCGCAAGCGCGTGGCGGTGAGCTGGCTCGGCAAGGTCAAGACCGCCGTGCAGATGACCAGCATCGTGTTGCTGCTGTACCGTCACACTATCGGCGCGGTACCTATTTACACGATCGGCGTGGGCCTGCTGCTGGTGGCGGCGGCCCTGACGCTTGCCTCCATGTGCGTATACCTCGTCGCCGCTTGGCCCGAGCTGCGGCGTGAACGGCGCACGCCTTGACAGCCTGGGGGGGAGCCTGCAATATCGCGCCCGCAGCGGGAATAGCTCAGTTGGTAGAGCGCAACCTTGCCAAGGTTGAGGTCGCGAGTTCGAGCCTCGTTTCCCGCTCCAGATCCCTACCTCGGCCGCTCCGGGGACTTTTGTCTTTCACGGCCGCACGCCTCGGATTCCGCTGGAAATACACCGGTGTGGTAAATTTCGCCGGTCTCTCGCTTCATGAATGGCTAGGTGGCAGAGTGGTCATGCAGCGGCCTGCAAAGCCGTGTACGCCGGTTCGATTCCGACCCTAGCCTCGCAGGTGTGCGATGTGTCCGCCGCGGTGGCGGCACTGGCATCAACAGGGAGTTGCAGTTTGGAGTTGCAATCCTAGTCCTATGTATCTCTCGGTCCTCGGATCGCATGCCAGGATACACGGTACCGTCGAGGTGCCGAACTCCAAATACCATGCCCACCGTGCGTTGATCCTCGCCTCACTCGCCGACGGCGTGAGCCGCATCACCGGCCTCACCGACGCCCGTCATGTGCAATACACGATTCGCGTGCTGCGCACGCTTGGCATTGACATCGAAATACGCCACGACACCTTCGTGGTGCACGGCGGCCGGTATCGCCCGCGCCGCAGCAGTGTCTCGGCAGGCAGCTCCGGCACCACTTTGTATTTCATGCTGGGCCTCGCGGCACTCGCCGAAACCGACGTGATCGTGACGGGGCAGAAGTATTTCCAGCGCCGCCCGGTCGGCCCGTTGCTCGCGGCACTGCGGCAGATGGGCGTCGGGGTGAGCTCGGGCACGGACTGCCCGCCGTTCGCGGTGAAAGCCCGGCGGCCGCTCGGCGGCGAAGTGCACATCCCGGGAACCTTGTCACAGTGGATCTCGGGGCTGATCTTGCTCGCGCCGTTCGCCACGCACGCGACCACGGTTATCGTGGATGGCCCGTTCAACGAGCGCAATTACGTGGCGCTGACGGTGCGCATGATGCGCAGCTTCGGCCTCGAGGTCACCGCCAGCGCCGATGGCCGGCGCTACACGATTGCACCGGATCAGCGTGCGCATCCCGCGGACCTCGTGATCCCTCCGGACATCGGCTCGGCGGCATTCGGTGTGGCCGCCGCGGCCATGCATCCTGCGGATGTGCTGTTGCATGGTTTGCGTTGCGCGCGCGCCGCCGAGGTCGACCATCCGGAAGCCGGCTTCCTCGACATTGCCGCGGCCATGGGTCTGCCGATGCAGGTCGATGCGCGCGCCGGCGGTCTGCGCATCGTGCACTCGGGCGTGCGGCTCAAGCCGGTGACCGTCGACTGCCGCGATCTGCCGGATATGCTGCCGGTGCTCTCCGGCATGGCGTGTTTCGCCGACGGCGAAACGGTATTCACCAACGTCGAACACGTGCGGCTCAAGGAATCCGACCGCGTAACCTCGATGCTGCAACTGAACAGCATGGGCGGCGACGTCGACTTCGACGGTTCGAGTCTGCGCGTACGTGGAGTGCACGCATTGCACGGGGCGGACCTCTCGAGCTTCAACGACCACCGCGTACTCATGTCGCTTGCGGTAACCGCTTCGGCCGCTGAAGGCCGCAGCACCTTGACCTATCCGAATGCCTACCGGATTTCCTATCCGCGCTTTCTCGAAGCCATGCATACCTTCGGACTCGACATGCAGGTGGAGAAACAGCGACTCGCGGCGCACAGCGGCAAACCCAGCCGTCCGCTCATCGAGGACCAAGAGGCGGTGGAACGTGCGGCCGGGGTAACCGGCGAGGCCTGGGTACGGCGCTGGGCGAAAGAAAAACCCGACGAAGTCGCGGTCGCGGAGGCGCGGCCCGAGACCACGAGGTATATGACCTGGGCCGAACTCGATGCGCGTGCCGACCGGGTGGCGGCGCTGCTGCTCACGCTCGGCGTCGGCGCCAAAGACCGGGTCGCGATCCAGCTCCCCAACTGGTCGGAGTTCGTCGCCATTACGGTGGGCGCGATGCGCATCGGTGCGGTCGTCTGCCCCATCATGCCGATTTTCCGTGAACGTGAAGTCGCGTTTGCGCTGTTCCGTTCGCGCGCGAAGATCTTCATCTTGCCCGAAGAGTTCCGCGGCCGACGCCATGCCGAGGAGGCCGCCGGGGCACTGGCCAAAACCCAGTCGGGAGGCAGCCGTCACCTTGGCCTCACCGACGTGTGTGTGATCGGCAACCGGCGCGCCAGTCAATCCTTGGCCGCCAGCACCGCGGTGCGCTGGCATGACTGGGACGCCGAGCTCGAAGCGGTGTCGGTCGATCGTTCCGCCATCGACGCGCGCCGCCCGCGGGCTGAAGGTCCAGCGCAGCTGCTGTTCACTTCCGGCACTTCGGGGGAGCCGAAGGGCGTTATCCACACACATGCGACACTCTCACGGGCGGCCGCGATGGAAGTACGGCACCTGGGGCTCGGCCAACACGAAGTGATCTACGTGCCTTCGCCGCTTGCCCATCAGACGGGATTTCTCTACGGCATGTGGCTCGCCTTTACGCTCGGTGCACCACAACTGTTGCAGCCGGTATGGGACGCGGAGCGTGCGCTCAACGTGCTGCGCGGCTGGAAAGGCACGTTCGTGCAGGCCGCCACCCCGTTTCTCACGGATCTGGTGAAGGCGGTCGAGGCGGGCGCCGCACCCGCGCCCAGCCTGCGCATTTTCGTCGCCACCGGCGCGGCTGTACCACGCACGCTCGCGGAACGCGCAACCCGCGTGCTCGGCACCGCCGTTTGTGGTGCGTTCGGAACCACCGAGACCTGTCTCGGCGCCCTGGCCGCACCCGGCGACGCGCCGGTCAAGGTTTGGGGCACCGATGGGCGCGCGCTTGCGGGTGTCGAACTGCGGATCGTGGACGAGCACGGCAAACGCCTGGCGCCCGGCGCCGAGGGTAACCTCGAGCTCAAAAGCGGCACGATGTTTGCGGGCTACCTCGATCGTCCGGACCTGACGCCGGCGGCCTTCACGGCCGACGGCTGGTACCGCACCGGCGATCTCGCCACCCTCGACGAAGAAGGTTTTCTGCGCATTACCGGCCGGGTGCGCGATGTCATCAACCGCGGTGGCGAGAAAATCCCGGTAGCGGAAATCGAGGAGCTCTTGTATCGTCATCCGGACATCGAAGACGTAGCGGTCGTTGCCATGCCGGACGCGCGTCTGGGCGAGCGCGGCTGTGCCTTCGTGGTGTCCCGCAAGAGTAGTGCACTCACGTTTGCCGGCATGCAGCAATACCTCGATGCGCACCACGTATCGAAACACTACTGGCCGGAACGTCTCGAACTGATCGACGTGATCCCGCGCAACGCCGTCGGCAAGATCCAGAAATTCGTGCTACGCGAACGCGCCAAGAATCTCGTAAGCCAGCGCCAAGCTGCCAAACAGGAGAACCATTGATGGTCACGATCAGCCCCGACGGACGTGGCAGCGAACTCGACCCGGACCGCTACCAGGCGCTGCTGGCCGAAGTCACCGCTTGGGTCACCGCACCCGGCGAACAATGGGCCGAACGCATCGAGTCCTCGACGGCACTGGTGCCCGAGGAGCTCTGGGACGAGCTCAAGCAGCGCGGTTACCTGTCGCTCGCGGCACCGGTGGAACTCGGCGGACGTGGCTTGAGCTTCGTCCAGTGGATGGGCTTGATGGAAGTATTTTCGCGCTCGCATGCCTCGATCCGCATGATCGTGCACGTGGTAAACGGCACTTGGCGCGCCATGAATCCTTTTGCCAATGCGGCCCAGCGCCAGCAATTCGTGCGCCGCTCGATCGCGGGTGACATTAAGATCGCCTTCACCCTGACCGAACCCGACAACGGTACCGGCGCGGACCTGACCTGCCAGGTACGCCGCGATGGCGAGCGCTATCTGCTGACCGGCAAGAAACATCTCATCACCTTCGGCTTGCGCTGTGATTACTGGCTGCTGTTCGCGCGCCTCCAGGGCAGCAAGGGCAAGGACGGCACCTTGGCTCTGCTCGTTGACCGGCACGCACCCGGCGTGCGCACCGAGGACACCTCGGCGTCCATGGGTGTGCATGGCACGGATCATGCTGCGTTATTCTTCACCGACACGCCGGTGCCGGTCGCGCAGCGGCTCGGCCGCGAGGGCGATGGACTCACGGTGGCACTCGGCGGTTTCCTTACGCCGAGCCGTATCTCGGTCGCGATGAGTTGCGTGGGTCTGGCCGAGCGTGCCCAGGAACTCGCAATTGATTACGCACTCAAGCGCGTGACCTTCGGCCAACCGCTCGGCACGCGCCAAGCCATTGCCTTCATGATTGCCGAGAATGCCGCGGACATTGCCGCGAGCCGGGCGCTCACTCTCGAGGCCGCGCGCTGTTGGCAGGCCGGCGAGGAACGTGCCAGTGCGCTTTCGTCGATGGCCAAGATGACCGCGGTCGACATGCTCACGCGCGTGACCGACAAGGCACTGCAAATACACGGCGGCCGGGGTTATATGCGCACCCACAGAATCGAGCGTGTCTATCGCGACGCACGAGCCCAGCGATTTGAAGAAGGCACCAACGAAATCCAGAAAACCGTCGTGGCCCGGGAGATTCTTGCCCGCGCTGCGCGTCACAAGGACTCACAATGAGCAGCAAAGTGGCGGTGATCACGGGTGCGTCGCGCGGTATTGGCGCACGCGTGGCTGAGATGCTCGCGGCCGAGGGTGCCGCGGTCGTGGTCAATTACAAAAAAAACGCGGAGCTCGCCGAGCAGATCGTGGCCAAACTGCGCACCTTGGGCGGTGACGGCGTCACCGTTCAGGCCGATGTGGAAAACCCCGATGAAGTGCGGCGTATCTTCGACGTGGCCGCCGAAAAATACGGACGTCTCGACTATTTCGTCAACAACGCCGCCGCCGCGGCCTTCAAGCGCATCCTCGACCTGAAGCCGAACCATCTGGACCGTTCCTACGCGATGAACCTGCGCCCGTTCGTGCTTGGCGCCCAGGAAGCCGTCAAGCTCATGGACCGGGGCGGACGGATCGTGGCGCTCACCAGCTACGGCAGCTTGCATGCGTACCCAACCTATGCGGCACTCGGTTCGTACAAAGCCGCCATCGAGAGCTTTATCCGCTACATGGCGGTGGAATTTGCGCCTTACGGTATCAATGTCAACGGTGTGAGTGGCGGCTTGATCGAGTCGGACTCCTTGCACTATTTCTACGAACGTGTGCCCGGGCAGGCACCTATGCAGTCGGTACTCGTGAAAATCCCGCTGCAACGGCCCGGTACGGTCGACGAGATGGCGCACGCCGTCATGTTTCTGCTCGGCGACAAGTCGAGCTATATCACCGGGCAGACGCTGGTGGTCGATGGCGGACTGTCGGTGATCGCACCGCCGTTTTGGTCCGAAACCCACGCGCCACTGAGTCTCCCCGAGCGTCCGCACCGCTGAGCTTGAGATGCTCGAGCATGTGTTCAGGCCGGCAGCGATCGGCGGCCTCGCGCTCCGCCACCGCATCGTCGTGGGCTCGATGCATTTGAACCTCGAGACCGCCGGTGACGGCTCGGCCCTCGCGGCGTTCTACGTCGAGCGCGTGCAGGGCGGCGCGGACCTCGTAGTCACTGGCGGCATCGCCGTGAACCGGGCCGGAGCGGGAAGCCGCGGTTACGCGGTGCTGACCAAAGCAAAAGACCGCAGGCGGCTCGCGCATGTTGCCCAGGCGGTGCACGCCGCGGGCGGCCACATCGCCTTGCAGCTCTTTCACGCCGGCCGTTACGCATTCCATGAAGCTTTTGGCATAACGCCCCGTGCACCTTCCGCCGTTTATAGCCGCTTCTCGCGCTGTCTGCCCCAGGCTATGAGCGTCGACGAAATCAACGCGACCATCGCGGATTTCGCCGCCGGTGCACAAGCTGCACGCGAGCTTGGCTTCGATGCCGTGGAAATCATGGGTTCCGAAGGCTATCTCATCAATCAATTCGCCTCGCCGGTGACAAATTTGCGCACCGACGATTGGGGCGGCTCAGCCGAGGCGCGCCGACGCTTCCCCCTGGCGGTGTTGGCGGCGGTGCGCGCCGCCGTGGGCGCGAATTTCCCGGTCATCGCCCGCACATCCGGCAATGACTTGATGCAAGATTCCTCCACTGGGCAGGAGCTCGATGTGCTCACCGTAGCCTTGGCGGAAAGTGGGGCCGACGCGATCAACGTAGGCATCGGCTGGCACGAGTCGCATACGCCCTCGGTACAGGCGCTAGTGCCACATGGCATGTGGATCTCAACCGCTGCGCGCATGCGCAGGGCGCTGCGTGCGGCCGGCTCACCGATACCCGTCATCGGCTCGAACCGCATCAATTCGCTGATACAGGCCGAAGAGTTCCTGGCCGCCGACGCCATTGACTTGGTGTCGATGGCGCGGCCGTTCCTCGCCGACTCCGCAATCATTGCGAAGTCGCGCACCGGACAGTTCAATTTCGTCGACACCTGCATCGGCTGCAACCAGGCATGCATCGACCGCTCGTTTGGCAGCGAACGCGTTTCCTGCCTGGTGAACCCGCGTGCCGGACACGAACTCGAATTCCCACTGGTAACCGCGGCGGGGCAGGCCACACGTGTCGCGGTGGTAGGCTCGGGTCCGGCGGGTATACAGGCCGCGGCCACGCTCGCGGTCCACGGCATCGCCGTCGACCTATACGAGAGCGAGGCGGGAATCGGCGGGCAGTTCCGCCTGGCGTGCCAAGTCCCCGGCAAGGCCGATTACGGCGAAACCATCCGTTATTTCCGTCACGAACTCGAGCGGCTTGGCGTTACGGTACGGACCCGGGTGCGGGCGACGGTAGAACAGCTCGGCACTTACGCACACGTGATCGTGGCCTGCGGCGTCACACCGCGGCGCGTGGACATTCCGGGCGCCGATCTGCCGCAAGTCATTTCGTACCGCGAAGCTTTCGATCGGGCGTCTACGCTTGGATCGCGTGTCGCCATCATCGGCGCGGGCGGCATCGCCATCGATCTCGCCGAACTGCTGGTGCATCCCGATGACACCGAACTCGACGGTGCCGACGCGCGCCGCAGGTTTGCCGAAGATCACGGACTGGTACCCGTGGACGCTGCCCACGTACGGACGCAGCGCGCGGTACCGCAGGTCACACTCATGCGCCGCTCGGGCAAGATCGGAGCCGGTATCGGGCCCTCGACCCGGTGGGCCGTGCTTGCGTCGATTCGTTCAGCAGGCGTCAAAACTTTCACCGGAGTGGAGTACCGGCGAATTACCCACGAGGGTGTTTGGATTGTGCCGCCACCGACAGAAACTGCTGCGATCCCTCAAGAAACTTTGGTTGCCGCCGATCAGGTAGTAATCGCCGCCGGTCAGGTACCCGACGACCATTTGGCCAAAGAACTGGATCGTGCCGGTATCGCAAATACGGTAATCGGCGGTGCCCGTGACACCTCGGGCCTCAATGCCGTACGGGCGTTTGACGAGGGCTTGCGCTGCGCAGCCGCACTTGCCGCGAGGCTCAACCAGCGAAATTGATCCGCCGGAGTTCCCCAAGCTCGTGCGGGTGGGTATGCCTGCCCTGAGGTCGGCAGCCGTTCGAGCTTCGATGCGTGGACGATGCGGCCATGAAACCTCGCGTCGTTCATGCGAAAATTCGCCCTGTGGAGCACGCTCGGTTTTCATCCTTGAGCCCAGCGCGTCTGGGCGCCGGTGGGACGCCGCCCGCGACGCGAACGTTGGCGGAATAGGGCGGTCCCCACAGCCAGGATCGATGGCAAAAGTTACGCATATGCATGCAGGCCCGGGTGGCGGAACGGGTAGACGCAAGGGACTTAAAATCCCTTGGCCGCAAGGCCGTGCCGGTTCGAGTCCGGCCCCGGGCACCAAGCAGGCGAGCCAAGCGTTCACCGCGGCACGTTTGTTCCACCCCTGGCGTGACATCGTGTGCATCGCGCCCTGGCTCGCATCCATTGTGACCCGCCGAACACATGCCTGAGTCTTCAAGCTTGACTTTGAGCGCGCATCAAGTGTCCGTGTGGCGTGGTGAGCGTTGCCTGTGCCGAGATCTGAATTTCGCGTTGCACGGCGGCGAAGCGCTGCATCTTCAAGGTATCAACGGCGCTGGCAAGACCAGCCTGATTCGCGTGCTTACCGGGCTCGGCCGTTGTGACGCCGGCGAAGTACGCTGGTGCGGTGCGCCGCTACGCCGTCTCGGCCCGGAATATCGCGCGGCTATCGCTTACGTCGGCCACAGCAATGGCGTGAACCTCGGTCTGAGTCCGCGGGAGAATCTGCGCGCGGCCGGTGCACTTGCGCAAATCCCAAGTGGCGCTGCCGTGCAGGCGGCACTCGACGAAGTGCATCTCGGTTCCCAGGCCGACTCCGCTTGTGCCACGCTGTCCATGGGGCAACGCCGGCGCACGGCGCTTGCACGTCTGCTGCTCACCCGGGGGCCGCTCTGGTTTCTCGACGAACCGCTTGCGAGCTTGGATGTCTCCGGGGTTGCGTGGCTATCCGGAGTCCTCAGAGCGCATTTGGCCGGCGGTGGCCTGGCCGTCTATGCCACGCATCAGGCGCTGGATCTCGCTCCGCACCGCGTGCAGGCCCTAGCTCTCAAGGCCGCGACGTGAACGTGCGCGAGCTCGTAGGGCGCGATTTGCGTCTCGCATATCGCCGGCGTGGGGAACTCGTGACACCTTTGGGATTCTTTATCATCGTCACCGCCTTGTTCCCGCTGGCGCTCGGTCCCGAAGTTAATCTGCTGCGCCGCTTGGCGCCTGGCGTAATCTGGGTGGCGGCGCTGCTCGCGAGTCTTATTGCACAAGACGGCTTGTTCAAGAGCGACTACGAGGACGGCAGCCTCGAGCAGACACTGCTCAGCCCTGCGCCGCTGGAGATTTTGGTGTTGCTGCGGGTATTCGCCCACTGGCTCGTGACGGGCTTGCCGCTCGTGATCCTGTCAGCGCTCATGGGGCTACTGCTAAATTACCCCGTGGCCGCCTTGGGCGTGCTGGTGGGCAGCCTGCTGCTCGGTACGCCGGTACTGAGTTTTCTGGGTGCCATCGGCGCGGCGTTGACGGTGGGGCTGCGCCGCAGCAGCATGCTGTTGCCGATCCTGGTGCTGCCGCTCGCGGTGCCGGTGCTGATTTTCGGTGCTGCCGCGGCACAGCGCGCCGCGCAGGCGGAACCGGTGGCTGCGCCGCTATATTTCCTTGGCGCCATGCTGGTCCTGGCTATCACCTTCGCGCCATTCGCCATAGCAGGCGGATTACGCATAAGCCTCGAATCCTGAACAGGAAGCATTGATGTTCGTCTGGTTTCACCGTCTCGCATCGCCACCTTACTTTTACCGTGTGGCACAAAAGCTCAGCCCGTGGTTGGGTTGGGCCAGCCTGCTACTCATCCTCGCGGGACTGTACGGCGGTTTGTGGCTCGCGCCACCCGATTTTCGCCAAGGCGACGGCTTTCGCATCATGTACGTGCACGTTCCCAGCGCATGGATGTCGATGTTCATCTACGCGGTGATGGCGGCGGCCGCAGCCGTCGGACTCATCTGGCGCCTGAAGCTCGCGCACGCTGTATCCACCGCGGCAGCCCCGCTGGGAGCGTCTTTCACCTTCCTCGCCCTGGTCACCGGTGCGTTGTGGGGCAAGCCGATGTGGGGCACGTACTGGGTGTGGGGGGCGCGGCTCACTTCGGAACTGGTATTACTGTTTCTGTACTTTGGTTTCATTGCGCTCAGCCACGCGTTTGAAGATCGGCGCACCGGCGATCGCGCGAGTGCGGTGCTGGCACTCGTCGGTGCCGTGAATCTTCCGATCATTCACTATTCCGTAGTTTGGTGGAATACTCTGCACCAAGGTCCGACGGTGTTCTTCGGACCCGAGCGTGATATCGCACCGAGCATGTTCATCCCGCTATTTATCATGATTGCCGGCTTCATGCTGTATTTTGGTGCCTTTGTCCTCAAGCGCCTGCAGATCGAAGTACTGCAGCGCGAGCGTCACACGGCCTGGGTGGAAGAGTTAGTGAGGAAGTCATGAGTTCCTGGCACGAGTTCATCACCATGGGTGGGTATGCCGCCTACGTTTGGCCGGCCTACGCTATCGCGCTCGTGGTGATGCTGGCGAACGCCGTGCTGCCGCTACGCCGACAACGGATGCTGCTCAAGGATCTGCGCCGCCGGCTGCACGACCGGGGAGGGCCGCAAACATGACTCCGGCACGGCGGCGACGGCTGATTATCGTGCTGGTACTCGTGGTGGGTGTGGCCATCGCGGCCACGCTGGGGCTGAAAGCCTTCCGCAAAAACCTCTTGTACTACTTCACGCCGGAACAAGTGGCGAAGGGCGACGCCCATCCCGGGCAATCGTTTCGCATGGGCGGCCTGGTCGCGATGGGCAGTATTCAGCGTGCGCCTGGCAGCATGACCGTGCACTTCACGGTCACCGACATGGAACGCTCGATCCCGGTGGTCTACACAGGAATTCTGCCGGACCTGTTCGCGCAGGGGCAGGGCATCGTCGTCTATGGCACGCTGCAGAAAAACGGCGAGTTTGTCGCCAATCAGGTGCTTGCCAAGCATGACTCCAAATACATGCCGCCGGAAGTCGAAGCCGACATCAAGAGGGCCAAGGCCGAACAACTCGCCAAGAGCGCCCACGAGGCCAGCGTCGAATAAACGCGCCGGTAGTCACGCGGCGTTTTCCCCGTGGCCTTGCGGAACACCGTCGTGAAGTAGCTGTGCGCACGGAAGCCGCAACGGCGCACGATACCGTTGATCGGCGTCGCGGTCCGGGTGAGGAGGTGCTTGGCGAGATCCAGGCGGTGCTCGAGCACATACTCGCGCGGCGAGAGCCCGATCTTGCGTTTGAAGCAGCGGTGAAAATGAAAACGGCTGAGGTGCGCGGCACACGCCATGTCTTCCAGAGGCAGATCCCGATCCAGATGTTCGTGGATGTACACGATGGCCTTGCCGAGATTGGAATCCAAGCTGCCGGCATCGGCATAGTGGGGCGCCTGCGGTTCCTGGAAATAGACTTCGGCAAGATGGCTCACGAGCAACATGGTGAAGGACTGCAGGTAACCGGGGCTCGCATCGTTGCCACCGTTCGTCAGCACCCCGGCAATCCGCCGGCCAATTTGCGCAATGAGCGGATCATTGAACACAACATTGTCGAGCACACCGCGGCGCGGTACCACGAACTTCATGCTTTGTTCGGTTTCGCGCAGATACGCACTGCTGATATGCAGTTGAATCAATTCAATCGGTCCGTCCCACTGCCAAGTGACAGCCCGATTGGCCGGCACGACGGAGACTGCTCCGGAGAACAGCAAGGCCGTATCCTGGTATTCGGCCAGCCCCCGGGTAAGCCGCACACCGTCGCCGGACAGCACCACCGTGACACACGGATCGGGAATCGCCGGCAGACTGGCACGGCCAGCCGGCATGCGGTACACCCGTGCGGTTGTGGAAATCCAGTGCGGGAAAATCCCGGTACTGGAGTAAACCGGCAGGTTCGGCATGTAGCGTTCCAGACAAGAGCTCTGGACCATACCCGGAATTTTCCCGGCCGGCTTGTTAGGTTCAAAAACGTGCATGGCTTCACCCCGACGCGATCCTGTGGCAGAACTACCCAAAGCGGCTCAAGTCTAGCAGGTTCTAGTTGTCTGCAAACCAGCCCCAAAGTGATGGCTCGAGGTCCAGGCTTGCGCCGTTGCGCCCTGCATGGTCGCCATCCGCAGCTGCTGTACTGGCGGCGCGCACGTACCGAATCCCGGTGCAAATCCGCGGCCCGGCACATCACGCACGCCGTGCATCATGGTGTGCCCCAGTCGAATTGAGTACAATCCCGCCGCAGTTTTTTCGTGCGGCGTGAGCAGCGCAAGGGCCGCCGCAGCGACGCGGCATTCACGGCAGTCTCCATGGTTCCTGAAATCGGTCATCTGGCATTGATTCTCGCCCTGTGCCTCGCGCTGGCGCAGGCGTTTTTCGGACTGGCCGGGGCGCAACGCGGCAACCTGGTGTGGATGAGTGCGGTGCGACCCGCGGCCATCGCGCAATCACTGTTCGTGACACTGGCGTTCGCTGCGCTCGCCTATTGCTTCCTGACGAATGACTTCTCCGTGGCCTACGTGGCGCAGAACTCCAACACCGCGTTGCCGTGGTTTTACAAGTTCACTGCGGTCTGGGGCGCGCACGAAGGCTCCTTGCTGCTCTGGGTCTTCGTGCTGGCGATCTGGACGACGGGTGTCGCGATTTTCAGCCGGCACTTGCCGCAGGTATTTTCCAGCCGTGTCCTGGGCGTTCTGGGCGTTATCACCATCGGGTTTCTGCTTTTCAGCCTGTCGACATCCGACCCGTTCACGCGCCTGCTGCCCCCGGTCACGCAAGGGCGCGATCTCAATCCGATCCTGCAAGACCCGATGATGGTGACGCATCCGCCCATGCTCTACATGGGCTACGTCGGGCTGTCGGTGGCTTTTGCCTTCGCAATTGCCGCGCTGCTCGGCGGCAAGATGGACAGCGTGTGGGCGCGCTGGTCGCGTCCCTGGACCATCGTGGCCTGGTTGTTCCTCACCATCGGCATCACCATTGGCAGCTATTGGGCCTACACCGAGCTCGGCTGGGGCGGCTGGTGGTTCTGGGACCCGGTTGAAAACGCATCCTTCATGCCGTGGCTCGTCGCGACGGCACTCATGCATTCGCTGGCCGTCACCGAGAAACGCGGGGCCTTCAAGAGCTGGACCGCACTGCTGGCGATTGCAGGTTTCTCGCTGAGCCTCCTTGGAACCTTCCTGGTGCGCTCGGGCGTACTGATTTCGGTGCATGCCTTCGCGGTGGATCCAAAACGCGGGGTGTTCATCCTGGGCCTGATTGGCGTATTCGTGACCGTGGCACTCGCGTTGTACGCCTGGCGGGCGCCGACTTTAGCGCGCGGCGGCGGTTTCAAGCCGTTTTCACGCGAAGCCTTTCTGCTGCTCAACAACGTATTTTTGGTCGTGGCGGCCGGCGCCGTGCTCCTCGGTACGCTGTATCCATTGTTCATGGACGTGTTGCACCTCGAAAGAATTTCGGTGGGGCCGCCGTATTTCGACGCGGTGTTCTTTCCGCTCATGCTGCCGTTCTTCGTCCTGATTGGCATTGGCCCCTACGTACGCTGGAAACACGGTGAATGGCGCGATACCTTGAGCAAGCTCTGGTGGATCGGCGTACTCGCGATCATTGGCGCGAGCGTGGCACTGGTGATGCTCAAGGCAGAAAACACCATGGTGGCCGCCGCCGGTCTGTTTCTGGGATTCTGGACGATTCTCTCGGCATTGCGCGAACCGGTCTATCGCCTTTGGCAGCGGGCCCGCGGACTGCATCTCACGCTGCCACGCTCGGTGCTTGGCATGACCGTCGCGCACGTCGGTGCGGGTCTCCTGATTCTGGGAGTCACCGTAACCACGACACTTGGCGTGACCCGCGACCTCGTAGTCAAACCCGGTTCCACCGTGAGTGTGCATGGCTACCAGTACACCTACGCAGGCGCCGAGAACGTCGTCGGTCCGAATTACCAGGGCGTGCGCACCACGTTTCGCGTATACCACCACGGCAAGCTGATTAGCACCATGCACCCCGAAAAGCGCACCTTCGCCAGCACCGTAACCAGCGTGGCGGCGATTTATCCGGGTTTGTTTCGCGACCTTTACGTGGGTCTCGGCAACCCCTTGGGCGACAACACTTGGAGCGTACGCTTCCAGTACAAGCCCATGGTGCGTTTCATCTGGTTCGGAGGTGTGGTCATGATGCTTGGCGGCCTGCTTGCGGTGTCCGACAAGCGCTACCGCCGTCCGATCAAGGTGCAGGAAATAGCGGTACCGGCGGTGCCGCCGCCAGTTCCGCCGCATCGTCCGCTGATACCGGCGACCACTGAAGCCAAAGTGGAGGCGGGCGGGTGAAACGCTCGCTGCTGTATGCGCTGCCCATTGTGGTGTTGGGCATTTTGATTGCGGTGTTCTGGCGGGGTTTGTATCTCAACCCGCGTATCCTCAAATCGCCGCTGATTGACAAACCCGTGCCAACCTTCAGCCTCCCGGAACTCGAGCATCCGCAGGATCCGATCACACAGCAAGCGTTGCTTGGCCAGGTCTCGCTCGTGAACGTCTGGGGCAGTTGGTGCTACGCCTGCGGCGAGGAACAGCAGACTCTGATGGATTTCGCCCGACAGAAAGTCGTGCCGATATACGGCTGGGACTACATGGACAACCGCCAGAGCGCACTCGCGTGGCTCGCGCAACGTGGCAATCCCTACACGGCGGTGGCTTTCGACCCGAGCGGGGACGCCGCCATGAACTGGGGTGTATACGGCGCACCGGAAACTTTCCTGATCGATCAGCACGGCATCATCCGCTACAAGTACACGGGGCCATTGACGCCCGAGATCATTGCCAAAGATCTGCTGCCACGCATCCAGGCCCTGCGCCGGGACGGCGCATGAAGCGCTTTGCGTTTCCGGTTTCCGTGGTTTTGATTCTCTGTTGTGCATGGTTACCCGCCGCGCAGGCCGTGGATAGCGAGCCGCCGTTCAGCGATCCGGTGCTACAGCACCGTTACGAGAGCCTGATCCAGGATTTCCGCTGCCTAGTCTGCTTTGACGAGAACATCGCCAACTCGAATGCGTCGCGGGCGGCGGATTTCCGCCGCCAAGTACACAGCATGATCGCCGGCGGCCAGAGCGACCGGCAGATCAAGAGTTTCATGGTGGAACGCTACGGACAGTTCGTGCTGTACAGCCCGCCGCTGCAACCCAACACCTGGTTGCTGTGGGCAGGACCGTTTGTATTGCTGCTCATCGGTCTGTCTGTATTGGGTTTCATCTTGTGGCGGCGCGCGCGCATGGCCCGGGTGGAAGAGAGCAGCCCGTGAGCTTCATCGTTGTGGGTATTGTCCTGACCGCAGTCGCCGTCGCTTGCGTGGCGCTGCCGCTCTGGCGTGCGCGCGTACGCTCGCACGTATCCGCGGATGCCGCCAACCGCGCGATCTACGCCTCCCGCACCGAGGAACTTCAGGTGGACGTCGTGGCGGGCCGCTTGGAGCAGGCCGACTACGCCGCCTCAGTACGCGATCTGGGTAAGGAGTTGGCCGCGACTCTGGACACTTCGCGTGAGGAGCACGAGCGCGCCGCTCGTTCGCGTGCCAGCCGCGTGACCGCTGGCGTTGTCGCCGCGTTGATCATCGTGGCAACGGGGATTCTGTACTGGCAACTCGGCAACTGGCGCGCCGGTGTCGAAGGCGTGCGTCAAGCGAGCGTGACGCGCGTCGAAGACATGGTCGCACAGCTGGCGCATCGTTTGCAGACTACGGACCCCGACGACTTGCAGGGCTGGGAAGAGCTTGGGCATGCCTACATGCTCATGCGCCGGTACCCGGACGCCGCCAACGCTTACGCACGTGCGCGCGCGCTTTCCTCGGACACCAATGCCGGAGTGCTGGCGGATTACGGCGAAGCCGTGGCTTTGGCGAGCCCCAAGGAATTCATGAGCACGGCCATGCCCGCATTCGAAAAAGCCCTGCAACTCGACCCGCACAATCCGCAGGCCCTCTGGTATGGCGGGCTAGGCGCACTCGAAAGCGGCCACAACGATTTGGCGGTAGCTCGCTGGAACGCATTGCTTGCGCAAAAGCCCCCTGTCGAATACCAAAAAATCATCGAGAAAGCGATTACTGCGGCGGGCGGCAAGGTGAACGTTGGCAGCGGCGGACCCGATGCAGGTGCGCATCCAATACCTACCAGCTAGGGCGCTACATTGGGCGCACACTTTATATTACTTAATATACATTATGCGCATCACGTACGGGACTACGCATCTTCGAGGATCTGGCGGACAGCCACGCCGTCAAGCCAAGAACGCTTGCGTCCACTGCTTTTCCGTTCTTTGATCGGCAGTTAGGGTAGACGTGCTTTTCGTGCTGAAAGTGCAGTTTCTTTGTGCGACAGTTATCTTTTGTTATCAACAACCTACGGGAACGTCCAGACGTATCTTTAATAGATTCAATCGCTTGTGTTCGAAGCGTCCGCATTATCGTCTGCGCCCCGACGAGAATGCACCAGGGTCAACGATGGTGACCGCTTTGTCCGATGTGAGGGCAGCTTCTTAGTTACTCGGTTGCGATTCATGGCTTTAAGGGTCTGAATAAATTCAGGGTCTTCGTGATTTCGTGTGGGTAAATATACAGCCTTGTGAGGGCGGAGATGGCTATTTTTGCAGGGTTTGATGCCTTTTGAAGGGGTACAGGAATTTGGCATGATTTGCGGATGGACAAACCACGCAAATCCCGCCGTCTGGCGGATGGCTATACCTTCCCCGGCTTTCGCCCGCGGCATCGGGTGTCAGGACTGTTTAGTGATCCGAAAGCACGCCTCATCCGGCTGGTGCGCAGGGGAAAAAAACAATCTGTGGCGAGTGCGGCACGGTACATTACGGCTGGTACGACCGGCGCTGGCGCCGGGTGCGGGATTTGCCCTGTGCCGAGCACCGCATCTACCTCGAGCTCGAAGTGCGGCGGGTCGCTTGCCGGTGCTGCGGGGCGGTGAAACGCGAGCGGCTGGAGTTCTTGGCGGACAACGCGCGGCACACGCAGCGTTTCGCACACTACGTGGGGCGACGCTGCCGCAGCAGCACGATCAAGGACGTGGCCGCAGAGCTCGATCTGGATTGGCAGACGGTCAAGCGCTTGGAGATGGACTACATGCGCGAACAGCTGCGCCGCGTGGGCACCCCGGGGCCGGAGGTGATCGGGATCGATGAGATCGCGATCCGCAAGGGACACACCTATCGCATCGTGGTCAGCGATTTGATTCGCCGCCGGCCGATCTGGTTCGGCGGGGAGGATCGCAGCGAGGCGAGTATGGATCAATTCTATCGATTTCTCGGGGAAAAGAAGGCAAAACGCCTACGCTTGGCCGTCATGGACATGTGGAAAGCCTTCCGTAACTCGACGCACAATCATGCCCCGCAGGCAGCTATCCTGTTCGACAAGTTCCACGTCATGAAGCATCTGGGCGAGGCACTCGACAAGATCCGCAAGTCCGAGTATGCGCGCCTTCAGGGCCGGCAACGGATGTTCATCAAGGGACAGAAATACACCCTGTTGTCGCATCCGCAGAATTTGACCGGCACGGCACGCAAGAACCTGAAACTGCTGCTCGTGGCGAACAAGCGGCTCAATACCGCGTATGTCCTCAAGGAGTCGTTCGGTCAGCTCTGGGATTACCGCCGTGAAGTGTGCGCGCGGAGGTTCTTCGAGAACTGGCGGGCCCAATTGAAATGGCAACGCCTTCGACCCTACGAGCACTTCGCCGCCCTCATCGAGCGGCACTGGGATGGCCTCGCCGCTTACTGCCAGCCCGAAAACAAAGTCGCCCTGGGCTTCGTCGAGGGACTGAACAACAAAATCCGGGTCATCCAGCGACGCGCCTACGGATTGCGTGACGAGGAATACCTCCGTCTGAAGATCCTGACCTCCTTGCTACCTCCGATCTAAGCCGAAAATACGTGCTTTTTACCCACTCGTTTCCACGAAGACCCTTTCAAAAAGGTGGCGCGCGCGGAGTGTTCCGCAGCATGGATGGCGGGCAAACCTGGAAGCAGGTTTTGGATAC
>JBOIBB010000015.1:0-4625 GCA_050739335.1 Gammaproteobacteria bacterium
TGTCCGCCTGCATACCGAGGGCACGGGACATTACAGGTGGTGGGACTACCGCGCCGGCGCGTTCCGCCGCAACCAGGGCCTGCGCATCGACCATATCCTTTTGTCGCCAGCGCTCGCCGAGCGTTCCTCCGGCACCAGCATTGACCGCGACCCTCGCGGCTGGGAGCGGCCTTCCGATCACACGCCGGTCGTGGCCGAGCTCAATCTTTAAAGCCCGAAGCTTGTCCAGCGGACAAGCTATCCCGTCCGCGCGTTCGTATTGACGCTCAGCCCGCTGCGCGCCAAGATGCAGCGCATTCCCGATCGCACACCGAGGGTTCGCCATGAGCAAGCCGGACAGTGAATTTTCCGAAGCTGAAATCGCGGTGCATTGGAAAGAGGAGCCGCTGATTCCCCCGCCGGCGGAATTCATCGGCCAGGCAAACATGACGGACCCCGCGGTGTTCGAGCGCATGAACCTCGAGCACTTCCCCGAGTGCTATCGCGAATACGCGGACCTGCTCTCCTGGAGACGCTACTGGACCCAGATCTTCGACGGCAGCCAGGCGCCTTTCTGGCGCTGGTTCGTGGGCGGCGAGATCAACGCCTGTTACAACTGCGTGGATCGCCACCTCGAAAAAAACCGCAACAAGGCGGCGCTGTACTTCGTGCCCGACGCCGAGGGCGAGCCGACTACCGTCATCACCTATCAGGATCTGTGGGTCAAGGTAAATGAATTCGCCGCACTGCTGCGCGACTTCTGTCACCTGAAGCGCGGCGACCGCGTCACGCTGCACATGCCGATGGCGGTGGAATCGGTCGTCACCATGCTCGCCTGCGCGCGCTTGGGCGTCATCCACTCGCAGGTGTTCAGCGGCTTCTCCGGCAAGGCTTGCGCCGACCGGATCGTTGATTCGCGCAGCCGCGTGCTGATCACCATGGACGCATATTACCGCGCGGGCAAGCTCCTCGACCACAAGGAGAAAGCCGATGTCGCGGTGAGCGAGGCGCACAAGCAGGGCCAGAAAGTCGATCAGGTGCTCGTCTGGCAGCGCCACCCGGGCAAGCACTCCGCGGCCACGCCCATGGTCAAGAACCGCGACTACGCGGTCAACGAAGTGCTTGCCAAATACCGGCGTGAGCGTGTCGCCTGCGAACGGTTGCCGGCGACCGACCCGTTGTTCCTCATGTATTCAAGCGGCACGACCGGCAAGCCCAAGGGCTGCCAGCACTCGATCGGCGGATATCTCGCTTGGGCGGCGGGCACCACGAAATATGTGCTCGATGTGCAGCCCGAGGACGTCTACTGGTGCATGGCCGACATCGGCTGGATCACCGGCCATTCCTACATTGTGTACGGCCCGCTCGCACTCGGCGCCTCCTCGGTGCTGTACGAAGGCGTGCCCAATTATCCCGATGCCGGCCGCCCCTGGCGCATCGCCGAGGAACTCGGCGTGAACATCTTTCACACCTCGCCGACCGCGGTGCGCGCGCTGCGCCGCGAGGGCCCGGACGAGCCCGCCAAATACAACTACCACTTCAAGCTCATGTGCACCGTGGGCGAGCCGATCGAACCCGAAAGCTGGCGCTGGTACTACAACTCGGTCGGCAAGGGCAAAGCGGTGATCGTCGACACTTGGTGGCAAACCGAAAACGGCGGCCACCTGATTTCGACCTTACCGGCCCTGGGCGCCATGAAAGCCGGGAGCGCCGGCCTGCCGCTGCCGGGTGTGCACCCGGTGATCTACGACGAAAACGGCGAAGAACTTGCCGCCGGCAGCGGCCGCGCCGGCAATCTCTGCATCCGCAATCCGTGGCCGGGCCTGATGCAGACCATCTGGGGCGATCCGGACCGCTACGTCAAAACCTATTTCGAGCGCTACTGCAAAAACAAGCAGAGCAAGAATTGGCAGGACTGGCCCTACTTTTCGGGCGACGGTGCCATGCAGGCGAGCGACGCTTACATCCGCGTGCTCGGGCGCATCGACGACGTGATCAACGTCGCCGGGCACCGCTTGGGCACCAAGGAAATCGAGTCCGCCGCCATGACGGTGACGGAAATCGCCGAAGCCGCGGTGGTGCCGGTGCCGGATGAAATCAAAGGCCGCGTGCCGGAGATCTACGTGTCAGTGAAACCCGGCGTGAAAGCCGACGAGGCACTCGCGCAACGGGTCTCCAAGGCAATTGAAACCGAGATCAGCCCGATCGCACGCCCGCGGCGCGTGTGGATCGTGCCCGACATGCCCAAGACCCGCTCCGGCAAGATCATGCGCCGCGTGCTGGCCGCGCTCTCGACCGGCCGTGATCCCGGCGATATCACCACGCTTGCCAACCCCGAAGTGGTGGAGAAGATCCGCAAGCAGCTAGCACAGCGCTGAGCGGCCGTCTGGACTGCCCGCAGCCTCCGTACTGGCAGAGGTTAAAGTTCACCTTTTGCTGCACGAATCGTGCATGGCTTGTTCACGTCCTTATCGGGGATGGTGAAAATCTCTCGCCTTCAAGCGAAGCAAGGATGATGATGTATCCGCGTAGGCGGACACGAGGCTTGACCCTCTCCCCACTGAGGGGAGAGGGCGAAGTGCGAAGCACCGAGCGGGTTGCCACGGATGGCAACCCTGGACTTTCAGGCGGAGCAGGAATGCGCAGTCTGAAAGGGTGAGGGGTGACCAATTTCATCCATCCTCACCCCGCCCTCTCCCGCCAGCGGGAGAGGGTGCAAAAAAAGTCGGCTTCCAGCCGACCTTTAATTTACCCCTCGCCTTAATAGGTGAGGGTCATTGAGTTGCCATCGCGCTCCGACCCGCCGACTTCTGTGCAAGGACCGAGACAATCCGCCGAATTTGCAGCGGGAACGACGGATAAGTGCGTCCTCTGATTCAGCCGTGGTTGACAGAGTGAGTCAATCTCGGGTCCTTGGTTTTGAAAAAGTGCGCTTCGGGTAAACCGACAAGCAGACTGCAACACTCTTTTAAATGATCCTCGGAGCATGCGGCATCGGCACAACACTTCTGTATCGCCGTCAGCGATTGACGAAGTTGCGATAAAGATCTGATTTGTTCGTCCAATTCGGAGATTCGGTCTTCGATAAAAGCTTCAACCTCCACGCACGGACTGCGCCCCTTGCGGGCGAGTCTCAATACGGCTCTCATCTGCCGCAGCCTCAGACCCATGTCCTTGGAGCGCTTCACGAACTCCACATAGCCGACCGCTGCAGCAGGGAATCTCCGGTATCCCGAATGGGAACGAGGCGCCTTCGGTAACAGCCCAAGTGTTTCCCAGTAGCGCAAGGCTTTGGAAGAAACGCCGGTCTTCTTCGCCAAGGCAGTGATGGTCAGGAACTCATCCATTTACCGTTCTCCGGTATGTGGGCATACATCACGGTCGGGTTACCAATCAGGATAGACCTCAATGGTTCTGCCGGTTCCGTTGCCAAGGCCCGGTTCGCGCCGCTCCGGAAGTGCCGCTTGAACCTTGCCCCGGGAGGAAGCTTTACCCTCACCGGCAACGCCACACGAAATCAGGAGAAGGCCGTGAGCAGCCCCGCATTGCAGGCTTCACCCAGAAAGAGACGGGCCGCCGACCTCCTTGCCGCCATCACCAGCCGGCTGCCCACCCGTTACAAGCTGATCGCAGGCGAACGCAATGAGCCCATTTACGTCTATTGCGCCCTCGACACCCTTGAATACGCCTGGATAACCGCCAGCTCCTACCGCGCAGTCGCCGAACCCCCAGCGGGCGCGGCGGTGCAGTTCATGCTCACGCCATTGGGACCTGAGCCTGCCGCCGTATGGATGTCCACTGTGATTCCCGAACACATGGCGCGGCTGCCGAGTATTGAGGGGCTACCGTCACGCTGCTGTCTGTATGTCCACTTTTCGCTTCGAAAGACACGTACCAAGCCTGGAACAGTGCGCTGCCTGAGGAGATCATTTCGTCTATCCAATGCCAGCCGCTGAATGAAGCATGGCAGGGAGCACAGCGCGTACTTGCAATCTGTGAAACGTCATATTCATGCGAATGTCGGTGAAAGCATTCGCCGATCAGAAACATTTATCTTGAGGAGCAGAGAATGAAAGTTTTTGTTGCCGCGCTGCAATTCGTATTTTGATCTGCCGACTACCGCGCCGTCGGCATCGCCAGCTTTCTGGTGTTTTTCGCCGTCAACATGGTGACACTCTCGACGCCCGTGGCCGACGAAGCATTTACCACGGGTCTGCTGCGATATCTGGACGCTACGGTGATCCTGCAAGCTGTCTTGATGGCAGCTTTGCTCGGGATATTGACGCCATTCACCGTCTATCTCCTGCGGCAACGCGCAAAAGCGCATTTGGGTGCGTCGTCAGCCGGCTGCTTTGCTCGGGCGTATGTTGCCTGCTCGGCCTCTGTGCTGCGGTGCCATATCCATCATTCTGGGATGGTTTGCGGGCCTGCTGCCCGCTACCGTCGGCTATACCTCTCGTGTCTATTCATTTCTGGGGGCACATGAGGGTTTGTTCTTTTACATTTCAGTGGCACTGCTCGGTTATGCCCTATACATGAACGGCCGAAAAATTGCCGCTACCTGCTGTATTCCAGCGCCGCGAAGCAGTACCACTCCGAGTCGCACAACCGGCTGACTAGACGACCACGATTGACCAGTCCTGCAA
>JBOIBB010000016.1:0-5873 GCA_050739335.1 Gammaproteobacteria bacterium
ATCGAATCCGGTGAGGTACCGATGATCGACACGCCTGCCGCCCCCAGCGCGCGCGCGAGCTTGAGCGGCGTCTGTCCGCCGAATTGCACGATCACGCCCGTGGGCTTTTCCAGCTCCACGATGTCCATCACGTTTTCAAAAGTCAGCGGTTCAAAGTACAGACGATCGGAGGTGTCGTAGTCGGTGGACACGGTTTCCGGATTGCAGTTGATCATGATGGTCTCGTAGCCATCTTCACGCAGCGCGAACGCCGCATGTACGCAGCAATAGTCGAATTCGATGCCTTGGCCGATGCGGTTCGGTCCGCTCCCAAGCACAATGATCTTGCGCCGTGCGCTGGGCGCGGCTTCGCACTCTTCATCGTAGGTCGAATACAGGTAGGCCGTGGTGGTGGCGAACTCGGCCGCACAGGTGTCCACGCGTTTGTAGACCGGGCGGATATTCCAGCCCTGGCGCAGGGTGCGCAGTTCGACCTCCTGCTTGCCGAGCAGTGTGGCCAGGCGGCTGTCAGAGAAACCCTTGCGCTTCAGCCGGCCGAGGCAAGCCGCATCGAGCGCTTGCGCGCCACCCCTGCGCAGCGCTTGTTCTTCGCGCACCAGGTCTTCGACTTGGGCGAGGAACCAGGGATCGATGCGCGTATGCTCGGCAACCTGGTCCAGACTCAAGCCAGCGCGGAACGCATCGGCCACGTACCAGATGCGCTCGGGCCCTGGCACGCGCAGCTCGTAGAGCAGCTTGTCCATGGCGCCCTCTGCGGCAAAGTCAGTGAGCCGCTCATCGAGGCCTTGATGACCGGTCTCCAGCCCGCGCAGGGCCTTCTGCAGCGACTCCTGGAAGCACCGGCCGATGGCCATGACCTCGCCCACGGATTTCATCTGTGTGGTCAACTTGGGCTCGGCCTGGGGAAACTTCTCGAAGGTGAAGCGCGGAATCTTGGTGACCACGTAATCGATACTGGGCTCGAACGAGGCCGGGGTCGCGCCGCCGGTAATCTCGTTCTTGAGTTCATCGAGCGTGTAACCGACGGCAAGCTTGGCCGCCACCTTGGCGATGGGGAAACCGGTGGCCTTGGAAGCCAGCGCCGAGGAGCGTGACACGCGCGGATTCATCTCGATGACCAGCGGCTTGCCGTTCTCGGGATTGATGGCGAACTGCACGTTGGAGCCGCCGGTATCCACACCCACCTTGCGCAACACCGCGATCGCTGCGTCGCGCATGCGCTGGTATTCCTTGTCGGTGAGTGTCTGGATCGGCGCCACGGTGATCGAATCGCCGGTGTGTACCCCCATGGGGTCGAGGTTCTCGATCGAGCACACGATGATGCAGTTGTCGCGCTGGTCGCGCACCACCTCCATCTCGAATTCCTTCCAACCGAGCACCGACTCTTCGATGAGCAACTCGCTGGTGGGCGACAATTCGAGCCCGAGTTCGCAGATTTCCACGAACTCTTCGCGGTTGTAGGCAATGCCGCCGCCCGAGCCGCCAAGCGTGAACGACGGACGTATCACCGTTGGGAAACCGACCTCGGCCTGCGCTGCCAGGGCTTCCTGCATGTTGTGAGCTTGGCGTGCGCGCGGCACGGCGAGGCCGATCTCGAGCATGGCGCGGCGGAACAGTTCGCGGTCCTCGGCCATGTCGATGGCCTCGCGCTTGGCGCCGATCATCTCCACGCCGTATTTTTCCAACACGCCCTCGCGCGCCAGATCGAGTGCAGTGTTCAGGCCGGTCTGCCCGCCCATGGTCGGCAGCAAGGCGTCCGGATGCTCCTTGGCGATGATGTGCTCGATGGTGCGCCACTGGATCGGCTCGATGTACACGGCGTCGGCCGTGTCCGGGTCGGTCATGATGGTCGCGGGGTTGGAGTTCACGAGTATTACCCGGAAGCCTTCCTCGCGCAGCGCCTTGCAGGCCTGCACGCCCGAGTAATCGAACTCACAGGCCTGGCCGATCACGATCGGTCCGGCGCCTATGATCAGAATGCTCTTGATATCTGTGCGCTTCGGCATGGCAGGGCTGTCTTGGTTGGGGGTGGCGATGAATTCGCTATGCGCGTCAACACAACGCGCTGGATGCGCGTCGGGTCAGAATTCAAGAAGTGCATGTTCAGCCTGCGGCGGCGGCCTGGCCGCACGCCTCGCGTGCCGCCATGGCGCGCACGAAGCGCTCGAACAAGGGCCGTACGTCGTGCGGACCGGGACTGGCTTCCGGATGACCCTGGAAGCTGAACGCCTCGCAATCGGTGCGCTCCATGCCCTGGAGCGTACCGTCGAACAATGAGCGGTGCGTGGCGCGCAGCGTCGGCGGCAAGGTTTTCTCATCGACCGCGAAACCATGATTCTGGCTGGAGATCATTACCCGTCCGGATTTGAGGTCGATGACCGGATGGTTGGCGCCATGATGACCGAATTTCATCTTGATGGTACGCGCGCCGCTCGCCAACCCAAGTAGTTGGTGGCCGAGGCAAATGCCAAAAATCGGTTCGCCGCTTTGCAAGAACTCGCGCATACCCTGGATCGCGTAATCGCAAGCCGCGGGATCACCCGGACCGTTGGAGAAAAACAGCCCATCGGGTTCGAGCGCGAGGGCCTCGCGCGCGGTGGTCTGGGCCGGCACCACGGTGACGCGGCAGCCATGGTCGACGAGGAGGCGCAAGATGCTGCGCTTGGTGCCGTAGTCGTAGGCGACGACATGGAACCGCCCGCCCTCGATACGCGGCGCGGAATTCGTCGCCAGCTCCAGGCTGCCCTCCTGCCATTGGTAAATCTTGCGGGTGCTCACCACTTTGGCGAGATCCGTGCCATCCAAGCCGGGGAACGCGCGTGCCTGACGCAGCGCCTCGCCGGCATCGAGATCCGCGCCGGCAAGAATGCAACCGTTCTGCGCGCCGCCCGCGCGCAGCAGACGCGTGAGCTTGCGGGTATCGATACCCGCGATCGCGACTACACGTTGACGCCGTAGATAGTCGGGTAGCGACTCGCGGCAACGCCAATTGCTGGCGCGCAGCGGCAGATCGTGAATGATGAGCCCCGAGGCCATGACGTGCTCGGATTCGTCGTCATCGGGATTGGTCCCGGTATTGCCGATGTGCGGGTAGGTGAGAGTGACGAGCTGTTGGTAATAGGACGGGTCGGTGAGGATTTCCTGATAACCCGTCATCGCGGTGTTGAACACCACCTCACCAACGGTGCGGCCTTCCGCACCAATGGAAATACCCCGGAAAATCGTACCGTCCCCAAGAGCCAGGATGGCCGCCTGTTCCAAAGATACCTCCAAAAATGCGGCGCGGAAGCCTGCCGCCCTGCCCGCCGCCCGATGCAAAAGTCCGCGAATTTTAGAGCAATCGCGGGTGCGCGTCCACGGCGGTGCTGGACGTATGTAAATTCAAAACGTCTGCCATTCCATATTCACCGTGATTTTGCTGCACGATCCAACGCGCCGCCGCGAGTGCGCCGCGCGCAAACGCGGCGCGATTCTCGGCGCGGTGACTAAGTTCGAGAATCTCCGCCGGACCGGCGAAGAGCACACGGTGCTCACCCGCCACGTCACCCGCACGCAGGGAAGCAAAGCCGATACTGCCCGGCGCGCGCGCGCTGCTTTGCCCGTGCCGCGTGAACAGGGCGTGCTCCTCGAGCCGCAGGTTACGTGCGCGCGCCGCGGCCTCGCCGAGTGCCCACGCGGTGCCGGACGGCGCGTCGCGCTTGTCGCGGTGATGGATATCGACGATCTCGAGATCAAACTCGGCATCGAGTGCCGCCGCGGCCACGCGCGTCAATGCAATCAGGAGATTGGCGCCGATGCTCATGTTGGGAGCCGCGAGCACCGCGATGCGTTTCCCGGCGGCGGCCAGCCGTGCGCGCACCCGAGCGTCGAGCCCGGTGACCCCTGTAACCAGCGGCTTGCCGGCAGCCACACAGGCCGCCACAGCCGCAGCCGTTGCCGCGGGAGCCGAAAAATCCAGGAGCACGTCGCTCGCATCGAGGGCGGGCTCAAGCTTGATGCTACACACGGCCTCCGCAGGCGCGTGCATCGGCCGCTGCCCGCTACGCACTACGACCGCGCTGATGCACACCCCTGGATATTCAGCGGCGCTCGCGAGAATCGCAGTACCCATGCGCCCGGCCGCGCCGAGCAGCGCGATCCGCACCGGGGCGGTGCTTTCCTGCGTGTTCATGTCCGTGCCCGCGCGAAAAATCGTTTCACACCATCCAACCAGGTACGTTCGCGCGGCACATGCCGGTCGCCGTCGGCGCGCAGCGCAGCATCGAGCTGGCGCAACAGGTCTTTTTGCTCGCGGCTCAAATTGACTGGCGTTTCCACCTCGATGCGGCACAGCAGGTCGCCGGTCGCACCTCCGCGCACTGGTTTGACGCCCTTGCCGCGCAGGCGCAGGACGCGACCGCTCTGGGTTTCCGGCGGAATCTTGAGCGCCACGCGACCATCGAGAGTCGGCACCTTGATCTCACCGCCAAGCGCTGCGGTCATCAAGGATACCGGCACCGTGCACAAGAGATCCGCTGCCTCACGCGCAAAGATCGGGTGCGGACGCACGTGGATCTCCACGTACAGGTCGCCCGGCGGGCCGCTCATCGGACCAGCCTCGCCCTCGCCCGCGAGCCGGATGCGATCGCCGTTGTCCACGCCAGGAGGAATCTTGACCGATAAACTGCGGGTTTCCTGAACCCGCCCCTGCCCGTGGCAGTTTGGACAGGGATCGGAGATTACGCTGCCGCTGCCGTGGCAGCGCGGACAGGTCTGCTGCAGGGAGAAAAATCCCTGCTGCATGCGCACCTGGCCCTGGCCTCCGCAGGTCGGGCAAGTCTGCGGCCGGCTGCCCTTGCGAGCACCGCTGCCGGCGCACACCTCGCAGCGCACCAGGGTCGGCACCTGGATGCTGACCGCGTCGCCGAATACCGCCTGCTCGAGGTCGAGCTCGAGCCCATAACGCAAGTCCGCTCCGCGATAGACCCGTTGTCCCCGCCCCGTGTGCCGACCGCCGCCAAAGATGTCGCCGAACATGTCGCCAAAAATATCACCGAAAGCATCTGCGGGATTGAAGCCACCACGTCCACGCGCGGCGCCGGCCTCGACGCCCGCATGTCCGTACTGGTCATAGGTGGAACGCTTTTCGGCATCGTCCAAGACCTCGTAAGCTTCCTTGGCTTCCTTGAACTTGTTCTCGGCGCTCTTGTCGCCGAGATTGCGGTCGGGGTGGTATTTCATCGCGAGGCGGCGGTAAGCCGTCTTGATTTCCGCCTCCGAGGCGGAGCGTCCGACCCCCAGCACTTCGTAGTAATCACGCTTGTTCATTCGGCAAACATCCGTGCGATGCGCCGATCCGGCACCAGCCACATTAGCGCAACCAGTACATACAGCGCATCGGCAATCCACTGGTTCAGGAACGCTAAGCCAATCCCGAGTGCGTACAGCACCACCGACAGCTTGCCCTTGACATCGCCTTTCATGGCGCGCACGAGGCGTGAATCGCGTCCGCCGTTGCAGGCAATCAAGCTGGACTGCAACGGTTGCCAGGCAACCGCGGCAAGCAACAGCACGCCACCGTAAATCGCGGTCGGCAAAGCCGCGTAATGATTCTCGCCCATCCAGCCGGTCACAAACGGGATCAACGACAGCCAAAACAGCAAATGTAGATTGGCCCACATTACCCGGCCATCAATGTGCTCCGCCGCTTGCAGCAAATGATGGTGATTGTTCCAGTAAATTGCGACGTAGATAAAACTCAACACGTAGACCAGGAACACCGGCAATACCTGCGCGAGCGCGGCCCAACCTGCACCATGCGGGACTTTCATCTCCAGCACCATGATGGTGATGATGACCGCGAGCACGCCGTCGCTGAATGCTTCCATCCGGCC
>JBOIBB010000017.1:0-12702 GCA_050739335.1 Gammaproteobacteria bacterium
GGTGCGCATCACGCGACAGGCAATTTCACCACGATTGGCGATCAGGATTTTCTTGAACATGTTTCAATTCTACTGGTTGAGTACATTTACTACCGTCGTCTGGTACTCACGGCCGAGACGGTAACGCGCAGGATCCACGCGACGCTACGCGTTCCGTCGTTACTCCCGGCCCACATCGGTACACACACACCCGAGCCATCCGCGCGGCGGTGTCGAGCGCACATTACCGCGCCTCAATTGCAGTTACCGTGATCACGCCCGCTTGCGTCCGCTTCCGGAAGTGTGGAACGCCGCACTGCCCGGCTTTCGTTTCTGATGCAGGGCCGCGAGCTCTGCGGCGTATTTCTCCATGTCACGATCGCGCTGCGTATGCGGTGTCCACTTCGGCACGTCCACCTTGTGGCCGTCCCGGTCAAGGGCCACAAACACCACGATGCAGTTCGTGGTGAGACGCGAAGCCCGTTCGCGCGGGTTGCGCGCCCGTACGTCGACGCTGATATGCATGCTCGAATGCCCGGTGTGCAGCAAGCGCGCCGCCACATCCACCACGTCGCCAATCGCAATCGGCGACAGAAAGCGGATATCTCCGACGTAGACGGTCACGCAGTAGTGACCGCTCCAGCTCGCGGCGCAGGTATAAGCCGCCTGGTCGATCCACTTCATGACCGCGCCGCCGTGGACTTTGCCGCCGAAATTGACGTCATTCGGCTCCGCGAGAAAACGCAGTGTGATCTCGTTACGTGCCCGGGCCACCGCATCACTCCGTTTCGGCGTTTGCAGGCCACTCGCAGTTCACGAGCATCAGCCTCGGCCTCGTATCCAGGCCGGTGCGCGCTTTTCGAGGAAGGCTGTAAGCCCTTCCTGGCCCTCGGCGGACACGCGCAATTGCGCGATGAGTTGCGCGGTTTTCTGCTTGAGTGCGCGGCGTGCGGATACCGTGGCCGCAGTGTTCGCCGCAATCAGCTCCTTGCAGGCCGCGAGCGACTCGGGCCCGGCCTTGAGCAGCAGCTCCACCTGCTGCGCCACGGCGGCATTCAGCGCTTCCGCCGCAACTACCTCGTGCACCAAGCCGATCTCGCGGGCGCGAGCCGCGGGGATCGCCTCCGCCGTAAGGAAATAGCGCCGCGCCTGATGCGCACCAATGGCCGCAATCACATAGGGCGAAATCACCGACGGCACGAGACCGAGCTTTACTTCGGACAGCTCGAACTTCGCGTGCTCCGCGGCCACGGTGATGTCACAACAGGCGACGAGCCCCACACCACCGCCGAACACCGCGCCATTTACCCGCGCGATGGTCGGAACACGCAACGCGTTGAGCACATCCAGAAGCTCGGCGAGCTTGAGCGCATCCTCGATGTTCTCGGCCTCGCTGAACTTGGCCATGGAGCGCATCCAGTAGAGATCCGCACCGGCCGAGAACGACTTTCCGGCGCCGGTGAGAATCAGGATGCGTGTCTTGGCATCGGCGTTGAGCTGCTGGAGCTTACGCGTGAGCTCGGCGATCAACGCCGCGTCAAACGCGTTGTGTTTTTCCGGGCGATTGAGCGTGAGCGTCACCACGCCACGCGCGTCGGTTTCCTGCAATACGACTTCAGACATACTTCGAGGATTCCCTTGTCACGCAGCGGAGCGTGAGCGGCGCTGCATACTCAGGATCACACGCCTTCGCGGTGGCGCGCCGGATAACTGCAGAAGGCGGAATGCTTGCGCGGCTGCCGTACACGACCGGCAGCCGGTGGCCATGATAGGCGCCGGCCCCGGCCCTGGGCAACCGCACGGCCACACGCGGTGCACAACTGAGGCACACTAAGAATATGTCCTGCACGACGCTGCCACTCTTTGACGACCCGCCCGGCCCCGGCCGTGAAGAACTCGCCCCGGGCGCCTGCGTGCTGCGCGGTTTTGCGCGCGCCGTAGCTGACGAACTCCTGGACGCGATCGTGCAAATCACCGCGCGCTCGCCGTTTCGTCACTTGGTCACGCCTGGCGGCCAGCGCATGTCGGTCGCGATGAGCAACTGCGGTGCGCTCGGCTGGTACAGCGATCGCAGTGGATACCGCTACACGGAAATCGATCCGCTGATCGAAAAGCCCTGGCCACCGATGCCGGATCTGTTCCGCTCGCTCTCACGTACTGCTGCACAGGCGGCGGGCTTTGAAAACTACGCACCCGATGTCTGTCTGATCAATCGCTATGCCCCCGGCACGCGCCTCAGCCTGCACCGCGACCAGGACGAACGCGACCGGCACGCACCGATCGTCTCGGTGTCGCTCGGTCTCGGCGCAAATTTTCTCTTCGGCGGTCTTGCACGCAACGCGCCACAGCAACGGATACCACTCATGCACGGCGACGTGGTGGTCTGGGGCGGGCCCGCGCGCATGCGTTATCACGGCGTGTTGCCAGTCAAGGACGATAAGAACACCCCCGCCGGTGCCTGGCGCTACAACCTTACCTTCCGCGTAGCACGATGAATTGATGCACCGGCAAGCGTGTTACCGCTGCCGCAGATCCACTCACCAACGAATCGCCCGCAACGCCGCGCTGCCCTTACATCCGGAACACGCCGTAACGTCCGCCCGTTTCGAGCGGCGCGTTTCCCGCGACCGCAAGCGCCATGCCGAGGATGCGACGGGTATCGGCGGGATCAATCACGCCGTCGTCCCACAGACGCGCGCTTGAATAATAGGGGTGCCCTTGGTTCTCGTATTGTGCGCGCAGCGGTGCCTTGAAAGCTTCTTCTTCTTTTGCGCTCCACTTGCCGCCCTTGGCTTCGATGCCGTCGCGCTTCACGGTCGCGAGTACCGAGGCCGCTTGTTCGCCACCCATGACGGAAATGCGTGCGTTCGGCCACATCCATAAAAAGCGCGCACCGTAGGCACGTCCGCACATGGCGTAGTTGCCGGCGCCGAACGAGCCGCCGATCAAGACGGTGTACTTCGGCACCGTGGCGCAAGCGACGGCGGTCACCATCTTAGCACCGTCCTTGGCGATGCCGCCCTGCTCGTACTTCTTGCCGACCATGAAGCCCGAGATGTTCTGCAGGAACGCCAGCGGCACGCGCCGCTGCTCACAAAGTTCAATGAAATGCGTGCCCTTGAGCGCGGACTCCGAGAACAGGATGCCGTTGTTCGCGATGATGCCCACGGGATAGCCATGCAGATGCGCAAAGCCCGTGACCAGCGTTTTGCCATAGAGCGCCTTGAATTCCTGAAACTCCGAACCATCCACGAGCCGCGCGATGACTTCATGCACGTCGTAGGGGAAACGCGTCTCCGGCGGCACTACGCCGTAAAGCTCGTCGGCCGGATAACGGGGTTCGCTGGATTCCTGTTGCGTCAGCCAGTCGGGGCGCCGGTAATTCAGATGCGCGACGATGTCGCGCGCGATCGCGAGTGCGTGCGCATCATCTTCGGCCAGATGATCCGTGACGCCGGAGATCTTGCTGTGCACTTCGCCGCCGCCGAGGGTTTCCGCATCCACGATCTCGCCGGTCGCGGCTTTCACCAGCGGCGGCCCGCCGAGGAAAATCGTGCCTTGGTTACGCACGATGATGGCCTCATCGCACATGGCCGGCACATAGGCGCCGCCCGCGGTGCAGGAACCCATGACGACCGCAATCTGCGGAATGCGCTCGCGCGAGAGCCGCGCTTGGTTGTAGAAAATGCGCCCGAAATGTTCCTGGTCGGGAAACACCTGGTCCTGCAGCGGCAGGAAGGCACCACCCGAATCCACGAGATAAATGCAGGGCAGACGGTTCTCGAGCGCCACCTGCTGCGCGCGCAGGTGTTTCTTCACGGTCATTGGAAAATACGTGCCGCCCTTCACGGTCGCGTCGTTCGCGACCACCATGACCTCGCGGCCATGTACCCGGCCGATGCCGGTGATGATTCCCGCCGCGGGTGCGGCATCATCGTACATGCCGTTGGCAGCCAGTGGCGAGAGTTCAAGAAAGGGCGATCCCAGATCAAGCAACGCCTCAACCCGGTCGCGCGGCAAGAGCTTGCCGCGATCCGTATGTTTTTTGCGTGCCCGTTCGTTCCCGCCGAGCGCCGTCTTGGTGAGCGTCGCACGCAAATCCTTGACCAGCGCTTCCATGTGCGTGCGGTTGGCAAGAAACTCCTTGCCGTTGGTGTCGAGGATGGATTTGATTACCGCCATTCCGTACTCGCCTAAGGTCCCGGGATTGCAGAGCTCACGCCACGATCGCTGCCAAACTGGTCGGCATGCGCATCAAAGCATCTCGACTGCGATCGCCCACGGCGATGAGCTGGTCATGCCAGCTCTAAAGCAATCGCCGTGGCTTCTCCACCGCCGATGCACAGCGATGCGATGCCGTGTTTGAGATGATGCGCCTTGAGCGCGTGCAACAGGGTCACGATCAGACGTGCACCGCTACAGCCGATCGGGTGGCCCAATGCGCAGGCGCCGCCGTTTATGTTCACTTTGCTGTGCGGAAGCTTCAAGTCATGCATTGCGGCCATCGTGACCACGGCGAAAGCCTCGTTGATTTCGTAGAGATCCACGTCCTTCTCGGACCAGCCAAGCTTCTTCTGCAGCCGGTCGATCGCGCTCACCGGCGAGGTCGTGAACCACACGGGCTCCTGGGCAAAACTCGCGTGCCCCAGAATGCGTCCCAGGGGCTTCAGGCCCTGCTGCTTCGCGAGGCTCTCGCGCATCAGCACCAGCGCCGCAGCACCGTCCGATATGGAGGACGAGCTCGCGGCAGTCACAGTCCCGTCCTTCTTGAACGCCGGACGCAGGCTCGGAATCTTTTCGATATTGCAGCGCCCCGGCTCCTCGTCGGTCGCCACGCTCAGGTCGCCCTTGCGGGTTTTGACCGTCACCGGCACGATTTCCGCGGCAAACGACCCGTCCTGAATGGCGCGTTGCGCGCGCTTCACCGACTCCACCGAAAAAGCATCCTGTTGCGCGCGGGTGAAATGATATTTATCGGCGCACAGCTCACCGCACACGCCCATGGCCTGGCCGTCGTAGGGATTGGTGAGTCCGTCCCAGGCCATGTGATCGATCAACTTCGACTCGCCGTATTTGACGCCGCCGCGCACGTGCAACATGTGCGGCGCATTGGTCATCGATTCCATGCCGCCCGCGACCATGAGCTTGGCGGTGCCGGCCACGATCAAGTCATGGGCAAACATCGTGGCTTTCATGCCGGAACCGCACACCTTGTTGATGGTGGTGCAACCGACCGACTTCGGGAGGCCGGCGCCGAGCGCGGCCTGGCGAGCGGGCGCCTGGCCGAGCGCCGCAGGCAGCACGCAACCCATGATGACTTCGTCGATCTCCTCGGGCTTGATGTGCGCATCGGCAACGGCGGCACGGATCGCGGCCGAACCGAGCTGCGGGGAGGTAACCGGCGTGAACTGCCCGAGCAGCGAGCCGATCGCGGTGCGGCGGGCGGAAAGAATAACAACAGGATCATTTGGCATAACAGCATTCTCCATAATCAAAACAGGTACTGCGTTCTGCGTGCTGGGTGCTGCGTAAAAACCCAGCTTGGCTCCGTCCGCAGTACTCAGCACGCAGCACTATTTATCGCTGAAGAGTTCGCGGCCGATCAGCATACGCCGTATCTCATTGGTGCCGGCACCGATGTCGTAGAGCTTGGCATCCCTCAGCAGCCGCCCGGTGGGGAATTCGTTGATGTAGCCGTTGCCGCCGAGCGCCTGAATCGCTTCGAGCGCAACCTTCACCGCGTTCTCCGAAGCAAACAACAGGCACGCGGCCGCATCTTTGCGCGAGTCCTCGCCACGGTCGAAGCACTCACAGGTGCGGTAACTGAAGGCGCGTGATGCCTGCAGTGCCACGAACATGTCGGCCAGTTTGGCCTGCATGATTTCGTGCGCGCCGATGGGCCTGCCGAACTGTTTGCGCTCGCGCACGTAGGGCAGCACCACATCGAGCGCCGCCTGCATGATGCCGAGCGGCCCGCCGGAGAGCACCAGGCGCTCGGCGTCGAGGCCGCGCATCAATATATACACACCTTCGTTGACCTCGCCGAGCACGTTTTCCGCGGGAATCTCGCAATCTTCGAACACCAGTTCACAGGTGTGCGAGCCGCGCATGCCGAGCTTGTCGAGTTTCTGCGCGGTGCTGAAGCCCCGCATGCCTTTCTCGATCAGGAACGCCGTCACACACTTGTGGCGGGCTTCCGGCCCGGCGGTGCGCATGTACACCAGCAGCACGTCGGCCTCCGGGCCGTTGGTGATCCACATCTTGTTGCCGTTGGCAATCCACTGATCGCCTTGCTTGACGGCACGGCAACTCATCGAACCCACCACATCGGAACCGGCGCCCGGCTCGCTCATGGCGAGCGCACCGACCCATTCGCCGCTGCAGAGCTTCGCCACGTACTTCTGGCGTTGCGCCTCGTTGGCGTTGTGAAACAGGTTATTCAGACACAGATTGGAATGCGCTGCGTAGGAAAGCCCCACGGAGGCCGAGGCGCGCGAGATCTCCTCCACCGCCACCACGTGCGCGAGGTAACTCAGGCCCGCACCGCCGTACTTGGTGGGAATCGTCATGCCGAGGAGCCCAAGCGCGCCGAGCTTTTTCCAGAGATCGTGCGGAAACTCGGCCTTCACATCGATCTCGGCCGCGCGCGGCGCGATTTCAGCTTCCGCGAAACGCCGCACGCTCTCGCGCAGCAGATCGAGTTCTTCGTTGATGTGGGTGTCGATGGCAGCCAATGATGTTTCCAAAATTACTCTAAGCGCGGCCGTCTTGGCCGCGATGCATCGTCGCTCATGACCGCAAGCCGATCATGTCGCCGGCGTGCGCGGCGGCTGCGGTATCAGTGTGTCCCATGCCTGCGGCCGGCAAAATGCCGTGCGTACGCCTGGTTGATGGTCGGCTGCTTGAGCTGGCCCACGGCGGCAATGCGGCTCTCGGCCACGCGGTCCGCGGCCTTGTAGGTGGGCAACTTTTCTTTCTCTGCCAAGCGGAAGATCTGGGCGATATTGTCGTAGATGCCGCTGACCATGTGATTGGCACGCTCGCGGTCGTAACCCTGCAGTTCGAGCGAGACGTTCATGAGGCCGCCGGCGTTGATGGCGTAGTCGGGGGCGTACAGAATGTGTTTCTTTTCGAGTTCGTCACCGCAGGCATCGTTGGCGAGCTGGTTGTTGGCCGAGCCCGCGATGATTTCGCAGCGCAACTTCGGAATGGTCTGTTCGTTGATCGTGGCACCCAAGGCGCAGGGCACGAACACCTTGGCCGGCACGCTGTAGATGTCATCCGACTTCACAGCCTCCGCGCCGAGCGCCACGCAGGCATCGATGCGATTCTGCTGCTTCTCGAGGTCGGTCACGAATACCTGGGCGCCGGCATCGCGCAGATGCTTCACGATCAGGAAGCCCACGTGCCCGAGGCCCTGCACCGCGTAGCTCATCTTGAAGAGATCGGTGTGCCCGTATTTCTTTGCGAGGCAGGCCTTGATTCCCTGGATCACCCCGAGCGCGGTGAATGGCGAAGGGTCGCCCGAGCCGCCGTGCGCCGGGTGCACGCCGGTCACATAGTCAGTCTCCATGAAAATGTATTCCATGGCCTGCACGTCGGTATTCACGTCCTCGGCCGTGACGTAACGGCCGCCGAGCGACTGCACGAAGCGCCCGAAGGCGCGGAACAGCGCTTCCGTCTTGATGGACGGGTCGCCCATGATCACGGCCTTGCCACCGCCCACGTTCAGTCCCGAGACCGCGGCCTTGTAGGTCATGCCGCGCGCCAGGCGCAGCACGTCGATCACGGCTTCCTGCTCATTGTGGTACGGCCACATGCGCAGGCCACCGAGTGCCGGGCCGAGCACAGTGTTGTGGATGGCGACGATGGCCTTGAGTCCGGATTCCGGGTGATGGAAAAACACCACCTGTTCATGCCCCATGGTGTCGAGCGTGCTGAATAGCTCCATAAATCCTCCGGGAAATACAGACCAGTTGCACAATGAAAGCAGGAAAATGGGCGCCAGCCCGGATCGCGGTGCCGGCCGGGCAGCCGCGGCATGCGTCTTGCAAACACCCTGAACGACGGGGCGCTGCATTATAACCTTTCATCTGACCGGACTGGACCGGTTGACCGCCCCTCTATAATTGCCCCCTGCGCGGCCGGTTCGATTTGGCCGCGCGTTGTTAGCGAGCGGACGCCGCGGCCAAATGGATTTCTTCAACCTCAACTTGTGGAACCCCGCGGCCGGGCTCGGACCGGGTCTCGCGCTCCTGACCGCGTTTTTTCTCGGCGTGATCCACGGCATCACGCCCGATGAACACACCTGGCCCATCACCTTCAGCTATTCGATCGGGAGTTACAGCAGCCGCGGCGGCATGCGCACGGGCCTGCTGTTTTCCGCGGCCTTTACCCTGCAGCGCGCCATCGCCAGCGAAATCGCGTATTTCGCCATAACCTGGCTGATCCTCTCGGAGCGCTGGAACTTCGCTCTATATATAGTCGTGGGCATCCTCATGGTGCTGTCCGGCTGGTACGCCCTGCGCCGCCACCGGCTCCTGCACCTGTTCCACAGCCACAGCCTCGACCGCTCCGACGAGCCGCGTGCTCTGCCGGGCTACATGCCGCTGGTGCATGGGTTCGTGGCCGGCTGGGGCACCGGCGCCTTCGCGCTCATCGTCTATACCGTACTCGCGCCGGCCATGCCCGGCCCGGCCTTCGGCTTTCTGCCAGGCCTGCTCTTCGGACTCGGCACCATGTGTATGCAGATCCTCTTCGGCGCACTGGTCGGAGCGTGGATGGCGCGGCGCAAGCTCGACGACCAGACCCGTACCCGCGTCGCGCGCATGGTGGCGGGGCGTACCCTCCTCTGGGGCGGGCTCGCCTTCGTAGCGCTCGGCATCGCGGGTTTCGTTTACCCCGACCTCGGCGTCGCCGGCGTGCACACTGGCGTACGGGTGCACAACCTCTCACACCTCGGCGTGGGGTTCCTGCTGGCCGTACTGGTGCCCTTCGGTGCGGGCGCCTACGCCATGATCCGCTCCTTACGCGAACTGCGCCCGCGTCTCGAATAACCGCGCAACCTCGCCCGTGGGCCGCTTGCCGCTATAAAATGCCTTAGGACCTGACATCGAGATTCCCATGAGCACGCCCGTTCCCAACTCAAACGAAACCGCGGCTGTCGCAGCCACCAAGCTGCCGCTGCGCTTCGTGACCGCCGCGAGCCTCTTCGACGGCCACGATGCCGCCATCAACATCATGCGCCGCATCATCCAGTCGCAGGGCGTGGAAGTAATTCACTTGGGGCACAATCGTTCCGTGGAAGACGTGGTGCGCGCGGCGCTGCAGGAAGACGCCGATGCCATCGCCATGAGTTCCTATCAGGGCGGGCATATCGAGTACTTCAAATACATGATCGACATGCTGAAAGAACGCGGCGCGAGCCACATCCGCGTGTTCGGTGGCGGCGGCGGCACCATCACGCCGGAGGAAATCAAGGAACTCGAGGCTTACGGCGTGGAGCGCCTGTACCACCCGAACGACGGCATGCACATGGGCTTGGTGCACATGATCGAAGACGTGGTGGAGCGTGCGCGCCGGCACCGCGAACTGCCGCATGAACCCACCAAGGTTTCGCCGGACGATGAAATCTCCATCGGCCGCATGCTTACCGCGATTGAGGCCGGCGTCATCGGCGACGCCGAGTTTGCGCATCTGCGCAAGCAATGGGACTTGGCGGGCAAAAAGGTGCCGGTCGTGGGCGTCACCGGGACGGGCGGTGCGGGCAAATCCAGCGTCATCGACGAATTGATCCTGCGTTTTCTGCACGCCTTCCCCAAGATGCGCATTGCGGTGCTGGCCGTGGACCCGACGCGCCGGCGTACTGGTGGTGCGCTCTTGGGTGACCGCATCCGTTTGAACTCGCTGCGCAGCCACCGCGTGTTCATGCGCTCCATGGCCACGCGCCGCGCGCATGTGTCAACGAGTGCCATGCTCAAAGACGCCATCTGTTTCCTGCGCGCCCAGGGTTACGACCTGGTGCTGGTCGAGACCGCGGGCATCGGCCAGAGCGATTCCGAGATTGTGGACCTCGTGGATTTTTCCGCCTACGTGATGACGAGCGACTACGGCGCCGCCAGCCAGCTCGAGAAGATCGACATGCTGGATTACGCGGAGCTCGTCATCATCAACAAATACGACAGGCGCGGCTCCGAGGACGCGGTGCGCGACGTGCGCAAGCAGTGGAAGCGCAACCGCGTGGCCTTCAAGTTGACCGACGATCAAGTGCCGGTGTACCCGACGATCGCGAGCCAGTTCAACGACCCTGGCGTCACCTGGATGTTCGTGAATCTCTGCCGGCTGTTGCGCGAGAAATTGCACTTGCCAGCGGACCAATGGACACCGAAGGTCGACACCTCGATCAAAGAGCCACGCGCGACGGTATTGATTCCCGGCAAGCGCGTGCGCTATCTCGCCGAGATCGCCGAACAGGGCCGTGGAATCAACAAGAGCATCGAGCAGCAGGCAGAGGCGGCTGACCGCGCGCAGCATTACTACGAATCGCTGAAGGACTTGGGCGATGCGCAGCTCCCGCAGGCGCTACATCCTTATGACGCCGCGCGGTTGCAAGGCGAGGCTGACCGCAGCCTGCTCACGCTGCGCGAACGCTACAACGAAGCCATCAAAGAAATTTCCAGCGAGGCCTTGGAGCTGCTGCGCGGCTGGCCGGAACGTGAGAAAGGCATCACCGATCCGCAGCATAGTTACTTGGTGCGCGGCAAGCCGGTAAAGGGCGAGAACTACGTCGAATCCCTGTCACACGAAAAAATCCCCAAGCTCGCGCCGCCCAACTATAAAAGCTGGGCTGACCTCTTGCGGTTTCTGATGAAAGAAAACCTGCCGGGCGGCTACCCCTATACCGCAGGCGTATATCCCTACCGCCGCATCGGCGAAGATCCGACGCGCATGTTCGCGGGCGAAGGCACACCCGAAGCGACCAATCGCCGCTTTCATTACCTCGCGCACGGCCGGCCGGCTTCGCGGCTCTCGACTGCCTTCGATTCGGTCACGCTCTACGGCGAAGACCCCGCCGAGCGCCCCGATATCTACGGCAAGATCGGCAACTCCGGAGTCTCGATCGCCACGCTCGACGACATGAAGAAGCTTTATTCCGGCTTCGACCTCTGCGATCCCAAGACCTCCGTGTCCATGACGATCAACGGCCCGGCGCCGATGATCCTCGCCATGTTCATGAACACGGCCATCGACCAGCAGGTAGAGAAATACCTGAAGGAAGACCCGGCCCGCTGGGCGGCGGCCGAGAAAAAGATCGCCTCCCTGTACAAGAACCAGCCGCGCCCGCAGTATGCCGGCAAGCTTCCCGAAGACAACAAGGGTCTCGGCCTCGCGCTGCTCGGCGCTACCGGCGACCAGATGGTGGATGCCGAAACTTACGCGCGCATCAAGGCCGATGCCCTGCACCGCGTGCGCGGCACCGTGCAGGCCGACATCCTGAAAGAAGATCAGGCCCAGAACACCTGCATCTTTTCCACCGAGTTTGCGCTGCGCATGATGGGGGATATTCAGCAGTATTTCGTGGACCACAAGGTCAGAAACTTCTACTCGGTTTCGATCTCGGGCTACCACATTGCCGAAGCCGGCGCGAACCCCATCAGCCAGCTCGCGTTCACGCTCTCGAACGGATTCACCATCGTCGAGTATTACCTCGCGCGCGGGATGTCGGTGGACGATTTCGCGCCCAATCTATCGTTCTTTTTCTCGAACGGCATGGACCCCGAGTACTCGGTCATCGGCCGGGTGGCGCGACGCATCTGGGCGCGCGCCATGCGCGAGCGCTACGGTGCGAACGAGCGCAGCCAGATGCTCAAGTACCATATCCAGACGTCGGGACGCTCGCTGCACGCCCAAGAAATCCAGTTCAACGACATTCGTACGACGCTGCAGGCGCTCTACGCGATCTTCGACAACTGCAACTCACTGCACACCAACGCCTACGACGAGGCGCTCACCACGCCTACCGAGGAATCCGTGCGCCGTGCGGTCGCGATCCAGTTGATCATCAACCACGAACTGGGCCTGAACTTCAACGAGAATCCCTGGCAGGGCAGCTTCATCATCGAACGGCTCACCGACATGGTGGAGGAAGCCGTGTACAAGGAATTCGAGGCGATCTCCGAGCGCGGTGGTGTGCTCGGCGCCATGGACACCATGTACCAGCGCGGCAAGATCCAGGAGGAATCGCTCTACTACGAGCAGAAAAAGCACGACGGCTCGCTGCCGATCATCGGCGTCAACACCTTCCTGCCCAAGGAACACGCCGGCGAGGTCGCGACCAAGATCAAGTTGATCCGCTCGAACGAGGCGGAAAAACACCAGCAGATTTCCAACGTCGAGAACTTCCGCAAGGTCCGCAACCCCTTGGCGCCGTCAGGCGAAACCGGCCACGCGCACGAAGTTGATTCGGCGGACGCCCCCGTCAAGCAAGTCCACGACGGCCACGGCCTGCGCTACTTGCAAGACACCGCCCGCGAACGCACGAACATCTTCGAAGCGCTGATGCGAGCGGTGAAAACCCACTCACTCGGCCAGATCAGCCATGCGCTGTACGATGTCGGTGGGGAGTACCGCAGGAATATGTGACTACCTTTTTTGTGAGAATCACGGCCCGTGTAGTCTTGCCTAGTCTTACATCCTGCGGACAAAAGTATGGAAACTACACGA
>JBOIBB010000018.1:0-10989 GCA_050739335.1 Gammaproteobacteria bacterium
TGTACAAGAATTGGGGCCTCAAGGAGCTGGATGAGCATGAGTACAAGGAGTCCGTGGATGAGATGAAACACGCCGATCGCTTGATTGAGCGCATCTTGTTTCTGGACGGACTGCCGAATCTGTAGAATCTCGGCAAGCTCTACGTCGGCGAAGACGTCCAGGACATACTCGCGTGTGATTTGCGCCTGGAGATGGAAGCGGCCCCGCTGCTGCGTGAAGCCATTGGTTACTGCGAAGGCCACAAGGATTACGTGAGCCGCGAGCTCTTCGCTGAGATCCTCGCCGGCGAGGAGGATCACATTGACTGGCTGGAGATTCAGCTGGACCTGATCAAGCGCGTGGGGCTCGAGAATTACACCCAAGACAAAATCTGAGAGTGTGACGCCGAACCGCGGGCCGGCGCGTTTTAGAACGGCTTCACTACTGCCAGGATCACGATCGCGACGAGCAGCAGTGAAGGGACCTCGTTGAAAGCGCGATAAAAACCCGCGCTGTGGCGGTTGTTCCCGGCACGGAAGCTTGCGAGCAGGCGTCCGCAATAGATGTGGTAGGCGATCAGGATCGCGACCAGCACCAGTTTGACCTGCAGCCATCCCGGAACCGGCAGGAACCACCCGAACAGCAGGGCTAGTCCGAAGACGATGGTGCCGAGGCCGCCGATTGACATGATCGTGAACAGCCGTCGCTCCATCGTGATGAAACGCTGCAGGCTCGCCGCATCCCGCGTCGTGGTGTGATACACGAACAAGCGCGGGAGGTAAAACAGCCCGGCAAACCAAGTCACCATAAAAATTATGTGGAACGCGAGCAACCAGAGCATCACATGTGGCTTTGTCTTTGCGAGCAATCTGCCGAACGTAGCAAAAAGCCTGACAATCGGCGCTGCGGAATCGTCACAATGTGATAAACCTGCACACAGTCTGTGCTGCTCCTGGATTTATTATAGTTAAATGCATTGTTGCATAGGATTTTATCGCGCTGCCGCGCGGGGTAGTTTGGCACGGTGCGAGTAGTTACCATAGGTTTCACTGAATGACAGTCATGTGGATCGATTCGGATGCCGAAACAGCTCGTGGTCAGGCACCATCGCCCGTTCCGGCGCTGGTTGTTAACAGGGGCCACGTTGCTCGTGGTCGTTATCCTGGTGCTCGCGGCTTTCGCGTTCGGCGAATACCGTGCGGGCTATGATCGCGTGAGCGCCATGCAACTGCAAACCCGCGTCGACGAACTGCAGCACCAGCAGGCCGAACTCCAGGAGCAGATCGTAGTACTGCAGCGCGAGCGCGCGGTGGACCACACGGCACGCGCGCAGGTGCAAACGGATCTCGAAACGAGCCAGTCACAATTGCTGGCCCTGCAGGAAGAAGTGGCTTTCTACAAGGGCATTGTGTCACCCGCCAAGGGTGAAGAAGGCATATACGTGCAGAGTCTCAAATTCATTGCGGGCGACCCCCCCGGCCTGTATCGCTATCAACTGGTGCTGGTGCAGGTGCGTACCCGGGACCTCAAGGTGACCGGGAGCCTGGACATCAAGATTGCGGGCGCGCGGCACGGCGAACCGCAGAGCTTCGACGTCGCTCAGCTCGCGGCCAAGGGTAACGCGCCGCTCAATTTCGGGTTCCAGTATTTTCAGAACCTCGCCGGCGGCGTGGTGTTGCCCGCGGGTTTTGTGCCGGACAGTGTGACGGTGACGGTACACGAGAATGGCCACGATCCCGTACAGCAGAATTTTGCGTGGCAAAAAGTGAGTGGTCAGGAGGTGGCGAATGTTCAGTAGCAAAAATCCGCGTCCGGCAACGCGCATCGATACGTTGATCGGCCGCAATACCCAGATTCACGGCAACGTGAGCTTCGGCGGCGGGCTGCACGTGGATGGCAGCATTCAAGGTAATGTCAGCGCCAGCGGCGGTGAAGAGTCGCTGCTCAGCCTGAGCCAGCACGGCATCATCAAGGGCGAGATCCGCGTGCCGCATGTCACCATCAACGGCACGGTGGAAGGAGACGTGTACGCCAGCCAGCGCTTGGAAATTGGCGCTGGCGCGCGCGTTACCGGCGACGTGTACTACAACCTCATCGAGATGAGCGTCGGAGCGGCAGTCGACGGCAAGATGGTGCACAAACCCGCAGGTCCGGTGCTGGCGCTGAGCCACCAGCAGCCGGAAGAACCGGTGACACCTTCGGTGCACGGAGCCCTGCAGGAGGGCTGAGCTATAATTCGGGAGTTCTCCAAGAGTTCCCGCATGGAAACCCAAACCGCAAAGCCACACCTGATATTCACCGATGCTGCCGCTCGCAAGGTCAAGCAGATCATCGAGCAGGAGGGCAATCACGCCCTGATGCTGCGGGTCCAGGTGAGCGGCGGTGGCTGTTCGGGTTTTCAGTACGGCTTCAGCCTCGACGAAAAGCTCGAGGCTGGTGACACCCGAGTAAGCAATGCTGGCGTAATGCTGGTCGTGGATGCCACGAGCTTCCAGTACCTCGCAGGCGCGGAAGTCGATTACACCGAGGGGCTCGAGGGTGACCAGTTTGTGATCCGTAACCCCAATGCGGTGACGTCCTGCGGCTGCGGCTCATCGTTCTCGGTTTGAGCGCCGCCAGGTTGCAACTTTCGCTGGTTTACCAACCGGCCGACCGACGGCGGTGCACACCGCGATTTGCGCGTGCTCCCGTGCGTATGCCCTTGCCCGTTTGCTCACATCATCCTGCGCGCTCCCGGCCGGCACACACGCGCAGCACTCACGGAAAAATCCGCCTCGCCCTGCACTAGCGGATCGCCGTCCGGCAGTTGAAAATGATCTCCTGTTTTAATTCGAGAAACGGACGCCACGCTACAGCACGGTTTCCGGATGATTCTCCGGTCCGTTCGGGCAGGATCCTGGGCGGAGCCTCGGTGCCTGGGTAGGTGCGGATTGAAACGCCCATCCTGAGTGCCGTAGGCACTCAGGCGGAATAGATTGCGCCCAGCACCGCCGCACGGCTCGCACCGGTGACTGCGGGCAAATTACCCGGCCGGCCGGCGAGAGTTTCGCGCGCCAGCCAAGCGAAAGCCGCGGCTTCCACCCAGTCGGCAGATATGCCGAAGTCGGCGGTGGTGCCGAGCTGGCAATCTGGCAGCAGTGCGTCGAGTCGCTGCATGAGCGTGCGGTTGTACATGCCGCCACCGCAAAGTAGCACGCGCCTTACCAGGGGCTTGCAGCCTGCCACCGCGTCGGCAATGGAGCGCGCCGTCAGTTCGCACAAGGTCGCCATGACATCCGCCGCGGATATTTTGTGGTTTGCCAATCTGTATTGAAGCCAGGCGTCATTGAAATATTCCCGGCCGGTGCTCTTGGGCGGCGACCGGCGGAAATACTCATCACTCAGTAAATCCGCCAGCAGCGCCGCGTGGATTTTGCCAGTGGCTGCGAATTCGCCGTTTTCGTCGTGCGGCTTATGCAAATATTCTCGGCTCCACGAGTCCAACAGCACGTTACCGGGGCCGGTATCGAAACCGCTCACCGTGCCGTCCGCCGCGGGCAGCAACGTGAGGTTGGCAATACCGCCGATGTTGACCACCGCGCGGGTCTCGTTGCGATCCGCGAATACCGATCGATGAAACGCCGGTACCAGCGGCGCGCCTTCACCCCCCACCGCCAGATCGCGACGGCGGAAATCGGCGACCGTGGTGATGCCGGTGCGCGCGGCGATGATATTGGGATCAGCGATTTGCAGCGTGAAAGGCTGCGCGCTGCGGGGGCGATGGCGTACGGTTTGACCGTGGCTGCCGATCGCCAGCACCTGTGCGGCGAGCGTGCCGGATTGCCGCAGCACTGCCAGCGCCGCGGCGGCGAACAGCTCGCCGAGTTGGTGGTCGAGCGCACCGAGTTGATCCACCGGGTCGCCGGAATACCGCTGGGCCGCAAAGGCCAGAACCTGCGAGCGCAGCGCATCGGGATACGCAAGAAAGCCCGCGTGCCGCAGGCGCGGCGCGGGCCCGAACTCGACGAGCGCCGCGTCCACGCCATCGCTGCTGGTGCCCGATATCAGGCCGATGAAACAATCGCTCACGCTCGCGGCCGCCGTGCGCCACACTTATTGTGTGCGGCTCACCTTGGCGGCACCGCCGCCAACCGCGTTGCTGCTCGCTGCGACCCGTACATTTGCGTCGTTGCTCATCTGCGCGAGCAACACGTTGACCTCCTGCAGAAAAGCCGAACGGTACTTGGCGGGTACCGGCGGGCCGTCCGGAAGCTTCAAGGTGCGCGGGTTGCGCGGTACGCCGTGGACCATGATCTGGTAGTGCAGATGCGGGCCCGTGGCCTCGCCGGACATGCCGACGAAGCCGATGATTTCACCCTGTTGCACACGGCTGCCGACCTGCTGGCCGGCACGGAAGCGCGACATATGTCCGTACAGCGTGGTGTAACCACCGCCGTCGTTGATGACGATGCAGCGCCCGAATCCGCCCTTGCGACCGCGGAAGACGATGCGTCCATCACCGGCCGCCACGATCGGCGTGCCCATGGGCGCCGCGTAGTCGGTGCCGTAGTGCGGACGGATGTAGTGCAGCACGGGGTTCATGCGATGCAGGCTGAAACCCGAGCTGATGCGCGTGAAAGCGACGGGCGCACGCAACAGAGCCTTGCGCACGCTGTTGCCTTTCGGTGTGTAATAGCCAACGGTGCCATCCGGTGCCTGGAAGCGAATCATGCGGTAAGTCTCACCCTGTGTGGTAAATTCCGCGGCGAGGATCGGTCCGTCGGTTTCGGCTCCGCCCTGGCGCCTGAATTTCTGGTAGAGCACAGTGAACGCGTCACCGCTGCGCACGTCGTGTGCGAAATCAATGTCCCAGCCGAACAAATGAATCAACTGCATCGTGACCTTGTCGGAGAGACCGGCGCGCTCCGCCGCGTCGAACAGCGAGTTCTCGATGACGCCGTGCGCGTACGCTCGGCTGGTGCTGAAGGGAATCGCGCCAACGCTCGCCTTGTAACCCTGGGTCGTGTCCTGCACGATTAACTCGCGCGCCGCATCAAGGCTGGTGCTCAACCCGAACACATGGCCGCTGTCATTGTGGATCACGGTGACCACCTGGCCCACGCGCACGGATCGCAGCCCCTTGGCGTCGGGCCCGGAACGCAGGATGGCCGCGAGATCGGATTGCGAGAGACCGCGCTGCGCGAATAGGCGCCCGAGGTTGTCGCCTGACCGAACGGTGAGCGCGGAAGTTTCGCCAGCCGTCGGCACGGCAGCCCGGGTCGCGGCGACCGGAAGTGGCATGTCGGCAACACCCAGCGCTGGTCGCACATTGATCTGGGCCGCGGCAACTACAGCTTGAGCGTGATCCGCGCCTGGTACCGGAGGTGCGGACGTGTTGTGCATCTGGATGAGCTGGAGCACTAAAGCGCTTGCGGCCACTATTAGCAGGGCCAGCCAGAAACGCCGGCGCACCCGAGGCCTGTCGGCGTGGCGAATGTAGTATTCGCCGTCGGGCTTATAATCCACTCTGAGCTGACTGCTCGGTGTACTTAAGCGCTCCCATCCCCGGTGCAAAGTCTGGGCAACAGTAGCGGGCCGCATTGTTCAGGTCAACTCCAAGCCCTGTTAAATCATGGAGATACCTGGATAAATTCGATTGTTTTCTAGTGTTTGCGTGTCTTTCGGGAGCCTATTGTCGTGCCCACGCCTGCGGAAGCTCTGGCCGAACTGCGCCGGGGCGCTGACGAGATACTGCTTGAGTCCGAACTGAGCACGCGGCTCGCCACCGGGCGGCCGCTGCGCGTCAAGGCCGGCTTTGACCCGACCGCGCCGGATCTGCACCTCGGGCATACCGTGTTGATCAACAAGCTGCGCCAGTTCCAGGAACTGGGACACGAGGTCATCTTCGTGATCGGCGACTTCACCGGCATGATCGGCGATCCCACCGGCAAGAACGTCACGCGTCCGCCGCTCAGCGAGGCGCAAATTGCCGCCAACGCTGTCACCTATAAGGAACAGATCTTTAAGATTCTGGATTCCGAGCGCACCCGCGTAGAGTTCAATTCACGTTGGCTCGGCGCCTTGGGCGCTGCGGGCATCGTGAAACTCGCGGCGCATCACACCGTGGCGCGCATGCTGGAACGCGACGATTTCAAGCAACGATTCGAAGCCGGCCAGCCGATCGGCATCCACGAGTTTCTGTATCCCCTGGCACAGGCTTACGATTCGGTGGCGCTCGCGGCGGATGTCGAACTCGGCGGGACCGATCAGAAATTCAACCTGTTGGTCGGCCGGCAGTTGCAGGAACAATACGGACAGCCGCCGCAGATCGTGCTCACGATGCCAATCCTCGAGGGCCTCGACGGCGTGCAGAAGATGTCGAAGTCCCTCGGCAATTACGTCGGCATCAGCGAGGCGCCCGGCGACATGGTCGGCAAGCTCATGTCGATTTCCGACACGCTCATGTGGCGCTACTTCGAGCTCCTGAGCTTCCGGCCGCTCGCTGAGATTGAAAAGTTCAAACGCGAGGTTGCCGTCGGCGCCAACCCGCGCGACATCAAGTTTCTACTGGCCGAGGAAATCGTGGCGCGCTTCCACGATGACGGCGCCGCACGCGCGGCGCACGCGCAATTCGTGGCGCGCTTCCAGCAAGGCGCGCTGCCCGAGGACATGCCCGAATTCGAGATCCGCGTGGAGCGCAACGTTGGGGTGGCTGCACTTCTGACGCAGTGCGGGCTCACCGCCAGTAATTCCGAGGCCAACCGCCTGATCGAGCAGGGCGGAGTGCGCATCGATGGGGTGAAAATTTCCGACCGCAACCTGAAACTTGCCGCCGGCACGATCTGCGTAGTGCAGGCGGGCAAGCGCCGGTTTGCACGCGTGCGCTTGCTCGCCGGGGGCTAGAAGAAGGGTTTTTCCCGGAGCGTCGTCCGCGCCAGCCATTTCTCGCCTTTGAGTACCGGCCTGCCGGTGTGCAGCGTGTGCGCATCCGGCGCGCCCCATGCCGTCAGGTTGAGATGGCAGAGCGCCATACGTGGGCGACCGGCGACCTTGCGGCCGAGCTTCAGATACTCGGTTTCGCCGCCCTGTTCGGGCGCACGCAGGTACACCAGGAACGACGCAATACGCTGCCCGGAACGGTCGCCGAAGCGGCGTTTGTGTTCGAGTCGCGCCTGGGAAAAATAATCCACGTGCGGAGCGTAGGAATCCGCTTGCCGGTAACGCAGGATCGACAGGGGTTCCACATGCGTCGCGGGCAGATCAAAAGCCGCGCCGATGCGCCGCTCGATGTTGCGCACCACCGCATCGCCATCCGGTATATGCAGTGTGGCGGCGTCGCCGCTGAATTTGGTCTGCTCGCCGGAGAGCCGTTCGTCTGTGGCCTTGTCTGCCGACGCGAAGCGCGCTGTGGCGAGCGCCATGAAATGCGCGCATTCGCTCGGGTTCACGAAATCGTCGATAGTGAAAATTCGCGGTGATTCGCTGATCGCTTGCTGGGCCCCGGGCTCCGGCGCAGCAGCGCAATCGGTGGCCTGGCTCCCCGCGAGCGTGAACGCGCGCTCAGCGAGCGTGGCGAGATTTTCGAGGGCGAACTGCAGCACGCGCGGCGGGTCGTTGGCGAGCACCCGGTCCGATTCGAAACGTTGCTGGAAGGCCCGCAGGTGCAGGCGCAGGTCGTCCGTGAGCGCGCGTGCGCGTTCCCGCGTCGCAGCGTCGAGCGTGAGTTCGAGCCGCGCGCTGGCTTCGCTGGCGAGCGGATATTGTGCGAACGCCGCGAGCGCAAGGCAGGCGGATGCGGCGGCCCGTGAATTCCCGGATGCAGCCGCGTAGCGCAACCCCAGGTTGAACAGGCCGCGTGCATCGGCGAGGGCCGTGGCCCGCAGATAATTCGCGGTGGCTGCGCGCGGGTCACTGGCTGTGCCCAGCCCGTGATCCTGCATGTAGGCGAGATTGCACAGTGCGTGTGGATAAACTTGCGCAGCGGTACGTGTGTACCAGGCGAGTGCCGCAGCGTCGTCACGCACGAGCCCGCGGCCGAGCATGTAGAGATCCGCGAGGCGGTCCATGGCCACCGGATGGCGGCATTCGGCGGCGGCGCGGTACCAGCGAACGCATTCTGTGGGCGCGTCCGGCAGTGCGTGGAACCGAGCGTACACGTGGCCGAGTGCAATCTGGGCCTCAATCGAGTCTGCGAACGCGGCCTTTTTTAAAAGACGCAGTCCTTCGGCGAAGGCCGGCGTGTCATGCGCGTTAGCCGCGAGCAGTTCCCGGCCACGGTCGAACCACGCTGCCGGTGTGCTCATCGTGGTGCGCACTGCACGCAGCGCCTGTGCTTGCAGTCAGGCATGCCAGTACCGGGTAGTCGCCGGTTCGTGAGATTCAGGTCGAGGGTCGACACGTTAAAAAGCTTGGTGGATCCGGAATTTTGCGCCGCGGCAGTTTAGCAAAGCCTTGCTTGGTGGGTCGCACGGGCCGAGGTAAGCTGTACGCCTTTTTCTCGGGCCACACATGAAACTGAACGGCACACACATTGTCCTTGGCGTAACCGGCAGCATTGCAGTCTACAAGAGCCCGGATCTGGTGCGGCGCTTGCGCGAGGCGGGCGCAGAGGTACAGGTAATCATGACCGCGGGAGCGCAGCGGTTCGTCACCCCGCTCACCTTTGAGGCGGTGTCTGCGCACCCGGTGCATACCGAGCTCTGGGACACGCGGGCCGAGGCGGCCATGCGCCACATCGAAATGGCGCGCTGGGCCGATCGGGTGCTGGTAGCGCCGGCGAGTGCCGGATTCCTGTCGCGTCTCGCGCACGGTGCAAGTGAAGATCTGCTTGCAGCTGTGTGTCTTGCCACGCAGGCGCCGATCGCCGTAGTCCCTGCCATGAACTGGGTGATGTGGGAGAACTCGGTGACGCAGGACAACCTGCGCCGCCTGCGCGCGCGCGCGGTGCGCGTGCTCGGCCCGGCACTCGGGGAGCTCGCCGAGGGGGAAACCGGACGCGGCCGGATGCTCGAGCCGGCCGAGATCGTTGCGGCCTTGGGGGATACCGCGCGCTCGCTCGCGGGGCTGCGGGTGTTGGTAACTGCGGGCCCGACCCGCGAGCCGATCGATCCGGTACGCTTCTTGAGCAACCGCAGCTCCGGCAAAATGGGCTACGCGATGGCGCGCGCCGCGGCCGAGGCCGGCGCCGAGGTCGTGCTGGTGAGCGGGCCGACGCAGCTCGCCACGCCGCGCGATGTGCGCCGCATTGATGTCGAGACCGCGGCCGAAATGCGTTCAGCCGTGTTCGCCGAGATCGAACAGGCGCAGATTTTTATAGCGATCGCGGCGGTCGCCGATTACACGCCGGCCGCAGTCGCCACGTCCAAGATCAAGAAGCGCAGCGAGAGCATGGATATCGCCTGTGTACGCACCCACGACATCCTTGCGGAAGTGGCGGCACGCAAGCTGCGGCCGTTCACGGTGGGCTTTGCTGCGGAGACCGGCGATCTTGAGACCAACGCGCGCGCCAAGCTCGAGAAGAAGCATCTCGATCTGATCGCCGCCAATCTGGTCGGCGCCGGCAAGGCCTTCAACCGCGACGACAACGCGCTCACGGTGTATTGGCGCGACGGCACGCTCGAACTCGGACAGGGTTCCAAGCTCGATCTGGCGCGCCGCCTCGTGGCCTTGATCACCGCACGTTGCCCGCGGCCTGTCTAATGTGGTTGCTGGCCGCCCGCTAGGCATGCGCGTCAAACTCAAGCTCCTCGACGCGCGCATCGGCCGCGAGTTTCCGCTGCCCGAGTATGCGACGGCGGGCTCGGCAGGGCTCGATTTGCGCGCCTGCCTCAAAGAGACACTGACACTTGCCCCCGGCGCAAGCGCACTCATTCCCAGCGGCCTCGCCATTTATATTGCCGACCCCGGTTACGCCGCGATGCTGTTGCCGCGTTCGGGACTCGGCCACAAGCACGGCATCGTGCTCGGAAATCTAGTGGGGTTGATTGATTCCGATTATCAGGGTGAAGTATTGATTTCCTGCTGGAATCGTGGGCAGGCAAGTTTTGCCATGCAACCGGGCGAGCGGATTGCGCAACTCGTGATTGTGCCGGTAGTGCAGGCAAACTTTGAAGTGGTGGAGGATTTCACGCGGAGCACGCGTGGCGCCGGTGGCTTCGGCCATTCGGGAAAAAGCTGATCCGCAGGCCGGGCTATGGCCCGGGGGCGCCGCCGGTAACCCGCCGATGATTACCGGCACTCAATCGCCGCCGTTACCGCGATCTTTAGCCAGTTCCTTGAAGCGCTTGACGTAAGCGTTGAAGAGTTCTTCCATCGCCTGGCGTTGCTGTAACTGCGTGCCCAGCAATTTGTGGTCGGCGTCGAGCTGCTGCTCAGTGCTGGCCAAGTCTTTTTTCAGGCTAACGGGAATCGGCTGGTGTTTCCTGCCGAGCGTTGCTTGCTCCTGCCGGTAGCCCTTGAGACTGCTTTCGAGACTGGCTATCGCGTTATTGGTCACGCCGATCTGCGCGTCCATGGCCTTGCGCCGTGTATTGCGGTCCTGCTCGATGTCGCCGACCGAGGTGTAGGTATCGAGCAGCATTTGGTCGGTGGTGCGCTGCTTCTGCTGCTGCTCAGTTTCTTGTGCGCTCACCTTTTTTTGCGTCTTTTCCTTGGCAAGCTGCTCGGGGGTCTTGGCTGCCTCGACGGTTTTAACGGTCACGCCCTGGCTGTTCAACACCTCGAGCTTCTGGTCCGCATATTGCGGCGGTACGCTGCTGCCGTAGTGCACCACGCCTTGCTGGTCCACCCACTTGTAGAGTTTCGGGCCCGTGGACTGCGCAAGGGCACCGGCCGCGACAACCATGGCAAGCGCCGCGGTCGCGAGCGTAAACAGCAATCGTGTCTTCATGCGTCGGCCGTCCAGTTGTAATCTCCGGGAATCCTCGCGACGAGTATAGACAGTATGACTTTCGCGCTGGCGAGCGCTGACCCCCGCGGGGCCATAGACGCGGGTTAGCGTGACGCCAGAGCCGCAGGAGCGAGTATGTACTA